>JBHADT010000138.1:0-76855 GCA_041855205.1 Bacteroides sp.
ACTGTTTGGTTGGGATTGTAAGGACGAAAATGTATCTTTGTCATAGTATAAAATGTTATGCTTAAAGATACAAAATCTTTAGGTAATAACAAAGCCCCGGCTTGTGAAAGTCGGGGCTTTGTGCATTTTGACACACCTCCGTTCTTTTTTATTTCTCAGACGCTTCCGGGTAAGTTGTTAGAAATCCAGTAGGTGTTTCATGTATGCAGCCACCTTCTCCGTGTCGGAGGGGGGCGGTGCCCATGCGGCTATCTCTTCCGGAGTAAGGGGGACGTAGGGGCCGCTTTTGACTTCAAAAATCATAGTTCCCGGTTCCAACGCAACAATGCTGTGCCACGTGCGTGGAGGGATTTCCAGACCGTAGTTTCCCTTGGCTTGCGACAAAAGTGTCTTATCGGTAATGTTCCCGTCATCATCGAAGAAGAAAGCAAACAGGCTTCCACGTAATATCAAATAGGTTTCTTCTTTGTCCATGTGGCGATGGGGAGTCAAATAAGTACCCGGTTCCAATGCATTGAGCAGGCGATGAACCGCTGACTCCATTGAGTCATGAAAATTATGATTCATCCGTAGTCTGGCAGAGGCTTTCGCTTTGCGGGTGGTTTCGTCGAGGAGTTCTTCCGTTATCAGTTTCATCATGAGAACAAAGGTAATACATTCTTGGGATAAATGACTGCCAAACGGGAGATATAATTGTAGCTGCTCTCCGGAGACATTGCATATTTGCCATAGTCGCGCCATACAAGACAGAATTGCTTGCCACTTGCTTTCAGAGCCCTCAATGTCTATTTATGCGAAATTAAAAAGAGAAAGATGATACTATCTTTTAAGTACTGTTCGGGAACCACACGGATGCGGTGTTTTTAAAACACCGGTATTGTAATCGAACCGTACCCGTGTGGTTTCCGAACAGTACCCATGCGCTATTAGAGAGTTTTTAAAATCTCTCTAATAGCCTGTTTGGCAGTTGTTTGTAATAATAAAAAGATAACTATTCCATATATATACCGGATGTCTTTTTTCTAAACTTATTATGTATATATTTTTCTTTTTTTTTTCATTTATTGTCCGTATCGTGCTTTTTGATGTCGGTTGCTTATTCGTAACGGATGGCCTCAATCGGGTCTAAATTGGCAGCCTTTTTGGCGGGATACCAACCGAAGAAGACACCGGTAACCGTGCATACCGCAAATGCAAGGACAACGCTCCACGCTTGAATATAGATAGGCCAATGTGCTATCTCTTTGACCAAGAACGAAGCACTGCATCCGATAAGCACACCGATGACTCCGCCTGTGATGCTGATGAGAATAGCCTCGATAAGAAACTGAGAAAGTATGTCTATCCCTCGCGCTCCGACGGACATACGCAAACCGATTTCCCGCGTACGTTCCGTTACCGATACATACATGATGTTCATGATACCGATGCCACCTACTATCAGTGAAATACCTGCTATACAAGCCAACAGAGTCGTCATCAAGTCGGTAGTCGAATTGAGCATCGTGCTCAATTCCTGTTGGCTTCGGATGGAGAAATCATTGTCATCCGACTCGCGCAGTTTATGATTCCGGCGAAGTATCGCGCTTATCTCTTCCGTTGCGTTCTCTGTCATGTCTTCACTCAAAGCAGATGCAAAGATGCTTTGCAGATGGGTTACAGCAAGCAAGCGTTTCATAACTGTGGTGTATGGGGCAAGCACGATTTCATCCTGGTCCATGCCCATAGAATTGTATCCTTTGGCTTTCAGTACGCCTACTACCCGCAAGGGAACCTGATTGAAACGGATAATCTGACCGATGGGATCTTGTCCGCCGGGGAACAGGTTGTCTACGATGGTCTTACCTATAACGCATACCTTTGCGGCACTCTGAATGTCGGTTTCGCTGAACATCTCTCCACTCTCTATGTTCAACTGGCGTATCTGTAAATATTCGGTGTTTACACCACTTATTGAAGCCGGATAATTATTGTTCCCGGCAATAAGTTGTCCGGATGAGGAAACGCTGGGGCTGATGGCCGACACATATTCGGTTTCATTACGCAATGTCTCGTAATCGCTTAATTTCAGTGTCTGCATGGAAGAAGCGTCCTGACGAACCCCGCCTCGCATGTCTCCTCCGGGATGTATCATAATCATGTTAGACCCCATTTCGGATATTTGTGCCTGAATGCTACGTTTAGAGCCTTGTCCGATGGCAAGCATGGTGATGACCGATGCCACGCCGATGATGATGCCCAGCATGGTAAGGAAGGCACGAAGCTTATTGTTGGCCAAAGCACGTAGAGCTATTTTAAGGAGATTGGTTCCGTTCATATTCGGATTTACTTAAAGTTATTGTATGATATTCACTCACTGACCACCGGCAGGCTTGCCAGTGTCTCGGCTGCCGAGAGAGGTCGGTCGTTGCGGGTGTCTTCGGTAACACACCCATCGCGCAGCCGGATATTTCGGCTGCTATATTGTGCAATATCCGGATTATGAGTTACGAAGATGATGGTGCGCCCCTGAGCATGTAATTGCTGAAACAGCACCAAAATTTCAAAAGACGTGCGCGTATCCAGATTGCCGGTCGCTTCATCGGCAAGAATCACAGCCGGGTCGTTCACCAGGGCACGGGCTATGGCAACGCGTTGCATTTGTCCTCCCGACATCTGGTTGGATTTGTGTAGCAGTCTGTTGCCTAACCCTACGGCCTCCAATGCCCGTACAGCACGCTCACGTCGTTCGGATGCCGATACGGAAGCGTTGTACATCAGCGGGAGTTCTACGTTTTCCACGGCGGTTGTTTTAGGCAGAAGATTATAGTTTTGAAACACAAAGCCTATTTTACGATTGCGCAATACTGCACGTTGCGGTCTGCTCATGCTTCGTACGGAAATTCCATCTAAATAATACTCTCCGCTAGTGGGTGTATCCAAACATCCTAGTGTATTCAGAAGAGTAGATTTTCCCGAACCGGAAGTACCCATAATGGTAACGAATTCTCCTTCGGCGATGGAGAAAGAAACCCCTCTTAGAGCATGCACCGTTTCATCACCTACCCGGAAGTCGCGCCGAATATCTTGTAGTTCTATTACATTCTTCATATAATGTAGAGTGTGTGAATACGTAAGGTTATTTACCGCTTTTCTTGTTATTTCCTCCCGGAGGGGTAGGCATAAAAGGACTTCGCTCACCGGATGCGGAATCATTCTCAGAGGGTTGTCCGTTACCTGTCTTCAGTGAGACGGAGGTTATCACTTCCGTACGCTCATCGATTCCTCCGGTTATCTCGGTGGTTATCCCATTGCTGATACCAATGCTGACAGCATGTGCCGTGAAGATGTTTCCTTGCCTGCTCCACACCTTGTGTTCAGCATCGCAATCATTGATGACGGCTTCATTACCTACCAATTCCGGAGTGGGAGTGAACCGCAGGGCTTTGGCTGGTACGCTCAATGTTTGAGACTTGTCCAAAGTGTAGATAGTTATATTGGCTGTCAGTCGGGGTTTTAGTTTCAAATCCGGATTATGAGCCGAAACCACTACTTCATACGTTACCACCGTAGTGCTTGAGGATGAGGAGCTCGAACTACTCGAATCTCCTAATCTGATTTGAGTCACCTTACCACTGAATACATCGTTCGGATAAGCATCTACGGTGAAGCTGACGCGTTGTCCTTCTTTTATGTCCCCTATATCCGCTTCATCTACATCGGCCACCACTTGCATTTGTGTAAGGTCGGCGGCAATGGTAAACAGAGTAGGCGTTTCGAATCCCGATGCCACGGTTTGCCCTTCTTCCACACTGCGGCTGATGACCACTCCATCGATGGGAGAGGTGATGGTTGCATACGAAAGATTACGCTCCGCTTTGGCAAGAGAAGCCCTGCTACTGTCGAAAGCGCTTTGCGCTTTCTGATAGTTATAGAGACTTTGCTCATATTCCGTGTCGCTAATCAGCTGCTTGTCGTGGAGCGCCTTGTTCCTTTCATAGTTTTTCTTCTGATACTCGTACTCGGCTTTGCTGCCACTATACGCCGCACGCTGCGAGGCGAGTTCGCTTTGCAGCGTCACCTTATCCATCTCGGCTATTAACTGTCCTTTGCGTACAATGGAATTGTAATCTACATAAATCTTATCGATGATACCGCTTACTTGTGTACCCACCTCTACCTCCGTAACAGGTTCGATGCTTCCTGTGGCAGTTACCGACTTCGATATATCCGCATATTTCACGGTAGCTGTTTCGTAGACAAGTGTTTGTTTCTGCGTTTTCGTACCGAATATCCAGAAGCCGACGCCGAGTATGACAAATGCACCGACTGCGCTGCTGATGATTTTTGTTCGCTTCATATTCTTATTTTGTTTATTTGTTCGATATAATTTTCGTTTCCAACGTAGATTCTGAGAAGGACTCTCTTACAATGCCAACTGTTCGCCCTGATAGAAATACAGCAGCCGGGTGTTCAATACGGTCATGTATTTCGCTTGTAGCATCTCTTGCTGGGCACTAAGCAAGTTATTCTTCTCCGTAAGCAGTTCCACGGTGTTTTTCATACCGGCATTGAACTGTTCTTGAACCAGTTCATAACTTGTTTGCGTGCTGCGAAGTTTTGCCTGCGCAGCTATATACTGCTGTTGCGAACTGTTGGCGTTTTGCCATAGGTTCTCAATCGTCTGGTAAAGCGCTTTTTGTTGTTCCGCAAGTTCCAGTTCGCTGCTTTGCTTCTGCAACTTTGCTTTTTGTACGGCGCTTTTCGTCTGGCGGTTATTAAATATAGGTATGCTCACCGTTATCCCGATGGAGTTGTTCCAGTTGTTTTTAATCTGTTCGCTGAAGGTAAAGTTGCTCCCATTGGAATTAGTGGTTCCGACACCCGCATTCAGGCTGATACTTGGAAGATACCCCGATTTGGCTATGCTTACGTCTAACTCGGCTGCTTTTATGTTCAGCTTTCCCGATTCGATTTCCGGACGAGACAGAACAGCTGCACGGAATACTTCGGTTTTGGATGGCAGCACCGTCAATACCTGTTCGTTATCGAGGATAGGGAGAAAGAGATCCATTTCCTCTTCTCCGTCTAACTCCAGAAGTTGTTTGAGTTGTAGCTTATAATCCTGCAAGGTGGCTTGGGCGGTTGTCAGGGAATAGTTATCGCTGCTCACTTGCGCTTCCAACTGTGCAAGGTCGCTCCTTGCAATACTGCCGGCAGCCAACAATTCCTCCGCCCGGTCTCGTTGAGCCTTACTCACGGCAAGGGTCGATTCGTTTACTTTCACGGCCTCGGAAGCATACAATATCTGTACGTACAGTTGAGCGATGTTTTCCTCTATGGAGTTTTCGTTCTGGATGACTTCGAGTTGGGCCATACGCTCGCTGAGTTGTTGGCGCTTGATATTGTTCACCTGCTTTCCTCCATTGTAAAGCACCCAGTTCACGTCGATACCGTAACTACCGTTATATGACGTTTTGCTTGTACTGCTGGTGATATTATCGCCTTGTATGATGGTGTTTGACTCACTGTACGGACGATTTACAATGCGTTGTCCGATACTCGCCGAAACTCCGGGAAGAAGAGCAGACTTGGCCGTTTTCACGTCTATGCCCGCACTTTCTGAACTGATACGGCTTCGCTTAAGGTTGATGTTGTGCAGTAAAGCGTAGTCTATGCAGCTTTGTAATGTCCACTGTGTCTCATCCGTGACTTTGTTCTTGCGGTCTACCTTTTCGTTCTCCGACATGGAGGAAGAGGGTTGCTCTTGAGCATATAACGGTGCACCCGCAAAGCAGGTGCACGCTATACACGATGTTGTCACTATCAATCTTCTTACCTTATTCATAATCTTAATAACTGTGTTACTTATTCTTTACAAAGACAAAGGTATGTCGGAGCCGTGGAGACTTGCAAAAGATATCGACGAATGAGCCGGAGATGTGGACGAAACAATTTTATTTACCCAACTTCTCTTTTTTATCTTTTTACTTGTTTACTAACTATACTTCTTTTATATTTGTAATGATTATAAATGATTTTATCTGGTTGTTTCATAATATAATTCGCTTTCTTTAGCGAACGCTTTTGAAAAACTTATACAGGAATATCTGTTTCCTCTCTCAGGAAGGGGAAGGAGTAAACTTAAATCTAACTTAGAATCTATGAAGAGTACGTTCCTGCAAATTTGGCGTTTCTACGTGGATGGCTTTCGTAGTATGACACTCGGTCGTACACTATGGCTGATTATTCTGGTCAAACTATTCATTATGTTTTTTATTTTGCGCTTGTTCTTCTTTCCGAGATTCCTCAATACGGATGTGGTAAAGGGAGAAAAGGAAGACTATGTCAGCGGTGAGTTGATAAACAGAGCTACCGAAAACACTGTTTCTCCGGGCGAATAATCTGTTCTCTATATTTATCTCTTTTTATTCATTTCGTCTACTTCACAACTATTTATATTCTTAATACTAATAACTATGATTGAACACATTGACACTTCGTTGATTGATTGGTCGCGGGCACAGTTTGCCTTAACGGCTATCTATCACTGGATTTTTGTACCCCTTACGCTGGGCTTGGCTGTCATCATGGGTATCATGGAAACTGTCTACTATCGCACAGGCGATGATTTCTGGAAACGTACCGCTAAGTTCTGGATGAAGCTCTTCGGAATAAACTTTGCCGTAGGAGTGGCTACCGGACTGATTCTGGAATTTGAGTTCGGTACCAATTGGAGCAACTATTCATGGTTTGTGGGAGATATATTCGGAGCTCCGCTTGCCATTGAGGGTATTCTGGCTTTTTTCATGGAAGCAACTTTCATAGCTGTGATGTTTTTTGGTTGGGATAAGGTAAGCAAACGTTTCCATCTGGCTTCTACCTGGCTCACCGGATTGGGAGCTACGATTTCGGCGTGGTGGATTTTGGTTGCTAATGCCTGGATGCAATATCCGGTGGGCATGGAGTTTAATCCCGATACGGTACGTAATGAGATGGTAGATTTTTGGGCGGTTGCCACTTCGCCGGTGGCGGTCAACAAGTTTTTTCATACCGTATTGTCGGGATGGGTGTTGGGAGCCGTTTTCGTGGTAGGTATCAGCTGTTGGTATCTGCTTAAAAAGCGTGAGAAAAGATTTGCATTGGAGAGTATCAAAATAGGAGCATGGGTAGGGCTTTTTTCTGCACTTATGTCGGCCTGGACGGGAGACGGTTCTGGCTATGAGGTGGCACGCACACAGCCGATGAAACTGGCTGCGATGGAGGGTTATTACGAAGGGCAGGAGGGAGCCGGATTGGTTGCCATCGGTATATTGAATCCGGAAAAGAGAACCCATGATGACGGCGTTGAACCTTTCCTGTGTCGTGTGGAAATCCCCCATATGCTCTCTTTGCTGGCAAAACGAGATATGAATGCCTTTGTGCCCGGAATTAGCGACCTGCTTGAGGGTGGTTATCGACAGGCTGACGGAACGATAGCGCTTTCCGCCGCTCAAAAAATAGAACGTGGCAAGAAAGCCATTGCCGCTTTGTCTGAATACCGCGCGGCTAAGTCTGCCGGAGATGAGGAGAGAATGCAAACCGCCTCTGTCGTGCTTAAAGAAAACATGTCTTACTTCGGATATGGATATATTAAGGATGTGCATCATTTGGTACCCAATGTTCCTTTGACGTTCTACGCATTTCGTATCATGGTGATATTGGGCGGATATTTCATTGTGTTCTTTCTTTTTATTCTGTTTTTGGCGTATAAAAGAGATCTGTCTTCAGTGAAATGGATACATTGGCTGGCGCTTTTCACTGTTCCGATGGGCTACCTTGCCGGGCAAGCCGGTTGGGTGGTTGCCGAATGCGGAAGACAACCGTGGGTGATACAGGATATGATGCCGGTGGGCGCTGCCATTTCGAAACTGGATGTCGGTTCGGTACAGACTACATTCTTTATCTTCCTTATTCTGTTTACCATCATGCTGATTGCTGAAATAGGAATTCTACTGAAAGCCATCCGCAAAGGACCGGTAATAAGCGAAGAGTAAACGTTGCCGGTATATTTTATAATCATAAATAATTATTCAGATGAGCTATACTTTCTTACAACAATATTGGTGGTTCGTGGTATCACTACTGGGGGCTTTACTCGTGTTTTTGATGTTTGTTCAGGGCGGAAACTCACTGTTGTTTACTTTAGGAAAAACCGAAGACCAACGTAAAATGATGGTGAACTCCACAGGACGTAAATGGGAGTTCACTTTTACCACACTGGTTACATTTGGCGGTGCTTTCTTTGCCTCCTTTCCTCTGTTTTACAGTACCAGCTTTGGCGGTGCCTACTGGTTGTGGATGATTATACTTTTTAGTTTTGTATTACAGGCCGTCAGCTATGAATTTCAGAGCAAGGCAGGTAATTTGTTGGGTAAGAACACCTATCGCACATTTTTGGTTATCAATGGCGTAGTAGGTCCGGTGTTGTTGGGAGGGGCGGTTGCCACGTTCTTTACCGGTTCTTCGTTTTATATTAATAAGGATGGTATGACGGACACATTGATGCCTGTTATCAGTCAGTGGGGAAATTCCTGGCACGGACTGGATGCACTTGCCAATCCGTGGAACGTAATTATGGGGCTTGCCGTATTTTTTCTTGCACGCATATTGGGGCTGCTTTATTTCATCAATAACATCGACGATACGGACCTTGCCAAACAAAGCCGTCGTGCGTTGATAAGCAACACTGTGCTCTTCCTTGTTTTCTTTCTGACATTTGTGATACGTACATTGCTTGCCGAAGGATTTGCTGTAGTACCGGATACAGGCGTTATTATTATGGAAAAATATAAATATCTCCATAATCTGACGGATATGCCTGTGGTTTTGTTACTCTTTTTGGCTGGTGTGGTGTTGGTGCTTTTCGGTATAGGAAAGACTCTATGTAAGATTACCTTCGATAAAGGTATATGGTTTGCAGGAACAGGTACGGTGCTGACTGTGCTGGCATTGCTGCTTACCGCCGGATATAATAACACGGCATATTATCCTTCATCGTATGATTTGCAAAGTTCGCTGACCCTTGCCAATAGTTGTTCGAGTCATTTTACTTTGAATGTAATGGCATATGTTTCTTTGTTGGTTCCTTTCGTGTTGGCATATATCTTCTATGCATGGCGTAGCATAGATATACATAAGATAAATGAAAAAGAAATGAAGTCGGGAGGACATAGCTATTAGCGCATCACCGTTTTTCATGTATATAATCCCGGGCAGTCCATTGAGGAGCTGCCCGTTTTTTTTGAATAGATTGATCTCTCACTTATCTCAAGGCAGGGTAAGTGAGCCACTTCATCCCTATGAGTTTGTCATAACGCTCTCCCGGAGGGCAATGATATACCAGAATCAGATACTCATTTTCTGTTTCGTAGAAGTTTCCTTCGGTAAGATTCCAGCTTATATGCGTGGCATCGGGGTCTGTATATACATAACGATAGTTGTATGCACCTTGTTTTAAAAGTAAGGCAGTCTCATAGTGTTTCTTCTCCGAATTATAAGTCATGCGGTATGTTTCGTTCAGTTTGTTATAAGTGAAATCTCCCTGAAGATACAATTTACCCGGTAGGAATGTATCCTTGGGGTTGAATGTAAAATGAACGAGAAAATAATCCGCTTCCGTTCGGGCGTTTTCGACTTCGCTGTTACGTATCAGGAATCGTCCGTTTCTGTCTTCATCATAATGATAACGGTGCACACGAGGTTCATCGGGATAGAGTGTGACATGGTAGTATGGGGTCTGATAAAGTATGTTGTTCACTCCCATGCCCGCATAGCGTGTACTTACTATCTCAAAACGCCTGAATTCATTACCCGCCGGAAAAATAAGCGAAGGATTGTGGCGGTAATGTACTTCATACGCTCCGATATAGTCTGGTTGTAATTCATTTTTTCCGGGAGAATGGAAGAATTTGTTTTGCGATACATATACTTTCAATTCCTGCCTGGGATTCCGGATAGTATATCCTTTGTGATTGATGCTTAAACGCACCTGCTGATGCGAACGGTTGCGATCTATATCCGTATCTCCACTTATTTGAGCAGAGATGTCAACATGCGGTTCCAATACCTGAAAGAAAGCTTCCAACACAGGAAGGATGTTATTCCCCGTCTCATCAAATACTGCCAGCCGGTAATTGCCGGATAATTTGAGAGAAAGATTCTCATTGGGAATAGTAAGCCGATAATGCGTATAGGGTAGGGTGGTACTTAGCGATACGGCATAATCTTCAATCAGGTTTTCTTCAAAACCATCCATATATTCCGTGACAGAGAGTCCGGAGGGTTTGTAATCGGCATTACAGTGCGTGAGCGTGTAATGCAAGCGACGATATTCATGCGTAAGTCTGTCAAAAGAAAGTTCGATAGATTCTTCCTTTCCCAAGGTGATGACGGGAGGAAGTTGATAATCGTTATTGGCTATCATCTGCACGGTATATATGCCGGGGGCGTATACAGTCGTATGCTGTGCTTGCACTCCGGTGTGGTATGCCAGAAGTAAACACAGAGGCAGCGCACTTGGGAAAAAGCTCATCAAACCGCACTTCCGTGTGCGAACGTTGCATAGTGTAAAAAGGGAAAAACGTCTCATAGAATCTTTTGTTTGATGGTGATAAACCAAATGGAAATACTCACTCCTTTCAGTATAGTTGTAATACTCACAGCCCACCAGATGGCCTCTACTCCCATTCCCATGCAGATGAACAGCAATACCAACGGGATACGCAGGTAATTGAACGAAATACTGACAATAGCAGGCGGGAGGGTTCTCCCCAAGCCGTAGAATACTCCTTGCATCGTGATTTCCAACATCATGAACATCTGTGAGTAACCGTCTATCCGCAAGAACTCTCCTCCTACCCGGTATGCCTCAGGTTCAGGAACAAAAACAGAGAACAGTTCACTTCCATAGAATATGAATAAAATAGAACACAAACCACCGAATATCAATGTCATACGTAATGTGGTGTACCATGCTTGTCTCACTCGTTGCTTATATCCGGCTGCATAGTTTTGTGCAATAAAAGCGCTAAGTGCTGTAGAAAATCCCTGTGAGGTATTCCATGTGATGGCTTCAATCTGTCCGCCAGCCGTAAACGCCATCAGTCCGATATGCCCTCCTTGTATAGATGCCGTGCGCGAAAGAAACATGTTGACAAACGAAAACAATGTATTCAGTATGGCAGGAGGTAATCCCAGCTTCAGTATCCGACGGGTATAACTAGCTCTCAAAAAAGTGAAGAAAGGAAAGTTGCCAAGCAAACCGTCTTTTTTACGCAGTTGATAAATGAAAGTGAAGCATACTATGGCTTCAGAGATCCACGTGGCAAGTGCGGCGCCAACGGTACCCCAACCAAATCCGAAAATAAAGAGAGGGTCAAGCAGTATGTTTAGTATTAATCCCGACCCACTGATGTAGAATGGGGTTTTGCTGCGTCCTGCCGCATTGTACACACCGGTAAAAGCAGCTGACAGGAAGACAAAAGGTAGCGCTGTGGATATAATACGCAAATACACAACTGCCATATTGGTGACGGATGGAGATAAACTGAATAGTTGCAGGACGGGAGTGGCAAATAAAAATAATACTGCACCCAATATGCAGGATGTGAGTAATGCAAGGGTAATGTTATGTGAAGCGTATTGCCGGGCATGTTCATCGTTTCGTGCACCTATGGACTGGGCTACACTGACTTCTGCCCCTACCTTGTTCAGCAGTGATACAGAACCTGCCATCCACGTCAACATACCCACCGCACCTATTGCTGCTACGGCTTCGCTTCCCAGCCTTCCCACCCATGCCATATCAGTCAGGCTATATCCCATCTGTATGAAAGAAGTAGCCATGATAGGCATTGCGAGGATAAACAATTGACGGTTTATATTCCCTTTGGTAAGGTCTTTCGTGCCTTGCATGTGTTCTTGATATTTGAGTCCGGATTTGCAAAATTACGTATATTTATCTTATGCGGATGATTTCCCGTTACTTTATATAAAAACATCGTTGCGATATAAACTTTTTCCCATGGTTGACGGGCTGTATTGTGTCGAGAACCAAGATATGCGTGTGTTGCCGGAATATTTGAAATCCGCTTTCAGATTCTTATCTTTGGACTATTAGAAACAACATTGTCTGCACCTGTAACACGACATGGGCCGTTGTGATTTGCTATCAAATTCCTATCTTTGAACTATTAGAAACAACTGCAAGTATTTCGTTACGCGTCATCATGTTGTTGTGATTCGCTTCCGGAACATACCGGTGTCTTTTTTCCAACATGCGATAATTTATTATCCGAAGCATTTGACTTGAATCGGTTATGAGATTATATAAAACGCCTGAATGAACGTTTTGGAAAAATGTAAATAATTGATTATCAATTGCTGATAAGGAGAGGGGACTTTGCCCCATACTGTACCTGTATGGTTCGGATACCATGTCCGTGCGGTTTGGATACCATACCCGTTCCGTTCTTTCAATATACTGCGAGCATACCGGGGCATTGCCTGTGTGGAGGGGAATATTCCGGTCAGGGATGATTTCCTGGAATGCATTCTTTTGTCGGACTTTGGTATAAAACAACCATCCGATATCGACTTAACTCAAAAAGATAAGGCTGTCTTGGTTTAATTTTAAGGCAATCTCTCATCTTAACTTATTTATTCTTTATATGCAGGTGAATAAAATTAGTTTATATAAAACAAATATTGGGAAGTCCCATTCTATGGATAGATATGGAGAAAGCAACAGTACTGGATTTAACTGAGACACAGCATCCCGATATCGAGATAGGACTTCGTTTAGGCGAGAAGTATTAATACTTACACACTTAATTGGGATAGTGTCCACATAATAAAAAGAATTGTCCCGTTACAACAAGTAAATGTGTAACGGGACAATTCTTCTTGTATAATGATTCTTTTATCTGTTTTATTTAATGATATCCAACTGTTTGAAACATTTGGTCAATTTTTCAACAGCATAATCTACCTGTTCCTTTGTATGAGTTGCCATCAGCGCTACTCGCACCAATGTGTCTTGCGGTGCACAAGCCGGGGGAATTACTGGATTAATAAAAATACCTTCATCAAAAGCCAATTTGGTAACAATGAATGTCTTTTCCGTATCACGGACGTAAAGAGGAATAATGGGAGATTCGGTTTCTCCTATTTCAAAACCCGCTTCACGGAAGCTTTTCAAGGCATAATTGGTTATATCCCACAAACGTTGTTGGCGTTCGGGCTCTGCAATCAGGATACGAATCGCTTCGCGGGCAGCTGCGGTAGCTGCGGGTGTATTGCTTGCCTGGAAAATGTATGAGCGGGCATTATGACGCAACCAATTAATAACTTCTTTGTCGCCGGCAACAAACCCACCGATGGAAGCAAGTGATTTACTGAATGTACCCATTATCAGATCTACGTCATCCGTTACACCGAAATGGTCGCACACCCCACGTCCTTGTTTACCGAATACGCCTATACCGTGTGCTTCATCCACCATGATGCTGGCATTGTATTTCTTCTTCAAACGAACTATTTCGGGGAGGTTTGCCAAATCGCCTTCCATGGAGAATACACTGTCCACAACTATCAGTTTGATGGCGTCAGGCTCACATTTCTGAAGCTCTTTCTCCAACTCCTCCATATCATTGTGTTTGTATTTGAGTTGGGTTGAGAAAGAGAGACGGCGTCCGTCCACGATAGAGGCGTGTACACGGTCGTCACATATTATATAGTCGTTTCGTCCGGTGAGTTGCGGGATTACCCCTTCGTTTACCGTAAAGCCGGTAGAGAAGCAAATGGCTTCTTCCTTCCCTACGAATTCCGCCAATTCTTTTTCCAACTCTACATGTATGTCGAGCGTACCGTTCAGAAGGCGAGAACCGGCACATCCCGTACCGTATTTGTCTGTGGCGGCTTTAGCCGCATCAATAATTCGTTTGTCGTAGGTCAATCCGGTATAAGCGTTCGAACCAAACATGAGGACTTTCTTCCCGTCCATTAACACTTCGGTGTCTTGATGGCTGTCGATAGTGCGGAAATAGGGATATACACCTTTAGCCATGAATTGCTGAGGGATGTCGTATTTCGCAAATTTTTTCTGTAATAATCCCATGAAATATTATTCTTAGTTATATGTGTTTTGCAAACAGGGGGCAAAGATAGTAATTTATGTATTCCTTGCTCTCTTTTTATTCTAAAAAAAGTAGCTATCTTCAGATTAAATATTACCGTACAGTTTAGATATCAACAATTTATATTACTTTTGTCAGATTAGAAAACGCATAATGATACATTCCTCGCATGATAAAGAAGAAAATATCATTTATCATCAATCCTAAATCAGGAACACAGAGTAAAGAACAGCTACTGCCTATAATAGAAGAGAAGCTGGATAAGGAGTGTTTTGTACCGGAATTTGTTTATACCGAATATGCCGGTCATGCATCCGAAATCGCTGCACAAAAGGCAGAAGAAAATATACATGCCGTTGTAGCCGTGGGTGGAGACGGTACAGTCAACGAAATAGCACGTTCCCTGATACATACGCAAACCGCATTGGCTATTCTGCCATGCGGTTCCGGCAATGGTCTGGCGAGACACTTGCAGATTCCTATAGAAGCCAGGAAGGCAATTGAGATAATCAATTGCGGGAATATGGATATAATAGATTACGGCAAGATTAACGACATTCCTTTCTTTTGTACTTGTGGTGTGGGGTTTGATGCTTTTGTCAGTCTGAAATTTTCAAAGGCAAACAAACGAGGACCATTGACATATCTGGAAAAAACACTGTTGGAGAGCTTGAAATACGAACCGGAAACCTATGAATTGGAACTCGAGGGTTCCACAATGCGGTATAAAGCTTTCTTGATTGCCTGCGGCAATGCCTCCCAATATGGAAATAATGCCTATATCGCTCCTCAAGCCACATTGACAGACGGTCTGCTCGACGTAACTATTTTAGAACCTTTTACTGTACTCGACGTACCATCTCTTTCTTTCCAACTTTTCAATAAGACCATTGATCAGAATAGCCGTATAAAGACTTTCCGTTGCCAGTCTTTGAGAATTCATCGCAGTAAGGACGGTGTGGCGCATTTCGATGGAGACCCGGTGATGATGGGAAAACACATCGATGTGAAAATCATAAAACAGGGATTGCGTGTCATTGTCCCTCCGGACACGAAGCCTGTTTCTGCGAATGTTTTACAAAGAGCACAAGATTACATCAACGGTATAAAGCAGATTAATGAAACATTTGTGGAAGAAATAACTCAAAAGAACAAGCAAATCCTTGATAAGGGGATGAAGCAGATTAAAAAGCTGGCTAAAAAGTAGATGCGTATTGCATAATATCCGTATTTTTGCAAGCCTTTATTCAGAATCCTTCTTACAGTGGCGCTGAGTTTTTATTATCTTTTCGTATTCCCGCTTACAGGAAACAGACAACGATTTAAGTAATTTATATAACGTATATCAGAAAAATGTTTAGGACACACAACTGCGGAGAACTTCGCATCTCCGACATCAATAAGCAAGTAACTTTAGCCGGATGGGTACAGCGTACCCGTAAGATGGGAGGTATGACTTTTGTCGATATCAGAGACCGATACGGAATAACCCAACTGGTATTCAACGAAGAAATAAATGTTCAACTCTGTGAAGAGGCAAATCATTTGGGACGTGAGTATGTCATTCAGGTTACGGGAGTGGTGAATGAGCGTTTCAGCAAGAATGCCAATCTTCCCACGGGAGACGTTGAAATTATCGTATCTGAACTGAATATTCTGAATGCCTCTTTAACTCCTCCGTTTACAATCGAGGATAATACGGACGGAGGCGATGACATCCGGATGAAATACCGTTATCTGGATTTGCGCCGCAATAGCGTGCGTTCCAATATGGAGTTGCGCCACAAAATGACCATAGAGGTGCGGAAATATCTGGACGAACAAGGCTTTCTTGAGGTCGAAACCCCCATACTCATAGGCTCTACGCCGGAAGGTGCACGCGACTTCGTCGTCCCTTCACGCATGAATCCCGGACAATTCTACGCATTGCCTCAATCTCCCCAAACATTGAAACAGTTGTTGATGGTTTCCGGTTTCGACCGTTATTTCCAGATAGCCAAATGCTTCAGGGATGAAGACCTGCGTGCGGATCGCCAACCGGAATTTACGCAAATTGATTGTGAAATGAGTTTTGTGGAACAGGAAGACGTATTGAACGTGTTTGAGGGTATGTCTAAGCATTTGTTCAGAACAATACGGGGCATTGAACTTACCGAACCGTTTATCCGCATGTCATGGAGCGATGCCATGAAGTATTACGGCAGCGACAAACCGGATCTGCGTTTCGGGATGAGGTTTGTAGAATTGATGGATGTGATGAAAGGCTACGGATTTTCCGTATTCGATGATGCCGCTTACATAGGTGGTATTTGCGCAGAGGGCGCTGCACATTACACTCGCAAGCAACTGGATGCACTCACTGACTTTGTCAAAAGACCTCAAATAGGTGCGAAAGGTTTGGTGTACATCCGGGTGGAGGAAGATGGCAGCATGAAATCGAGCATAGATAAGTTCTATACACAGGAAACGTTGCAAGCTGCCGGAAGAGCATTCAACGCTAAACCGGGAGACTTGATACTCATTCTGAGTGGAGACGATGTGATGAAAACCCGGAAACAGCTCTGCGAACTTCGTCTGGAGATGGGTAACAGGCTGGGACTGCGCGATAAGAATAAGTTTGTTTGCCTGTGGGTGGTAGATTTCCCGCTTTTCGAGTGGAGCGAAGAAGAAGGCAGACTCATGGCAATGCACCATCCGTTTACCTCCCCCAAACCCGAAGATATTCCCTTATTGAATACGAATCCGGCGGCAGTGCGTGCGAATGCTTATGACATGGTTATTAACGGGGTAGAAGTAGGAGGCGGTTCCATCCGTATTCACGATCCTCATTTACAGGCGAGGATGTTTGAAATTTTAGGTTTTACTCCTGAAAAAGCGCAAGAACAATTCGGCTTCCTCATGAATGCTTTCCAATATGGAGCGCCGCCTCATGGCGGACTTGCTTATGGTCTCGATCGCTGGGTGTCTCTGTTTGCCGGTCTCGACAGTATCCGCGACTGTATCGCTTTCCCAAAAAACAACAGCGGACGTGACGTGATGTTGGATGCCCCCTCTGCGATAGATTCTTCCCAATTGGAGGAACTTAATCTGCTGATCGACATGAAGAGTTAAGAGACATATTGTGTAAATGATGAAGGGACTGTCCGAGATAAAGTAGGATAGTCCCTTTCTTATGTGTTATACTAAGCTAAAAGCCTCTCCGGAGAATCTGCGCCGCTTGGTGTCATTAGGTCAGATTTCGAGCATACGGCTCCGGGCAAGCATACATGCTCCTATGATACCCGTTTTGTCTTTTAGTTTTGAGGTTATGATTACGGAGTCTTTGTTTACAAGGTTCAACGAGTACTTTCTTACTGCGGTTTTCACGGGTTGTGTGATATAGTCTCCCACCAAAGAAAGGGTTCCTCCTATAATCACCAGTTCGGGATTGAAAATATTGATGAGCCCGGCTATCTGCTTGCCTAATTTTTGTCCTATTTCTTCTACGATCTCAATGCATAAGGGGTCTTCTTTGTTGACCGCTTCTATGATTTCGTCCAGTGTGAGCGGATTTTCCGTCGTGTTCAACCGTTCGGACAGGATAGACGCTTCTCCTTTTCGTATGCGTTCTACGAGGATGCGATGCAGGGCAGACCCGGAAACCTCTGTTTCCAGGCATCCTTTCTTTCCGCAATGACAGAGTATCTCATTGTCAAAAGCACTGATATGCCCGAACTCTCCCGAAAATCCGGATTTCCCGGTGTAAATCTTTCCGTCTATGATGATACCGATGCCCACACCCCAACTGACATTGAGGAATATGATGTTCTTTTCACCCTTGACACCCCCCTGCATATATTCTCCGTATGTCATTACACGCGTGTCATTGTCAATGTAGACGGGATGTCCTATTTCTTCGGTCAGAATCTCCGCCAATGGTTTTTCCGAGAAGTTGAATATGCTGAAACTGTAACCCGATTCGGGGTTTACCCGTCCGGAGATGTTGATGCATATGTTCATGATTTTTTCGGGGTTTACCCTTGTCTTCTTTATGAAGTTTCTGATGAGTTCGCACAACTCTTTCATGGATTCCACCGTGTTGTTGAACTTATAAGGGATATTCATCTTAAGCTCTATCATATCTCCTTTGAAGTTGATGAGCCCGATGTTGATGGCAAACTTCTTTATATCCACCCCGATAAAATATCCGGAACCCGGATTTAATCCGTACAAATTGGGATGGCGTCCGCTATTGGTTTCCAATTTGCCGTAATCGTTGATATATCCTTCGTCGCACATCTCCATGATGAGTTTGGTGACGGTGGGCACACTCAGATCGAGTTCTTTGGACAGATCGGTGATGGTAGAAGATCCATTATATATATAATGTGTAATGATCTTCTTTTTCGTCAGGGCATTTTTGCTGCCCATCTCTATCTCCTTCAGCAGTTGTTGGTGCATAGCTTCTGATTTATCAAACAAATATAATTAATTTATTTATTAAATATGCCTTGTGTATGTGGAAAAATTACTTTTCTCTTCTTATAAGGAATTATGCGGATATGGTATGAAGTCTGAAATAAAAGATTGTAAGAAAAACACCTTGGTTATTTTATGTGTAAGTTGTCCGATGATACGACACGGGTGCTTTGCTTGTACGACACAGGTGTTTTAGAAGTAAGATGCCCGTGTCGTACGGGCAGGATACAGGTCTTTTGGAAGTAATTCATAGATATGTATATAATGTGTTGTATGATAGCTGTTTATGAAAAAGGCTCTTCGGATTGTCGAATTAACCGCCGGTTGCAATACGTGTATGAATTTTTCTGTTGTTCCATCAAGACGTATATGTTTGACGGGGTAGGGTTGCATTTTCTCTTGTTACAGTCACTGTCTTGTACGGTAATCATAAAATATTTTAGTTACTCCGCACATTTAATTAAATATTTTATTTTATAATGCTGGTTTATTTAAATAAATATATTATATTTGCTTCGTCTAATAGAAGTTAACCTAATTATAAGTGAAAACATAACGATGAGGAACACTCTTATTTGTTTGGGGTTGTCGTTGTTACTCTTCTGCTCATGTACCGGTGAGCAAGATGTAAAGGTAGATGTGCTTGTGGTTGGCGGTGGGGCCAGCGGAGTAACGGCGGGAATTCAATCGGCACGAATGGGCGCCCGGACACTGGTGGTGGAGGAAACAGCCTGGCTGGGAGGTATGCTTACTGCGGCTGGCGTGAGCGCTGTGGATGGTAACTACAATCTTCCTTCGGGGCTTTGGGGCGAATTTAAAGACAGGCTTGCATCGCACTACGGAGGGTTGGACTCCCTGCGTACCGGCTGGGTGAGCAATGTGCTTTTCGAACCTTCGGTGGGTAATGCCATTCTTCAGGAAATGACACGGCAAGAGAAGAACCTGCGGGTTTGGACGCAGACGGTGTTGAAAGAAGTGAAACGCGAAAAGGAGCAATGGACGGTGGTGGTGCAGACCGAAGGAGAGTCTCCGCGAACCATTCGTAGCAAAGTGTTGATTGATGCTACCGAGTTGGGCGATGTGGCTAAATTGTGCGGAGTAAAATATGACGTGGGTATGGAAAACCGTAACGATACTCATGAAGAGATAGCACCCGATAAAGCCAACAACATAGTGCAAGACCTCACCTATGTGGCCATACTGAAAGATTACGGAAGAGATGTGACTATATCCCGCCCCGCCGGATATGCTCCGGAAGAGTTCGCTTGTGCTTGTGCCAATCCTGTTTGCGTCACTCCCAAAGAACCTGAGCGGGTTTGGTCGAAAGAAATGATGATCACCTACGGGAAGCTTCCTAATGGGAAGTACATGATAAATTGGCCCATAGAAGGCAACGACTATTATGTGAATCTGATAGAGATGACTCCGGAAGAGCGCAAGAAAGCGCTGGAAGAGGCCAAACACTGCACCATGCGCTTTATTTATTTCATACAGCACGAACTGGGATTCAATACATTGGGATTGGCGGATGACGAATATCCCACGGAAGACAAGTTGCCTTTCATTCCATACCATCGCGAATCCCGGCGTATTCACGGCTTGGTTCGCTTTACCCTGAACCATATCGCAAACCCGTACGAGCAACCGGATAAGCTCTACCGCACCTGCATTGCGGTGGGGGACTATCCGGTGGATCATCACCATACTCGCTATCACGGATATGAAGAGTTGCCCAATCTTTATTTTCATCCCATTCCGTCGTACGGACTGCCCTTGGGGACGCTTATACCCCGGGAGACGGAAGGTTTGATAGTGGCGGAAAAATCCATTTCCGTATCCAATATTGTCAACGGAACCACCCGTTTGCAACCTGTCGTACTGCAGATAGGGCAGGCGGCCGGTGCCTTGGCGGCTTTGTCTGTGTTGCAAAATAAAAAGATAAAAGAGGTGGGTGTGCGCAGTGTGCAAAATGCCATGTTAGACGCTCAGGCTTATCTTTTGCCTTACTTGGATGTTCCTGCTGATGACATCCGGTTCAAATCTTATCAGCGAATCGGTTCCACCGGCATATTGAAAGGCGTGGGGCGCAATGTGAATTGGAGTAACCAGACTTGGTTGCGGGCGGATACGTTGCTCCTTGCTTCTGAGTTGAAGGGATTCTCCGAAGTGTATCCCTACATGACCTTCGCTACCGAAGCGGATCGGACGGTTACGGTAGGAGAAGCTATAAACATTATCCGGGAGATTGCGGCCAAAGAACAGATAGAAGGAGATATGCTGAAGAAAAGCGAGGAGGTGTGGAAAGCCTTTAATCTGAAGGATTTTGATTTGAAACGGAATATTCTCAGGGGAGAGATGGCTGTGCTGACCGACTGTCTGCTGGACCCGTTCAACAGAAAAACGGTGGATATAAGGGGGCATTATATCGAATGATGTGCCGCTTTTGCCATCGCTCGCAGCTGAATAACAACCATACAAAAAGCATAGTAATTTATTATGGAAAAGAATAGTAGACGAGACTTTTTGAAGAAAGCAACCCTTGCGGGCGCCTCAATGCTGGTGGCTCCCAGCCTGTTGGGCAATGCTATGGATAATGATACCTCCGGAACGGCGGAAACACCGGAAGCGAAAAACACGGAAAGCCGCCTGATTGTACCCAAAAAACAGGGGTTAAGAATTACCGGAACGTTTCTGGACGAAATTTCTCACGACATTCCTCATCAGAATTGGGGCGAAAAAGAGTGGGATGCAGACTTCCGTCACATGAAACGAATAGGTATAGATACTGTTATCATGATTCGTTCAGGATATCGTAAGTTCATCACTTATCCCTCCGAGTATCTGTTGAAGAAAGGATGCTACATGCCTTCCGTAGATTTGCTCGACATGTATCTCAGACTTGCCGATAAATATGGAATGAAATTCTATTTCGGTCTGTACGATTCGGGAAAATATTGGGATACGGGAGATTTGAGTTGGGAAGTCGAAGACAATAAATACGTAATCGATGAAGTGTGGGAACAGTATGGCTCCAAACATAAGAGTTTCGGAGGCTGGTACATCAGCGGAGAGATAAGTCGTGCCACCAAAGGAGCGATAGGCGCCTTTCATGCCATGGGAAAGCAGTGTAAAGATGTGTCAGGCGGTTTGCCCACATTCATCTCACCGTGGATAGACGGTAAGAAAGCCGTAATGGCGAGTGAAGACAGGTTGACTAAAAGCGATGCGGTTTCCGTACAGGAGCATGAGAGGGAATGGAACGAGATATTCGACGGTATTCACGATGTGGTGGATGCTTGTGCCTTTCAAGACGGGCACATCGACTACGATGAACTGGACGCTTTCTTTAGCGTGAATAAGAAGCTGGCGGATAAGTATGGCATACAATGCTGGACGAATGCCGAGAGTTTCGACCGCGACATGCCCATCAAATTCCTTCCGATTAAGTTCGACAAATTGCGCATGAAACTCGAAGCCGCCCAACGTGCCGGCTATGAAAAAGCCATAACTTTCGAGTTCTCGCACTTCATGAGTCCTCAGTCCGCCTATTTACAGGCAGGACACTTGTATGACAGATATAGAGAATACTTCGAAATAGAGTAAAACATGAAACAGACTATTAATATGGGCTACATGCTGTTCCTCTCTTTTGTGGCAGCATTGGGCGGTTTTCTTTTCGGGTACGATACGGCGGTCATATCGGGTACCATCGCAATGGTTACCGACCTGTTCGCGCTGGACGTGGTGGAACAAGGATGGTATGTAGGCTGTGCCTTGATTGGTTCCATTGCAGGAGTTTCGGTTGCGGGAATATTGGGCGACCGTTTCGGTCGCAAAAAGACGATGATTATCTCTTCGGTTTTGTTCTCCGTATCAGCCATCGGATGTGCCGTTTGCGTCGATTTCGAACAACTGGTACTCTACCGCATCATTGGAGGCATTGGCATCGGCGTTGTCTCCATTATCTCTCCCTTATACATATCTGAAATTGCAGTTGCCCGGTACAGAGGGCGTTTGGTGTCTTTGTACCAACTGGCTATTACAGTGGGTTTCTTGGGCGCTTATCTGTGTAATTTCTCTCTGATGGATTGGGCGAGTGGGCAAACTGTCGGGCAAGGCGGTTGGTTCGAAACGATTTTCATATCGGAAATGTGGAGAGGAATGTTGGGCGTGGAAGCCATTCCCGCCGTTACGTTCTTGGTTATACTGTTCTTTGTTCCCGAAAGTCCGCGCTGGCTGATACTGAAAGGTGAGGACAACAAGGCTCAGAAGGTACTGAACCGGATATACACTTCGGCTGTACAGGTAATGGAACAGTTGAACACAACAAAGGAAACCATTGCTTCGGAAACAAAGTCGGAGTGGAACATATTGCTGAGACCCGGAATACGGAAAGCCGTGATGATAGGTGCCGGTATCGCCATTCTGGGGCAATTTATGGGTGTAAATGCAGTGCTCTACTACGGACCCTCCATTTTTGAGAATGCGGGTATTTCCGGTGGCGATTCTCTTTTCTATCAGGTGCTGGTAGGTGTGGTCAATATGCTCACCACGGTGTTGGCGTTGGCTATCATAGACCGCGTGGGGAGAAAAAATCTGGTGTACTACGGTGTATCGGGGATGATTGCCTCGTTGCTTCTCATAGGCTTATATTTCAACTATGGAGAGGCATTGCAGATTTCAGCCTACTTTCTTGTATTCTTCTTCCTTTTTTATGTGTTCTGCTGCGCAGTATCCATCTGTGCGGTTATCTGGGTGCTTCTTTCAGAGATGTATCCCACAAAAGTTCGCGGACTGGCAATGTCCATTGCCGGTTTCTCTCTTTGGATCGGTACTTACTTAATCGGGCAACTGACCCCCTGGATGCTCCAAAATCTTACCCCCTCCGGAACATTCTTCCTGTTTGCCTTTATGTGTGTGCCTTATATACTGATTATATGGAAATTGGTTCCTGAAACCACTGGTAAATCCTTGGAAGAAATAGAAACTTATTGGGAATAACCAAAATCGACCTTAAATTTTAAATATATACTGAGATGATAAATTTTAGAGAATTGGCTGCCCAATACAGGCATGAGCTGCTGGATAATGTACTTCCTTTCTGGCTTGATAATTCTCAAGATAAGGAGTTTGGAGGGTACTTTACTTGTTTGACCCGCGATGGAAAGGTCTTTGACACGGATAAGTTTATCTGGCTTCAGGGACGTGAAGCATGGATGTTTTCCATGTTATATAATAAGGTGGAGAAGAAGCCGGAATGGCTTGATTGTGCCCGTCAGGGAGGAGAATTCTTAAAAAAATACGGGCACGACGGGAACTGTAACTGGTATTTTTCCCTGAATCGCGAAGGGAAACCGCTGATAGAGCCATATAACATCTTTTCTTATACGTTTGCGACCATGGCTTTCGGGCAGTTAAGTTTAGCTACCGGTAACGATGAGTATGCCGAAATTGCCAGAAAGACTTTCGATGTAATCCTATCCAAACTTGGCAACCCCAAAGGAAAATGGAATAAATCGCATCCCGGAACACGTAACCTGAAAGGCTTTGCATTGCCCATGATTCTCTGTAACCTCGCATTGGAAATAGAACATTTGCTGGATGGCGATTTTCTGGTGAAGACTATGGACTCTTGCATACATGAAGTGATGGAGGTGTTCCTACGCCCCGAACTGGGAGGAATCATCGTTGAAAATCTGAACGAGGACAACACATTGGCGGATTGTTTTGAGGGACGTGTGCTAAATCCCGGGCATGCCATCGAGGCTATGTGGTTTATCATGGATTTGGGAAAACGGCTCAACAGACCGGAATTGATAGTAAAGGCTAAGGATACGGCGTTGAAGATGCTGGAGTACGGTTGGGACAAGGAGTTCGGCGGTATCTATTACTTCATGGATTTCAAAGGTTTTCCTCCGCAACAGTTGGAATGGGATCAGAAGTTGTGGTGGGTGCATATCGAAACCTTGATTACCATGCTTAAAGGATATCGGCTGACTGGCGATTCAGCTTGTTTGGACTGGTTCGAAAGAGTACACAACTACACTTGGGCGCATTTCAAGGATACGGAATATCCCGAATGGTTTGGGTATCTGAATCGGAGAGGAGAGGTGTTGCTTCCGCTTAAGGGTGGTAAATGGAAAGGATGTTTCCATGTTCCCAGAGGATTGTATCAATGCTGGCAGGTATTGGAAACTTTGTAATTACAAGAAAAGAATAAAACATGAACGGACGACGTAATTTTCTGAAAACGGCATTTGCCTCCTGCTCTCTGCTGGCAGGAAGCAAATTCCTAACCGCATGCTCTTCGGTCGGGAAACTGGCAGATGAAGAATTTCCTTCATTTGCCACCCCCGACATATTGAAGGGAATGCCTATCAAGGCGACTTTCCTCGACGAAGTCAGTTGGGATATTCCGCATCAAAACTGGGGAACGCGCGAATGGAACGAGGACTTCAAGGCGATGAAAAAAATGGGTATAAACACAGTGGTACTTATTCGGGCCGGTCTTGGAAAGTGGATATCTGCCCCGTTTCGTTGCCTGGTAGGTAAAGAAGATGTATATTATCCTCCCGTGGACTTGGTTGAGATGTTTCTCACGCTTGCCGATAAACATGGGATGGCTTTTTACTTCGGTATGTACGACTCCGGAAAGTATTGGCAGGAGGGGCTTTTTCAAAAAGAGATAGACCTGAACATGGCTATGATAGATGAAGTATGGGAGAAATACGGTCATCACAAGTCTTTTCAGGGTTGGTACTTATCGCAAGAGATAAGCCGGCGAACCAAGAATATGTCGCGAATCTATGCCGAAGTGGGAAAACATGCCAAGAATGTTTCCGGCGGACTCACTACGTTGGTTTCTCCCTACATTCATGGAGTAAAGACGGATCAGGTGATGGCTGGAGATAAACCTCTCTCGGTAAGAGAACACGAAGAGGAATGGGATGAGATACTGGGCAACGTAGAAGGAGCGGTAGATATACTTGCCTTTCAGGACGGACAGGTAGATTATCATGAGTTGTACGACTATCTTGTTGTGAATAAGCAGTTGGCAGATAAGCACGGAATGCGCTGTTGGACTAATATCGAGTCTTTCGACCGGGATATGCCTATCCGCTTTCTTCCCATAAAATGGGAAAAACTGCTTTTTAAACTCGACGCGGCTCGTAGAGCGGGAATGGAGAATGCCATTACTTTTGAGTTTTCTCACTTCATGAGTCCCAACTCCGCTTATCTGCAAGCCGGACATTTATATGAAAGATACTGTGAACACTTTTTATTAACCTATTCTAAAATGTAATGCGATGAAAAAAAAGATCAGATGGAATCCGAGGTTTCTAACCTCATTCTTTATTGCGTTGTTGTGTGCGATGAATGTTGCCGCACAAAGCGTGATAACGGGTACTGTAAATGACGACAGGGGAGAGTCTCTTCCCGGAGTCTCTGTTCTGGTGAAAGGAACTACCGCAGGTACTATCACAGATGCGGAAGGAAAGTTCAGCATCAGAGCCAAAGAACGTGATGTACTGGTATTTTCATTTATCGGAATGAAAACCGTGGAGATAAGAGTGAACGGACGCTCTCCCATATCTGTGGTTTTGAAAGATGATGTGGCTTCGTTGGACGAGGTAATTGTGGTGGGCTATGGCACGCAAAAACGTGGTAGCCTGACCAGCGCCATCTCATCAGTATCGGACAAGGAACTCTTGAAAGCACCCACCATGAGCATCAGTAACGTAGTGGGCGCCCGCGTGGCAGGTATTGCTGCCGTGCAGAGCAGTGGGCAGCCGGGTTCGGACAACGCCACACTGACCATGCGCGGGCAAAGCGGTATCGTGTATGTGATTGATGGTATTCGCCGTACTTCGGATGATTTCAACGGTCTCGACCCGAATGAAATAGAGTCTATCTCCGTACTTAAAGACGCTTCTGCGGTAGCGGTTTACGGATTGGATGCCAACGGAGCATTTATTGTAACTACCAAGAAAGGCTCTGCCGATAAAATGTCTATCACATATACCGGTTCTTACGGCTGGAGCCAGAATGCGGAACAACAAGAATGGCTCGACGGTCCGGGATATGCCTACTGGCACAACAAGGCGCGTGAACTGCAAGGCGACCAACCTGTTTTTACCAAAGAGATGGTGGAGCATATGAAGAACGGTACCAATGGCTGGGGAAATACCAACTGGTATGACAAAATATTCGGAACAGGTACTCGTATGCATCACAATATATCTGCAACGGGAGGCAGTGAACGAGTAAGCTTTTTCGCATCGCTCGGTTACTTGAAAGAAGACGGTAATATGGATAACTTCAGCTACGAGCGTTTGAACCTACGCTCAAATGTGGATGCCAAACTGACAAAGAGCCTGACTTTCCAATTAGGTGTAGCGGGACGCGTGGAGAAACGCGATGCTCCGGCATACTCTGCAAATCCCAATACTTGGCACAACATTCCCCAACAGATTATCCGTGCTCTACCTTATGCGCAGGATTCGCAAATGATAGATGGTAAGTTCTACAATGTGGCTACTCCCACAGCTTCCTCTCCGGTGGCTCCTTTGGCTTCCATGAATGAGGCGGGATATGCAAGGTCTGACCATTCATACATCCAGTCCAACTTCAGCTTGAAGTACGATGCTCCATGGTTGAAAGGGCTGAGCGTGAAGTTTCAGGGTGCTTACGACTTGATTTATGATTTCAAAAAATCGTTGAGAAACTACTATGAACTGGCACTTATGAGTCTGCCGAGCCCCGGAGCCACAGAACTGACTTATAAGAAAACCTATGATCCGCGTTCCGCTCAAATCAGCCTGACGGAATCTGCCGCACGCAGTTACTCCCTGACCACACAGACGAGCGTAAACTACAACAATACCTTCGGGAAACATACCGTGGGAGTTTTGTTGCTGGCGGAAACACGCGAAAACGAGAGCAACTCTTTGGGTGTTACGGGTTATGGTCTGGACTTCGTTCAGTTGGATGAACTGGACCAAATAACGAATAAGACAGGAAATGGCTCGAGCAAATTCCCGGTTCCCACCGGTTTCAGCGGGCAAACACGTGTTGCCGGTTTCGTTGGACGTGTTAATTATAACTATGCCGACAAATACTATGTGGAAGCATCGTTCCGCCATGACGGCAGCTATTTGTTTGGCGGTATGAACAAACGTTGGGTCACTTTGCCGGGCGTATCGCTTGCATGGCGTATCAACAAAGAGAGTTGGTTCGACGCTCCCTGGGTGAGCAACCTGAAATTGAGAGCTGGTGTTGGTAAAACAGCGTCAAGTGAAGGTCTCAAGGCTTTCCGGTGGAGAAATACGATGGGACTTAAAAAGAACAGCGTTTTTATAGGAAATATGAGCCAGAGTATGCTCTACTCTTCGGTATTGGGTAATCCGGGTCTGACGTGGGCGCAATGTCTGAACTATAATATTGGTGTGGACGCTACACTGTGGGACGGTTTGCTGGGCATGGAGTTCGATGTTTTCTATAAATATGAATATGACAAACTATCTGCGGTTACAGGTTCTTATGCTCCGTCGAGAGGTGGATACTACTATACGTCTGCCAATGTAAATGAATGCGACTATAAAGGATTTGAAACAACCCTGACTCACCACAACCATATCGGTAAGTTCAATTATGGCGTCAAGTTAATTTGGTCTTACGCTTACGGACGTTGGCTGAAGTATGTGGGCGATCCGGAAAATGCTCCCGAATATCAACGCCTTACCGGTAAACAAATCGGTACAAAGAGGGGATTCATAGCAAAAGGATTGTTTGTAGACGAAGAAGATATTAAAAATTCGCCTACCATTCCGGGCAAGCCGGTAAGACCGGGATACATCAAGTACACTGACCGCAATGGAGACGGTGTGATAACTTATGAGCAAGACATGGGGTTTGTAGGCAAAAGCGCTACTCCCAAACACACAGGTTCGCTGAATCTCTTCGGAAACTGGAAAGGTTTTGACTTTGATATGCTCTTCTCATGGGGACTTGGCAGCACAGTGGCGCTGACCGGAGAATATACCGCCGAAGGTTCGGAAGGCATCATGGACAATACTTCTTACACCAAGCCTTTCTATCATGGTGGAAACTCGCCTGTGTTCCTTGTGGAGAACTGCTGGCGACCGGATAACCAAAATGCGGAATTTCCGCGTCTGGAGATTGACAATGTCAGCTCCAACAACGCATTCTCTTCCACCTTGTGGTACAGAAACGGTGATTACCTGCGTCTGAAAACCATGCAAGTAGGATATAACTTCCCCAAACAATGGCTGACCTCCACAGGTATTCAAGGAGTGAGGGTGTATGTGGAAGGTTACAACCTACTGACCTTTAGCGGACTCACCAAGTACAACATAGACCCCGAGTCTCCCGCTGTTAACAACGGATACTATCCGCAGCAGAAAACTTATACACTGGGTGTAAAATTAACATTCTAAAAACAGAAAGCATATGAAAAGAACATTCATAAATATATCATTGGCATTGGCGCTGGCGGTTACCACCGGCGGATGCAATGGCTGGCTGGATGACGTAAAGCAGACATCCACCGTGAGCGATGAAATTGTGTGGCAGGATGAGGCCTATGTGGATATGAATATCAACGCATTTTATACATTCCTCGACAAATACGGACAATTTGGTGAAGCACAGTTTCAGGGTTCGTTGACCGAATCTCTGACAGATGCTTTCAAATATGGTTCAGTAGCATTGGGGCACCGTGCCGGACATCCCAATAATTACGTGATAAACCCCGACGCGGTTACTCCCGAAGGATGTATTTACAATGTATGGACAAAAGATTTGGCGTATGGGAACATCCGTCAGATCAATCAGTTCCTCAGCATGCAACGCAAATATTCTTCTTTCTCGGCAGAAAAGAATCTGAGATGGGAAGCTCAGGCAAGATTCTTCCGGGGATTCATCTACTTCCAGTTAGCAAAACGTCACGGAGGGGTGATCTTATATGACAATCTCCCCGAAGGGAACGACAAAGCACGCAGTTCTGCGGCGGAGACCTGGGAGTTCATCTATCAGGACTTGAAATTTGCGGCGGATAACCTGCCCAAAACCTGGGATGCCGGAAATAAAGGACGCGTGACGCAGGGAGCAGCTTATGCCATGATATCCCGTGCCATGCTATATGCCGAACGCTGGCAGGATGCCTATAACGCTGCGGCCGAAGTAGAAAAATTGAATCTTTACGATTTGGAAGAAGAATATGCCAATGCGTGGAAAGGCAATAACAAAGAATCTATTCTGGAATTTGCCTATCAACGAGACGGCGGTCCAAATCACAGCTTCGATAAGTACTATGTACCTAAATGCGATGGTTATGACTTCGGTGCATTGGGTACGCCCACTCAGGAAATGGTGGAATGCTACGAAGACAAGAATGGCAATAAGGTGGATTGGACGCCCTGGCATGGAACTACTTCCGTACCCCCCCCCTATGCCCAGTTGGAACCTCGTTTTGCCGCTACGGTGATTTATGCAGGCTCTACGTGGAAGGGAAAAGTGATGGATTGCAGCGTAGGTGGAACGAATGGTGAGTTCATGGCTTACCGGGAACAATCTTACTCTTACGGAAAAACGACTACCGGTTACTTCCTGCGCAAACTGCTGGATGAAAAACTGACAGACGTGAACTCCGTGGCAAGTTCGCAGACTTGGGTAGAGATTCGTTTTGCGGAAGTTTTGCTAAACAAGGCGGAAGCCGCTTTCCGATTGAACAAACCGGAAGAAGCACGTACACTGATGAACCGCGTGCGTGCCCGCAAGAGTGTGGGTTTACCGGGTAAAAATTCTTCGGGAGACACCTGGTTTGCCGATTACAGAAACGAGCGCAAGGTGGAGCTGGCGTACGAAGGACACCTGTTCTGGGATATGCGTCGTTGGAAGTTGGCTCACATAGAATACAACAACTACCGTTGCCACGGTTTCAAGATCACGAACGGCACTTACGAATACATCGACTGCGACTATCAGGACCGCAAGTTCTCGCAGAAACTGTACGTACTTCCCATACCGGTGGAAGAGTTGAAGAACAATGCTTTGTTGGAGCAATATGATGAATGGAAATGATGTAACTAAAATCTTGGAACAACAATGAAAAAGAAAATATTATCGACAATTTCCCTCATTGCACTTTTACTCGGCATGGGCGCATGTCAAAGTCCTGAGGAGTTGAACCCGACTGCCGCAGCCGGACGAAACGGAATAAACAACCTGACGGCATCGTTTGTAGATGATGACAGGGATGAGAACAACTTCGAAAGCGAAATAAACCATGATACCCGCGTAATCACGGTCGTTTTCCCGTACAACTATCCTCGTCTGTCGGACAATGTTCTTCAGATTTCCGACCTGAAGAAGATGCGTGTAAGAGCTTATGTGGACAACAACGTCTACATCACGCCTTCATTGCTCTATATGGACATGACACAGGAAAATACCATTACGGTAAAGGGTCTTCATGGAAGCTTTAATTACAAGGTGGTTCCTGAAATTCGCAAGAGCAGCGAATGTTCCATTACTAAATTCGCTTTGCCAAGCGTCGGTTTGGAAGGTATTATCAACGAGGAAACGAAAAGGATTTCGTTGATTGCGCTTGAGGATATCGGTGAAGTATTGGCCGATGTAAACATCTCGCATGGCGCCACTATCTCGCCCGACCCGAGGGTGACCGCACAGAACTACGACAAGGATGTCCGTCTTACGGTAACAGCACAGAACGGTACAACCCAGACAGTGTATACCGTAACGAAAGAGATACCCGAAAAATTGGCGGCAGGTATGCGGGCTAAAAGCGCCAAGATACTTTGGACGAGAAAACTTACGGACATAGGACTTACAGCCAAACACATGACCACGGGTATCGCGGTTCTGGATAAGTATGTGGTGCTTAACGAGCGCGGTAATGCCCAAGCAATATACGTGAATGCCCAGACGGGAGAAAACGAGGGTAGTATCGACATCAGCCAGTTTGCCGGCAGCTTGACGAACTTCTATGTCACGGCAGATGATTCGGACAACATTCTCTTTACGAACCTCACTCCGGGAGGAGGAGCCGCATTTACCGTATGGAGGGTGAAAGGCGTGAACGGCACTCCGGAAAAATACATCGAATTCCCCGTTGCTTCAGCCATGGGTAGAAAACTTTCCGTAATAGGAAGTCTGGATGGCGACGCCATCATCACGGCACCTTACTACGCAACTGCCGGTCAGTTTGCACGCTGGCAAGTGACCAACGGTACGCTGAAGTCTCAAACCCCCGACTTGGTTATCGCCCAAGGACTTGGCTCATGGGGAACTAACGCCGACGTCATCTATTCCGATCCGTCTAATCCCACCAGCGATTACTTTGCCTCTTACTATACTACTCCGCGTAGTCTGGCATGGTTCAATGGCGTTACAAATGAAATCAAGGCGAAAGGCCGTGAGATCAGTCCCAACTGGATTCAGAATGCGGTGGACTATGCGGTGTTCAATAAGGTGGCTTATGTGCTGTCTAACTCGGTCAACAGTTTCACCTGGGGTAAGGACGACACTATCTACCTGTTCGACGTTTCCGGCGGTTCATTGGGAACCGAACCTCTCAACTTCGGTTCGGACGGATTGAACATCTTTGGTAACTACGGCGGTAATGCCTTGGGATCTCAAAACGCCAATGGAACAGGTGATGTGGCATTGAGAGTATCTCCCGACGGATACTACATGTACATATACTTTATGTTCACCAACGGTTATGTGGGTTGCATCCGCTGCGACTGCATAGATATGTAATAGAATTTCTTATCAACCAACCGAAAGGCCTGTACGTATTCAGGGCAGGTCTTTCGGTTGGTTATAATAAAAGAACAACAACTCAATGAGAATCACTCTATTTTTACGAAAGTTGCTGCTTGGAGCCGGAATCCTCTGTCTGTCCATGTCTTGCGGCGATTCGCCTAAAGATTATTGGAGCGATGACAATACGGGAGGAAACAATGGCGGAGGAAATAATCCCACAGAAAATCCGAACGCATCCAAGCCACGTTACATCTGGATTGATGCGGCTGCCAACTTTCCCGATTTCGCCAACAGCAAGGAAAACATCTCACGCGACCTGGCTCTGGCAAAAGACGCCGGATTTACAGATATTGTGGTAGATGTCCGTCCCACTACGGGCGATGTATTGTTTAAGACAAGTGTGGTGAATCAGGTAGAATACCTCTACGCGTGGATAGGTTCGGCGTATACAAAGATAAACCGGACGGCTACCTGGGATTATCTTCAGGCTTTTGTTGATGAAGCCCGGAAACAAGGGTTGCGCATTCATGCGGCCATAAACACATTTGTGGGAGGAAACATAATCGACGGTGGCACCGGATTGCTTTTCAGGGATGCTTCCAAAGCCGAATGGGCCACTCAACTCAATCTTCCCGGAGGTGTTACCAGCATTATGAATACAGGTGAGAACACCAAGTTCTTTAATCCGGTGCATCCTAAGGTTCAGACATTCCTTTGCGACTTATTGAAAGACCTTGCCAAATATGATCTGGATGGAATCTTTTTGGACCGGGGGCGTTTCTCTGGCTTTACTTCCGATTTTTCTGACATCACCCGGAAGGAGTTCGAAAACTATCTGGGGGGAGTGAAAATACAAAACTATCCGCAGGATATTCTTGCACCGGGAGCCACTTCGTTACCGGCAACCTTTCCACCATATTTGAGCAAATGGATTGAGTTCCGTGCAAAAATCATCTGCGAGTTCATGCAGAAAGCCCGTCAGGCTGTAAAGAGTGTCAACGGGAAGATTAAATTCGGAGTTTATGTGGGCGGGTGGTACTCCACCTACTACGATGTGGGGGTCAACTGGGCTGCTTCCACGTACGATGCTTCGCGTTATTACAAATGGGCTACTTCGAAATATAAGAACTTCGGATATGCGGAGTTCATGGATCAGATGTTGATAGGAGCGTATGCCTCTCCGCTCAGGGTAAGGGGCAATACGGAATGGACAATGGAGGGTTTCTGCCTGTTGGCTAAAGAGAAAATAGCCGGGAAGTGCCCTATAGTGGCGGGAGGTCCTGATGTAGGCAATTGGGATACGAATGACAAGGCCACTCAGGAACAGGAAAACCAAGCAATCGCAGAGTCGGTCAAAGCATGTATGGACGTATGCGACGGCTACTTCCTGTTCGATATGATTCATTTGAAGAAGGCTTCTCAATGGCAATATGCCAAGCAGGGAATCGAGAATGCCATAAAGTAACATAAACATAAAAAACACCATATAAAAACATGAGACGAATAATCATCATATTCTGGTTGATGCTGCCTTTCCTGTTTTTGGGAAGTTGCAAAGGCAAAAAACAGCAGGAAATGAATAATCTAAAACCCGCTCTGATGTGGTTTGACGCGGAAGCCAACTTCGAACGCTTCAGTTCTCCCGACTCCATCGACTATTATCTGACCAAAATAAAATCTCTCGGATTCACTCATGCAGTGGTTGATGTACGTCCCATCACGGGAGAGGTCTTGTTCGATACGGAGTTCGCTCCGAAAATGAAAGAATGGAATGGGTATGAGCGGAAAGATTTCGACTATTTGGGACACTTTATCGAAAAGGCGCACGCATTGGGTCTGGAAGTACATGCCTCACTCAATGTATTTGTGGCAGGACATAACTATTTTGACAGAGGGCAGGTATATTCCGCTCATCCGGACTGGGCGTCCATGGTATATACTCCTCGTGGAATAACGAGTATCACCAATGAAAAACGCAGGTATTCCGCTATGGTGAATCCCGTGAACGATGAGTTTCAGACTCACATCCTCAACGTGCTTAAAGACCTCGTAAGGCAATACCCGGATTTGGACGGGCTGATTCTGGATCGTGTGCGTTACGATGGTATAACCTCCGATTTCTCGGCTCTTTCCCGGCAAAAATTCGAAGCCTATATAGGAGAAAAGATGGAGCGTTTCCCCGAAGACATCTTCGAATGGCAATTGGGCGACAACGACAAATACAACGTGGTGCGCGGCAAGTACTTCAACAAATGGATTGAATGGCGTGCCGGAAACATCTACAACTTCATGTCCCGTGCACGACGGGCAGTGAAAGAAATCAATCCCTCCATATCTTTCGGCACATACACCGGAGCGTGGTACCCCTCTTATTACGAGGTGGGGGTGAACTTCGCTAGCCGGGATTACGACCCCTCAAAAGACTACGATTGGGCTACTCCCGAATACAAAAACTATGGTTATGCCGAACTGCTTGACCTGTATACCACAGGAAACTATTACACCGATATAACCATCGAAGAATATGAAAAGACCAATCACAGTGTTTGGAACGAAACCGATTCGGAGGCGCAGTCGGGAACGTGGTATTGCGTGGAAGGCTCATGCCGCAAGTTGCGTGGAATATTGGGGAACAATAAGTTTATAGGCGGAATACTGGTCGATCAGTTCTATGAAGTTCCGGAGAAGTTATCCGCCACCATCGAGATGAACCTGAAAGAATCGGACGGCTTAATGGTGTTCGACATCGTACATATCATTCACAAAAACCTCTGGAAAGAGGTTGAAACGGGTATGCGGGCCGGTGGAGCGCTGAAATAATAATATAAATCGCAGGAATCATATGAAACGTATATTACTGATAATTGTTGTTTTGTTCGGTGCGGCTTTTGCTGTGCAGGCAGGACACAGACGTGACGCCGGTCTGATTACGGGAAGCGTTACGTGCGATGGAAAAGGAATTGAGAATGTGGTGGTGACGGACGGTATCCGCTGTGTGCTTACCGACAAGAAAGGTGTTTACCGCATTCCGACTTTGGGGGAGTCCCGTTTTGTCTATATCTCCACTCCGGCAGGTTATCTTACAGATTGCGAACGTACCGTTCCCAAATTCTACCATGAAGTGGATTTGCAGAAAACCAATCGCTATGATTTCCGGTTGAAAAAGAATCCGAAAGACGACAATCACCATGTGTTTATACTGGAGGCCGATGTGCAGGCAGGGCTCGAAGAGCATTGGAAACAATATGCCCCCATTGTGGCGGACTGTAATGAACTGGTGAGAGAGTATTCGCACACCGACGTTTTCGGACTTAATTGCGGAGACATATTTTGGGATACACCCGGAAAGTATTTCGACGCTTATATGAAACAGGCGGAGAAACTGGGTTTCCCCGTGTATCGCGCCATTGGCAATCATGACATAGACTTCAACGGGCGTACGCACGAGACATCTTATCGCACATTCGAAGGATTCTTCGGACCTACCCGTTATTCGTTCAATAAAGGAAAGGCACACTATATTGTGGTAAACAACAACTTTTTCGTCGGACGGGAATATTTCTACATCGGTTATGTAGACGAACAAACAATGAAGTGGCTGGAAGAAGATTTGTCGTATGTACCTGAAGGCACACTGGTGTTTTTCATGACTCATATTCCTACTCGAATCACCGAAAAGGAACGCCCTTTCGCATACAACTACGCTCGCTTAGGAGGTGAGACCATCAATGCGGAAAGCGTGCTCCGGTTGCTCGACAAGTATGAAACCCACTTCCTGTCAGGGCACTTGCATTCCAACGCGAACATCCGTTTCACCCACAGGCACATGGAACACAACACGGCAGCCGTATGCGGCATCTGGTGGCATGGAGACACTTGCACGGACGGTACTCCGCAGGGATACGGCGTTTATGAAGTGGAGGGAAATCATGTAAAGTGGTACTATAAGAGCGCGGGACACCCCAAAGAGTATCAGTTCAGAGCTTACCCGAGAGGAGCATCCTCGCAACATCCAGCAGATATCATCGCCAATGTGTGGAATTGGGACGAGGAATGGAAAGTGGAATGGCTGGAAAACGGTAAGAATATGGGAGCCATGACTCGTTATGAGGGAATAGACCCATATGCCGATAATATGTGTAACGAGAAAAAGAAGACCATACAGAGCTGGATTGCGGCCACAAGCACCGGACATTTATTTCGGGCCACTCCCGCAGAGGCGGATTCCGATATAGTGATTCGGGTGACCGATCGCTTCGGGAATATATATACGCAGAATGTCACTAACAACGTGTCCGAGTAAAGTTTGCAAACAACACCAACGAAAACCTCATACTTATCGGCATCTGGATTGGAGGCTTTTCCGGATGATGCCAATTGAGGGATAATTGATTGATATAGAATGTTTTAATATGATGTTTGTTTGCCTTTTCCAAGACACGGGCACGGTACTCGAACCAAACGGGCATGGTATCTGAACCGTACCCGTATGGCTCTCTTAAAATACGGGAATCTTGGCGGAACATGTCCGAATATACCCGAATGAGGAGCTTGTATCGAACTTACAGAGTTTAAGATGTTAATATCGTTTATCTACCACCTATTAATAATAATTGATTTATGAAACCTAAAAATGCTATTATTATGATATCCAAACATTTTTATTTCGTATTATCCTGTCTGTTTGCGCTGTCTGTTTGCGCATGCGGAGGAGAAAAATATCCGGAACATCCGTGGGAATGGGACGAAGAGGAGAAACAGGAAGAGCAGAATCCCGATATAGTGAAAGCGGGATGGACGCCTGTGACCGACTTGGGAACTCTTCCGGAATATATGAAAGTCTACAAGTCGCCGGCACAACTGGAAGGGACAAACGCCGTGGCTTACATTGCAGTGGCCGACATGAAGAAAGCGAAGTTTGAAGTATTGGGCGATGTGGCCTACTCGGACGAGGCCGGAGGATATGTAGGAAAGGCACTTAAGACACCTTCTGAATTCCACAACGAGTCCAAGTGTCCGGTCGTTATCAACGCCGGTTTGTTCTATGGAGCCGACAAGGCGGGAAAACGCTTCTACTATTCGCAGAATCTGGTGATACGAAATGGCGAGATGCTGGCGCCGAATCAAAACTACTATTCGAAAGATTGGGTGAAACTGTGGTATCCCACTGTGGGAGCTTTCTGCCAAATGAAAGACGGAGAATACAGAACGCTTTGGACCTATTTTACGAGTGATAAAAAGAATTACTATTATCCTCAACCTGCCCCCAACGACATCAACAAGGAACCGTTGCAGGTGCCCTCGGAAAACTTCCCCGCAGGAGGTAAATTGCTGGAAGCGACTACGGGTATAGGAGGAATCACGGTGTTGCTTCGCAACGGAGAGATAAAGAATACCTATGTGGAAGAAATGCTGGATGTGGCTGCCGCCACCAATCAACCCCGTACGGCCATAGGCATTACGGCGGACAAGAAGATGGTACTGTTTGTGTGCGAAGGGCGTAATATGACTCCGGGTGTTCCCGGACTGTCGACGGCTAAGGTAGCCGCCGTAATGAAAAGCCTGGGTTGCACGGAAGCGTTGAATCTGGACGGAGGAGGTTCATCGTGCATGCTTATCAACGGAAAAGAGACGATTAAGGGAAGCGATGGGAAGCAGCGTAAGGTGCTGACTGCCATCGGACTGAAATAAAAACGGAACGAAAGTTTTTGAATGCGGATGAGACGATTTATTGTAGGCATATTGCTGGGATGCCTGTGTGTGCCGGCACATGCGCAGACGGTATTCCACGATGCTGCCGGATTTCCTTTGTTGGGTAAAGCTACGCAACAGAGCGGGGGCATGTACGAACGGTTTCCGGATTCGCTGAAAAGCATCTCCAGGCCTCCTTTATGGGAGTTGAGCCGCAATTCGGCGGGGCTGGCTGTACGTTTCAGAAGCAATACCGGACGGATAGACCTGAAATGGGAAGTTATGCTGGACCGGCACATGAACCACATGACGGATGTCGGAGTCAAAGGGCTTGACCTTTATTGTTGGGAGGAAGATAAGGGGCGATGGCGCTATGTGAACAGTGCCCGCCCCGAAGGGAAACGAACTCAAACCACCGTCATAGCCGATATGAAGGCAGAATACAGGGAATATATGCTGTATACACCACTCTATGACGGATTGCTTTCGCTTTTCATCGGGGTCGACTCCATAGCCGAACTGACTCACCCCATACTGCAGTTTCCCCATAGGGATAAACCGGTGGTATTCTATGGCACAAGTATTTTGCAGGGCGGGTGTGCTTCGCGTCCGGGTATGGCTCACACCAACATCATTTCCAGAAGGCTGAATCGCGAATGTGTCAACTTGGGATTCAGCGGCAATGCTTTTCTCGATTACGAGGTAGCCCACATAATGGCGCAGGTAGATGCCGGTATTTATGTGCTGGACTTCGTACCCAACGCTTCCGTGGAGCAGATGGAAGAGAGAATGGAGAGCTTTTACCGGATTATCCGCGAAAAACGTCCGGAAACACCGGTATTGTTTGTCGAAGACCCGTTGTTTACGCATACGCTGTTCAGTCGTTTCATGGCAAAGGAGGTGCAGAGGAAGAACGAGACACTGAACAGGATATTTGAAACACTGAAAGAGAAAGGGGAGAAAAACATTTATCTCGTAAGCTCGGAACAGATGATTGGAGACGACGGAGAAGCCACGGTGGACGGTATTCATTTTACGGATGTGGGGATGATGCGCTATGCTGACTTGGTGTGCCCGATGATAAAGGCGTTGTTGGAGTAGAAGAAAAGTTCCGGATATGAAAATCAGTGAGAGTATGCCGGACTTGTATTTGAAATAAGTAATTAATAAAAGAATAATACAGACATGAGAAAAAGAGTAATTGCCTTGTATATGTTGGGGGTCTTGGTTGCTTTCACTGCATGCAAACCCCGGAATGAAGCATCTCAACCGGTAGAGAAAACAAAAATAATGTGGTTGGATTTATCTGCTAACTGGGAGAGATTCAGCCATACCGATTCCATCGAATATTATGTGCAGAAATGCAAGGAAGCGGGGTTCAATCATCTGGTACTCGACGTAAAAGGTACTGCCAGTGGGGTGGCTTATCCGAGCGATGTAGCTCCGCGGCTGACCTCTTGGAAGGGAGTGGAGCGCTCCGCGGATTATGATTTTGTTAATCTTTTTGTGGATGCCGCTCACCGGAGGGGAATGAAAATACTGGCTTCTTTCAATATTTTCTGCGAAGGACACGGAATCTTTAAGCAGGGTATTGCCTATACTACGCACCGGGATTGGCAGTCTGTCAATTACGTACCGGGTAAGGGATTGATTCCGGTGACCGGAATCGAGGGAAAGACAACTATCTTTACGAATCCTGCACTTCCGCAAGTACAGGAGTACGAGCGTTCCATCCTTGCAGAGTGTGCGCGCATGTATCCGCTCGACGGTATCATGGTGGATCGTACACGTTATGATAATATACAGTCGGACTTTTCGGAATTCTCCAAAAATGCTTTTGAAGAATATATTGGTGAGAAGATACAGCGTTTTCCCGAAGATATTTACGAGTGGGTGAAACAGGCGGACGATTCTTATAAACGTGTGGAAGGAAAATATTTCAAGCAATGGATCGAGTGGAGGGCATCCGTCATTTACCGGTTCTTCAAAGAGACACGGAATGCCTTGAAGAATGTCCGCCCCGATCTTATATTCGCTGCCTACACAGGCGCGTGGTATCCCTCGTACTACGAGGTGGGAGCAAACTGGGCAAGCAGAAACTACGATGCAAGTGTCGATTTCGATTGGGCTACACCCCGTTACAAAGACTATGCCTATGCCGAACTGCTGGACCTTTATACCAACGGAAACTATTATTGGAACGTGACGCTCGAGGAATTCCGGAAGTCAAACGGAACATACAGAAACGAAACGGACAGTGAACTCTCCACCGGAGAGCATCTTTGCGTGGAAGGAGCTTGCATCTATTCGCGAAAGTTGTTAGGCGACAATCCTTTCTGTGGAGGACTCTATGTGGAAGACTATAAACAGGACGTGGAACAGTTTAAGAAAGCGGTGAAGATGAATCTGAAGATGTCCGACGGATTGATGGTGTTCGACATTGTTCATATTATCAGTCGCAACTGGTGGGATGCCTTGAGCGAGGCAATTCGCGAGGTGGAACAAACTGAAAAATAATAAATGCGTATGGGAAATAGAGCTTCATCGTTGGATGCCTTTCGGGGATACGCCATTTTCACCATGATACTCTCTGCCACCATCATTACCGATGTGTTGCCCGCATGGATGTCTCATGCACAGGTGGGTCCTCGTTCAGGATTTGTTTTCGATCCCTCGTTCTACGGTATCACGTGGGTCGATTTGGTATTTCCGTTTTTCCTGTTCGCCATGGGAGCGGCTTTCCCGTTCTCCATCGGCAGGAAATTGGAACAAGGAGAGTCTGCATGGCGTTTGGCATTGGATGCTGTGTTGCGTGGCGTGCGACTGACCTTCTTTGCCATCTTCATCCAACATATGTATCCATGGTCTGTATCCTCTCCGCAAGACGTGTGGGCGTGGGGACTTGCCATCGGGGCGTTTTTTCTGATGTTTCCCATGTTTATGCGTATTCCCATAGTACTGCCTAAATGGGGGCGTGCGACCATAGAGTTAAGTGCATACGCGGTGGGAGTAGTGGTGTTGTTGAGTGTGTCTTATGCGGGAGGAAGAACATTCGATCCGGATTACAGCAACATCATCATTCTGTTGTTGGCTAACATGGCTGTTTTCGGTTCGCTTATCTATCTGTTTACCTATCGCAACCGGTGGGCGCGGGTAGCGGTATTGCCGTTTATTATGGCTGTGTTCCTGAGCAGCGGCGAGGCGGAAGCTTCCTGGACGGCTCTGATAATGAACTTTACTCCGCTACCGTGGGTATATAAGTTTTATTATCTGAAATATCTCTTCATCCTTATTCCCGGAATCATAGCGGGCGAATATCTTCGGGAATGGCTGAATGAACGAGATACACGAATCGAACGGACAGACAAACGTTTTGCCTATCTGGTAGCGACGTTGGCGGCAGGAGTTGTTATCTGGAATCTTTATGGACTCTACACAAGACAGCTGATTTGGAACGTAACGGGAACAGCGGTTCTGCTCTTTTGTCTTGGCATGCTGCTGCGGAATACGCATCAGGATATACGTTATTGGCGTAAACTCTATGCAATAGGCGCATATCTGCTGATGCTCGGACTCTTTTTCGAAGCTTATCAAGGCGGCATACGCAAGGATGACTCCACGTATAGCTATTATTTTGTTACCTCCGGACTTGCTTTTATGGGAATGATCGTGTTTTCCGTCCTTTGCGATGTATACCGTGCCACTTGTCTGGTGCGCCCTTTGGAACTGGCAGGACAAAATCCGATGATCGCATATGTGGCTCCCCAACTTCTTATTATGCCTCTCTTGAATTTGACAGGTTTGGCAGAGTATTTGAATCTGTTGAACGGTAATGCCTGGACCGGCTTTCTCAGAGGGATGATCGTAACCTCGCTGGCATTGTGGGTAGCTGCTTTCTGTGCAAAGAGGAAATGGTATTGGCGCACCTGATTCGCGTGCTGTTGTTTGTCTGAAAGGATGGATTTAATAGAAAAAACAGAAAAAATAGAAGTATGAAAAAAATAAATAGCGGGAAATTGCCGGATAGAAAGCCCGAAAGAAAAAAGGCAAACGGATTTCTGATGTGCTTTCTTCTTTGTAGTGCGGTTCTTTCCGTGGGCATGAAGACCGCTCCCCGGCATACGGACGGGAGTCGAAAAGAACATCTTGTGAAAGCAAGCGATAAAGCCGTCCGATACACGGGGCGCACGGAGGTACAACCGGACGGTTCGGTTGCTTTCGACTGGGTGGGGACATATCTGGAAACAGCATTTACGGGGGGCACATTGTCCGTAAAACTCTCCGACACGGGCAAAAGTTATTACAACGTTTTTGTTGATGATGAGCTGCATCGTGTGGTAGAAGTATGCGGAACGGACACGCTCATCGACTTTGTTTCGGGAGTGAACCGCCAGTTGCATACGCTGCGCATACAGAAACGTACCGAAGGGGAATTCGGGATGACTACGTTTCATGGCTTCTTGCTATCCCCCTCCGGACGTTTGCAAGAGATGCCGAAGACGCGTACCCGCCACATCGAATTTATAGGGAATTCCTTAACCTGCGGATATGGTGTGGAGGGAAAAGACAGAGATGAGCCGTTCAAACTGGAAACGGAAAATTGTAACCTCTCTTTTGCTACCATAGTAGCACGCTATTTCGATGCGGATTATACGCTAATAGCCCATTCCGGCAGAGGGATTGTTCGCAACTACGGCGATTCGGTACGTAAATCGGCGGTTACCATGAAAGAGAAAATGCTGCAAACGTTCGATGAGGGCAGGGGAGAAGTATGGAACTTCAAAGGGTATCGTTCTGATTTGGTGGTAATCAACTTGGGAACCAATGATTTCTCTTTGGAGCCGCACCCTTATAAGAATGAATTTGTGGAGGCATATACCCACATGTTGAAACAACTTCGGACATACTATGGAGATGTACCCGTGTTGTGTGTCTTTTGTTGTACCGTCACCGCACCGGTCTTTTCTTTTTATGAAGAGGTTCTAAACCGGATGAAAGATGATAACCTGTATCTGATAAAACAACCCGGAGATTTACTGAATGCAGCGTTCGATTTGGGAGCCGTTTGGCATCCCAATTATAGCGGACAACGCAAGATGGCTATGAATATAATTCCTTATATCTCTACCATCACGGGATGGAGACTTTCAGGAAAGGAAGTGAAATAATAGATATCACGAACCGTTAACAAGAATAGTACGATGAAAAACCTTTGGATAATACTCATGCTGCATCTACTTGTGGCGTGTAATACAGGGCAGGAAGCTTCTTACTCGGTGATTCCTTTACCCGAAGAAATTTCTCAACTCGATGCTGCTCCTTTCAAGCTGGATGGGAAAGTTTCGGTACTTTATCCGTCTGATAATACTCTGTTGAAACGCAATGCGGAATTTCTCTCTCTGTATGTGAAAGAGTCGATGGGAATTCTACCAACTGTTACTCCATTCGATGATACGGTAAGTGGCACGAAAGCCGTGATACTTGCATTGGACTCCTCGATAAAGCATAAGGAAGGATATCGGATTACAATCACGGAACAGAACATCCGGATAGAGGGTCAGACAGAAGCAGGTGTCTTTTACGGTATTCAGACCTTGCGGAAAGCAATCCCCGTGCAGCCCGAAGGAACGGTGTTGTTGCCTGCCGCAGTTATCAATGACCACCCGCGTTTCTCATATCGCGGTATGCATCTGGATGTGGCGCGTCATTTCTTTCCAGTGGATTTCGTCAAGAAATACATAGATTTACTTGCTTTGCACAACATGAATACCTTTCATTGGCATTTGACCGATGATCAAGGTTGGCGCATCGAGATAAACAAATATCCGAAATTGACGGAAGTAGGCTCTGTGCGTCATCGTACCGTTGTGGGATATATGGGGAGCGGTAAGTACGACACGATTACTTGTGGCGGTTACTATACGCAGGCAGAACTGAAAGAAGTGGTTCGTTATGCCCGTGAACGCTACATCGATGTAATTCCCGAAGTAGACCTCCCGGGACATATGTTGGCTGCATTGGCTGCTTATCCGGAATTCGGATGCACGGGAGGTCCTTACGAGGTATCGCCTGATTGGGGAGTCTTTGAGGATGTCCTCTGTGTCGGGAATGAACAGACTATGCGCTTTTTGGAGGATGTAATGGGTGAATTGCTGGAGATTTTTCCTTCCCGGTATATTCACATAGGTGGGGATGAGGCTCCGCGTACACGTTGGAAGCAATGTCCGAAATGTCAGGACAGAATAAAGACCGAAGGACTGAAAGGAGATGAAAAATACAGTGCAGAGGATCGTTTGCAGAGTTACTGCATGAAACGTATCGAAAGATTCCTGAACGAACGCGGACGACAGATTATCGGGTGGGATGAGTTACTGGAAGGAGACATCGCTCCGAATGCCACGGTAATGTCTTGGCGAGGCTCAGCCGGCGGTATTAAAGCTGCCCGGATGGGACACGATGTTATCATGGCTCCGAATTCTCACTGCTATTTCGACTTCTATCAGAGCGCCGACACCGGTAACGAACCATTGGCGATAGGCGGTTACATACCGCTGGAGAAAGTATATGGACTGGAACCCACCCAAGAGTTGACCGAGGCACAGTCTGAACGGGTACTGGGGGTACAAGCTAATCTCTGGACTGAATATATAGCTGCCACAGAGCATGTGGAGTATATGGTACTACCCCGCATGGCTGCTTTGGCGGAAGTGCAATGGACACAACCCGAGCGGAAAGATTATGATAGCTTTACATCCCGGTTAACAAACCTGCTGGCGTTGTATCGGCAAAAGGGATTGAATTATGCCAAGCACATCTACGATATTAAAGCCGAGGTTCTGCCTGATACACTCAAAAAGACTCTTGTAGTTACAATGAATACGGTAGACAACGCCCCAATCTACTATACATTGGATGGAAGTAAACCTTCGAAAAAGTCGTTGCAATATGTCTCACCCGTGCCGGTTCATCACTCTGCTCGTCTTCATGCGGTAGCTGTTCGTCCGGACGATGATAGCAAGTCGTTCGAAAAAGAATTCTGGTTCAATAAGGCTACGTTAGCTTCCATAACTCTAAGTACGCAACCGGCTCCTAACTACACATATAAGGGAGCAATTACGCTGGTAGACGGTATGATGGGTAACGAAAACTTCTCTACAGGTGCTTGGCTGGGGTTCATCGGAGAGAACCCGACTGCTGTCATAGATTTGGGAAAGCCGGCAGATATCCGGCAGGTGGTCGTAAACTCCATGACTTATATGGATGCATGGATTATGGGCATTACGGGACTGGAAGTATTTGTTTCCGGAGATAACAAGGATTATGTCAGGGTAGCGAAAAGAGAATATCCCGTGGAAACAGATATTAAGAAAAGAAACATTGAAAAATACATAGCTGACTTTCAGCTTACGAAAGCTCGTTATGTGAAAATCGTAATCAGGGGAAATAGCGTTTTACCGCAAGGACATGCGGGTGAGGGAAAGATGCCTTATTTGTTCATCGATGAAATTCAAATAGAATAAAAGAACAGAAGTATTATGGCAGCATGTTCAGCACTTCCGGTTGCAGGAAAGGTTCTGAACAGACTAAAGTAAAGAGTTTGCTCAACAATAAATCTCCCTATAAAGGTCATACCGTTTATAGGGAGATTTCTGTATGGGAAGCATATGACTATCCTCTTTTATTATCCTTTCCGTATTTCATTCCCTTTCTCGCACCCCTGTTGTTCCGATGACCTTTCCGTCTGGAACCGTTACCGCCATTACGTGGTTTGTATTCCGGAGCTTCACCTAATTCGACCGGAAGAGGAATCTTGTAGATGTCTTTCTCCAGAAAATTCTCTATTATTTTGAAATTACTTTGCTCTTTCTCGCTGATGAAAGTAAGAGCCACTCCATCGTTGTTGGCACGTGCGGTACGGCCGATACGATGTACGTAATCTTCACTGTCGTGCGGAACATCGAAGTTGATGACGAGCCGGATGTCATCTATGTCTATCCCCCGGGATACAATGTCGGTTGCAATGAGTATATTGATTCGTCCCGATTTGAACTCGTGCATGATGAATTCGCGTTGAGACTGTTGTAGGTCGGAATGCATTTCGCCTACATTCAGTTTCATCATTTTCAGCGCCTTGGTCACTTCCTTTACTTTTATCTTGGACGAGGCGAAGATGATTACCCGTTCGGGTACTTGTTCCGAGAAGAGCGAACGTATGATTCCCAACTTTTGATGTTCGTAGCAAACATATGCGGCTTGGACGATTTTATCTGCCGGTTTGGATACGGCAAGTTTTACTTCCGCCGGGTTATTAAGTATATTATGCGCCAGCTGCTGTATCTTAGACGGCATGGTGGCCGAGAACATAATAGTTTGTCTCTCTTTGGGCAGATGCTTCACTATCTGCATGATGTCATCGTAGAAACCCATGTCGAGCATGCGATCCGCCTCGTCAAGTATGAAATAAGAAACTTTTGTAAGGTCTACATACCCTAAACTAAGGTGTGCGATGAGCCTGCCGGGAGTGGCAATAACCACATCGGCTCCCAGAGTCAACCCTCTCTTTTGCTGTTCAAACAGCATACCGTCATTCCCCCCATATACTGCCACGCTGGAGACGGGCATGAAGTATGAGAAACCTTCCATCTGTTGATCTATCTGTTGGGCAAGTTCACGGGTGGGTGCCATCACTATGCAGTTTATGGCATCTTCAGGATGGGGCTGTTCCGATAGTTTATTCAGGATGGGAAGTAAATAGGCTGCGGTTTTTCCGGTTCCGGTTTGTGCTACTGCGATGAGATCTTTTCCTTCAAGAATCAGAGGGATTGACTTTTCCTGAATCGGAGTACACTCGTCAAAGCGCATGGAGTCGACTGCTTCCAATACTTGAGCATTCAGTGGTAGTTCGGAGAACTTCATGTGTTTTTATTGATTTTGACGGTAAAAAAGAGATAAAAGTAAATGCGTTTATTTGGGAATATCTATATATGAGTCCTTGAAACCGAGGAAATAAAGTACTCCGTCCAGTCCGATGGTATTGATAGACTGTTTTGCATTTGCAACCACTTTGGGTTTGGCATGGAATGCAATCCCCAAACCGGCTATTCCGAGCATGGGAAGATCGTTGGCTCCGTCACCGACAGCTATGGTTTGCGCTATGTCTACTTTCTCCACTTGTGCGATGAGACGTAGCAGTTCTGCCTTGCGTTTACCGTCGACGATATCGCCGAGGTAGCGTCCTGTGAGTTTACCGTCGATTATTTCCAGTTCGTTGGCATATACGTAGTCTATACCGAATTTCTTTTGGAGATATTGTCCGAAGTATGTGAATCCACCGGAAAGTATGGCTATTTTGTAGCCGTATTTTTTGAGAACGTACATCAATCTTTCCACACCCTCTGTTATGGGGAGTTTTTGAGCAATTTCCTGCATCACCGATTCATCGAGTCCTTTCAGGAGAGCCACTCGCTCGCGGAAACTTTCTGTAAAATCAATTTCGCCCCTCATGGCGCGTTCGGTAATCGCTTTTACTTGTTCTCCCACGCCGGCACGTATGGCAAGTTCGTCTATCACTTCCGTTTCAATGAGGGTGGAGTCCATATCGAAGCAGATGAGACGGCGCATGCGCCGGTACATATTGTCTTGTTGGAACGAGAAATCCATTTCCAGTTGGCTGGCAAGACGCATGAGTTGTTCCTGCATGGAGATGCGGTCTTTGGGCGTGCCGCGCACCGAGAATTCGATGCAGGCGCGCGTCCTGTCTTCGCATTCATTGAGAGGAATGCGTCCGGTGAGGCGTTTAATGGCATCAATATTCATTCCCTGTTCAGCCAGAATGCGAGTAACGGAGGCTATCTGATGTGCTGTAAGTTTACGTCCCAGCAGTGTCAGTATATAGCGGTTTTTGCCTTGCAGGCTTACCCAGTCCTCATATTCCTTGACCGTGATAGGATAAAAACGTATGGAGACTCCCAGTGAAGAGGCTTTAAAGAGCAATTCTTTCATGATAAAACCGGAGTGAGATTCATCCGTCCGGCACAGGATACCGAGCGAGAGCGTATTGTGGATGTCTGCCTGACCTATGTCGAGAATGGTGGCGTCGTATTTTGCCAGTATTTCCATTACCGAGGCGGTTAATCCCGGACGGTCTTCTCCGGTAATACGGATTAAAATAAGCTCCGTTTTCGATGATTGCATAGTGCTCTTTATGAATAAATATAACAAGGTACAAAAGTATACAAAAATCCAATGATTTATGCTATAAAGCATTAAAAAACTCCTATTGTGTTGATATTCATGATTTATGTTGTATCTTTGTCGCCGATTTTGACTTTTACAAGTTGAGTCATAGTTAACGTTTGTCTTGCAGAATCTCCGTGAGGAGATGTAAAACAGTAGGACAACCAGTATTAACCAAAACCGAATTACATGAAGTATGTAAAATGGATTTTTGTTGTATTGTTAATTAGTTCCTTGACTTCTTTTGTAGAAAAAGACAAACCTACCGGAGGATTGAATGTGGGTGACATGGCACCTGATTTTAAAATCAAATCTATGTTGAATGAGCAACCGGCGAATAGACTTTCGGCTTTAAGAGGAAAGTATGTGTTGCTTAGTTTTTGGGCGAGTTATGATGCGCAGTCCCGGATGCGAAATGTGAATTTGAGCAATGCGCTTCGTATGACTTCTCCCGCCAATCGTGTGGAACTGGTATCCGTTTCATTTGATGAATATCCATCTGTGTTTACGGAAACAGTTCGTAAGGACCAAATAGTTGCGCCTATCTGTTTCGTGGAAACTAAAGGCGATGATTCCGACTTGTACAAGAAGTACCGATTAGGACGTGGATTTACCAACTATTTACTGGATGAAGATGGTGTTATTATTGCCAAAAACATCTCTATTACCGAGCTTTCCGCTTATTTGAATCAGAAGATTTGAATGAGTACCGTAATGAGCGGTGAAAGGTAGAAAGCCCAACTTGGTTTCTTTGGTCGTAAATCGTAGGATGAACGGATGAAGAAACAAAACAAAAAGAGGAATGAATACAACAAGGCCTCTCCCAAACCGTTGCGTGACAGCGGAGTGGGAGAGGCTTCTTTTTTTACTCCTATTTGACTTGGGTGTAAAAGTACCGCTTCCGGCTTCCAAGAGGGATAAAAAAAGATAAAAGAAACGGGAACATGCTTGAAGCGTTATTGCAGAACCCCATCTTCAATATTGCTCTCCGATTACTACATGGAGACGTTCTATGCTTTCCAATCTGAATTCGACATGAGAAAAAACTCCGGAATCACCCCGGAATCGGGGCGTTTCCTGCTCGCTGCGGACAATATCCGGAATATTGGAAGAATGACACAGGTATGGTATCCGAACCGCACTGGTATGGTATCCGAACCGTACAGGTATGGTATCCGAACCATACGGGTGCGGTATAAGCTAATCAGAAACATGGATAAACATATCCGATATCTTACAACCTGATGCAATATCGACCTTTAATCAAGAGAAACAGGATTATATCGAACTTACACAACCGTGTATAATTACATGGTGAGCAAAGCCTTTTCCGGCAGTAGTAAGATGGAAAAACAATTTATACCTCTATTGGTAACATTCGGAACTGTGCATTAACTAATTTCTATCCTCTTCATAACAAAATTTCAAAACCCTTTTTTGTTTCATCCATAATTTTGCGTATAGATTTCTTTGGTGTGTTTTGGGCATTGTTGAGTCCTTGAACTATAAAGAAATCCATACACCTTTTGATATTAACCATTAAATGATGTACAATGAGAAAAACAGTCTTGGAAAAGTGGATAAGCTTGCATTTATGCCGTGTGGCAATAATGCTGTCGCTTTTCGCAGTAGCAATTTGTAGTATTCATGCCAATCCATTCCAGAGCAGGAGTGTTACGGGAACCGTTACTTCCGGAACGGATGGAGAACCGTTGATTGGTGTCAGCGTTCAGGTAAAGGAAACTGCTGCCGGAGGTATCACAGACGTTGACGGCAAGTTTTCAGTCATTGCCAATGAAGGTCAAACATTGGTATTTTCTTATATCGGCTACAAGTCTCAGGAAATCAAAGTCACCGCTTCTAATGTTATCAACGTAATCTTGCGTGAAGATACGGAAGTGCTGGACGAGGTAGTAGTAATTGGTTACGGTGTTCAGAAGAAGAAACTCGTCACCGGAGCCACAGTACAAATGAAAGGAGACGACATTGCCCGTTTGAACACGAACAGTCCTTTGCAAGCCATGCAGGGACAAACGCCGGGTGTAAATATAGCTTCTACTTCGGGGCAACCGGGTTCTGACATGAAAGTGACAATTCGCGGACTCGGTACCGTGGGCAAATCGCAACCTTTTTATCTGATCGACGGTGTGGGAGGAGACATATCCACCTTGAATCCTGCCGATATTGAAAGTATCGACGTGTTGAAAGATGCCGCTTCTGCTGCCATATATGGAGCGCAGGCAGCCAACGGCGTGGTTCTTATCACCACGAAGCAAGGTAGAGAAGGTAAAGCGCAGGTGAGTTTCGATGCTTACTATGGTGTGCAGAATGTTGCCCGTAAGGCAAAAATGTTGAATGCCGAGCAATACATGATAATTATGGACGAACAGGCACTGAACAGTGGAAATGCTCCTTATGACTGGAGTCAGATACAGTCCATACGAGATGCTGAAGGAAATATCTACGACACGAATTGGGTGGATGCCATGTTCAAGGAGAATGCCAAAACAGAGAGTTATTCTTTGGGTATCACCGGAGGGTCGACAACCTCCACCTATGCTCTTTCTTTGGGATATATGAGTCAGGAAGGCGTTGTGGGTGGCGCGAGTGTCTCCAATTACGAACGTTATAACTTCCGTATAAATTCGGAACATAAACTGTTCAAAGATTTATTGAAAATAGGCGAACAGGTAAGTTTCGTGTATAAGAAAACAAACGGCATAGGTGTCGGAAATCAATACAACAATACGCTTCGCGGAGCATTCGGCACTTCTCCCATAGCTCCCATCTACAGCAGCAATAACCCTTACTCGGAGTATAACAATACGGAAAACAGTGACTGGTATCCCGGTGACGGTAATCCATATGGTGCTATGATGAGGTATAACAACAATGAAAATAAAAATGCAGCTTTTACCGGAAATGTCTACGCCGAGTTGCAGCCGGTTAAGAATCTTCGTTTTCGTTCCGTGTTCGGTTTTGCCTATGGAGCGAACGAGTATCGCAGATTCATGCCTATAGACAAATTATCTGTATATGATACAGACTACTCTAAAACAACTGTCTCTCAGAACACAAACAACTCATTAAGGATAACATGGACCAATACGGCAACTTATGACTGGAACATGGGAGAGCATGCATTCAACGCTTTGATAGGTATGGAGGCTTCCCGTTATGAAGGTACTTACGTCGGTGCCGGTAATGCTTATCTGAAAGAGGGATTCGACACTTGGAAATTCGCTTACGTGAAGAATGGTACAGCCGCCTCCTCTGCCGACGGACTTGAAGCGAGCGGTAATCCGCACGATGAAACCCGTACGGTTTCATACTTTGCCCGTTTGGGTTGGAACTGGAAAGAAAAGTATATGGTCAACGCGACTTTGCGTGCCGATGCTTCCTCTAAGTTTGCGAGCGGACACCGTGTGGGATATTTCCCCTCCATTTCCGCCGGTTGGACTGTTTCCAACGAACACTTCATGGAAAGTACGCAAGATTGGCTTGACTTCCTGAAACTCCGTATCAGCTGGGGGCAAGTAGGTAATCAGGATATAGACAACTATCAATATCTGGCTCCCATTAAGAATACCAACACTCATTATCTGTTTGGAAGCGGTTATGACGACGCCGGTGCCGCAAGCCAGTTGGCTACCAATTGGGGGGCTTATCCCAGCAGATTGCCTAACCCCTATATCAAGTGGGAAACTTCCGAACAGACGAATTTCGGTCTGGATGCCCGGTTTCTGAACGGACGTCTGGGAGCGAATCTCGATTTCTATATCAAAACCACGAAGGACTGGCTGATTCAGGCACCCATTCTGGCAACCGCTGGAGCAGGAGCGCCTTTCATCAATGGAGGTAGCGTAAAGAATACGGGAGTGGAACTGTCGCTGACTTGGAACGACCAAATAGGTAAAGACTTTACTTACCACATTGGAGTTAACGGAGCATACAATAAAAATAAAGTGGGGAAAATTCCTACCGAAGACGGAATCATTCATGGTTCGCCCAGACAGCTGTATGACAATACTCCCGAATTCTATCGTGCGGAAAACGGTAAGCCCATCGGTTACTTTTGGGGATATAAGACAAACGGTCTTTTCCAGAATAAACAGGAAATCACCGATTGGATTGCAGCCGGTAACGGTGTGCTTCAGAACGATGTCCAGCCCGGCGATGTTCGTTATGTGGATGTCAATCATGATGGTGTGATTGATGATAAGGACAAAGTAGACCTTGGAAACGGAATGCCCGACTTTACCTATGGATTCAATATCGGTTTCAACTACAAAGGGTTTGATTTTGCACTCTCCGCAAACGGTGCTGTAGGACAACAGATTGTTCAGTCCTACCGAGGACATACCAACCGCTTCGCCAACTACACCACTGCTATTTTGGGGCGTTGGACGGGTGAAGGAACTTCATACCGTATTCCTCGTGTAACAGAGCAGAATATTAACTGGCAATTCAGTGACCTTTATATACAGGATGGCGATTACTTGCGCATCAACAACATCACAGTCGGTTATGATTTCTCCAAATTGATAAGATGTAAAGCCATCGGTCAACTTCGTCTCTACGCACAGGTACAGAATGCCTTTACGTTTACCAAGTACGACGGAATGGACCCTGAAGTAGGTTATGGTCCTGAGGGAGACAATGGAATGGGTTGGGCTTCGGGTATCGACCTCGGTTACTATCCTCGTCCCCGTACCGTTCTTTTCGGTGTTAATCTTAAATTCTAACCACCATAATGCGTAAGAAAAATGAATAAGAAAATAAAATATAATATGCTGTTGGCAAGTTGCTTGAGTTTAAGCTTGGGAGCAATCTCCTGTTCCGACAGTTTTTTGAATGTAGAATCTAAAACCGAATCTACTACGGGAACCTTCTATAAAACGGAGAACGATGCTTACCGCGCGTTAATAGGGTGCTTCGACGGTTGGAGACAAACATCCTCCTCCATGGGAGTAGGCTTCTATCTGGGTTCCGAGACAATGAGTGCGGAGTGCTTCGGAGCAACCGGCAATAGCGATGGACGTGCCTATCAGGCTATCGACCGTTTCGACATATCTCAGTCTCCTGCCGACCTTAATCTCTACGAAGACGATTGGAAAAACTACTATGCGGCCGTCTATCGTTGCAACGAATTGATTTCCCGCGAGGAACAAATAGCATGGAAATCCGAGGGCAGTAAACGGGGCATTTATATGGGCGAATGCCGCACGATTCGCGCCCTGCTATACTTTGATATGGTTCGTTTGTGGGGCAATATCCCCTTATTTACGGAACCGGTCAATGAGAATCGTCCGCAAGCCGATGCAAAGGATGTGTACGCCGTTATCTTTGATGACTTGAAGTATGCTATCAAGAATATCCCCGCCGATGCTTATCCGAAAGCGAACTCGGCAAGTAACGACGGACATATCACCAAGTATGCGGCGGAGGCTCTGCTGGCACGCGTTTACCTTTATTATACAGGGTATTACGGAAGTGAACCCGAAGGGGTGACGAAAGCCGAAGCACTGACTGCCGTAGAAGACGTTATTTCTTCCAAGGAATATGGACTGGTTAGCGAGTTCAAGAATCTATGGCCTGCGGCTTCGGCGGGTGTGGCTGAAGTGGGAGATACCAAAACCTTGTATGGCACTTATACCGGTGACGGTAACAAAGAGACCGTACTCTCCATGAAGTTTACCAGCTCGCAAGACTACAACGGTAACAACGACGGTAACCGTTGGCAGGTTATGGTGGGTATGCGTTCATTGAGTTCCGCACCTTATGGAAAAGGCTGGGGGGGACTGACGGTTAATCCTGCTTTTGTTAGCGAATTCAAGAGTGGAGACACACGCCTTGCCGCATCTGTTATCGACTTGGAAGCGGAAGGAATTACTTCCCTGAAAGATTTCAACAACAGTTATAAAGACCAACGTGAGTACACGGGATATTCCGTGAAGAAATATTCTCCGCTGTGCTATGCCGATGGCTCTTCGGCTGCGAAAGAAGACGGAAAAGGAGACTTTCAATTGGCGAATCATCAGGATTATGTTATTCTCAGATATACCGACGTATTGCTGATGGCAGCCGAACTGGGAAGTCCTAATGCACAGAAATATTTCAATCAGGTTCGCGAACGTGCCTACACCGTCTCGGTTAATAACGATGGGACTCCCGTATTGGCTCCTCAATATGCAGAACTGTCTGCTACAAAAGAAAATATCATTAAGGAACGTCGTCTTGAATTTGCATTCGAAAGTGTAAACTATTGGGATTTACTCCGTCAGGGAGTGGATGCCGCCGCCCAGCAACTGGAAATACAGGGAACCACTGTGTATAGCGGAGGTAGCCCGGATGTAATAACCATCGCTGCGGCACGTATTCGCGAGACCAAAGGGCTCTCACAGATTCCCTACAACCAGATAACACTTTCAAACAATGTACTGAAACAAAATGCAGGCTGGTAAATTCAGCGTTGGTATATAATTTTAAAAATAGCATATCATGAATCTTAAATCTTATATATACTCACTTTCGGCAGGCGTACTGATGATGTGTTCCGCCTGTTCGCCCGATAATTATGATTTGGGAGCGAAAGATATAACGGTAGATGACCTTGTCGAGGGAATCGCTTATTCCGTAACGGTGGATCAAACTTCCAATACAGTCAGGCTCAAGAGTCTGATGGACGAAAAATATACGGTTCTCTGGTCTCATCCGCAAGGAAGAAGCCAAGAAAAAGAACTTTCCTTGAGAATCCCCTTTGCCGGAACTTATGAAGTGAAGTTCGGTGTGCAAACTCGTGGAGGAACCGTTTACGGTGAAGCATTCTCGTTTGACATCAAAGACCTGAAACCGGAACTGTTGGAGAATCCTTTGTGGGGCATTATTTCCGGAGGTGTAGGAAAATCAAAAACATGGGTACTTGACATCAACGCCGAAGGTCAGTGCAAGTACTTTGTAGGTCCGCTGTACTTCTACGGCACGTATGACAACTGGAATACGGTGACTCTGGGACAAGCAGCTCCTGAGGGTGCCGACTCATGGAACTGGAATGCCGATTGGGCAGGTAACGGCTCGTGGTTGTTCGGCAGTACGGGTGCCATGGACTACGGTTCGATGACGTTTGACTTGGTGAATGGGGCTAATGTCACAGTAGAAGACAAAGCAACGGGAAGAACCTATAAAGGAACGTATATGATGGATACGGATAACTATACAATGAAATTGACCGACGCTCCGTTGCTGCACGATCCGGGACGCGACGCCATCGTCACCCAGTGGGGGGCTGTCAGAATTCTCTCAATGACCGAGAATTACATGCAGCTGGCTGTACTTCGGGACAATGATCCTACGGAAGGACACTGCCTGTTGGTGTATAATTTCATCTCTAAGGATTATGCTGACAACTGGACCCCTCCCGTAGATACGGGCGGAAGTATCGAAGAGCCTTATATCGGTGATGCCAATACAGAGATGACTACTATTACCACAACCACCATGACGTGGAAACTGAACTCCGCTTCACCATACGACTGGTATTGGTGGAATAGTGCCAACGGCGTGTGGGAGTCCAATGGATTTTCTTCTTTGGGAGACTACTCCAACACGAATTGGGCACCTGTTCCCGAAGCGTCCGCCATTAAAAAATTCTCTTTGACAATGACGAAAAACAGCGATGAAGGCGGACAGTATACATTAGTCAATACAAACGGTGAGACTATTGAAGGTAAATATACCTCGGAAAGCAGTTGGATTGATTTTGGCAAGGAAGTTACGCTGTTCGAGGCAACCGGTACATGGACACTTGCGATGAAAGCACAGAAAGTACGTATCGTGAAGAGTGAAAAGAAGAGTGGGCAGATAGCGGAAATGTGGCTGGGAGTACCGAGTAAACAGAACATAAAGGGAGAGACTACCGAATACCTCTGCGTAAAACTGAAACCGGAGGTTGAGAATACCGGCGTAATCCCTGCCCGTTCGGTGGAAGTAGACAATACCAAGATTCTTTATGGAGATTTGGAAGGTAAAGGTAACTTCCGTATCGAGATATTCAACACTTATGGCAGCGGGACGAAAAACAATCCGCCCGTTAATGTTTCGGAAATTGCTTTTGACGAGAAATGTCTGGTAACTTTCTTACTTAGCGGATTGGGTGAACTTACTTCACCGACCAGCGCATTCCTGATGTGCAGCAATGCCAATGTATGGAAGATAGATGATGCCGGTTCCGTACCGTGTGAAATTACGGGCGATGGCACATATACGGTGAGAGTCAATGGCACCGCGGCAGCCGGTACGATAGATAACCTGGTATTTCTGATAGACATTGTCGATGTGAAAAGTAGAACATCCGTGGACATAGAGGCAGGAGAAGACAATCGTTGTCCGAATGTGACGGCGCGTATAGAATCAATCAAGATAGATGGTAATGAGGGGGCTGTTAAGGAGTAGATAATTTCTGACCCCGGTATTTACTTTGGAAAACATATAAACAACAAAAGTATGAAAACAAAATTCTTGACAGGCATATTGCTGCTGGTGTTAGGCTCGATAATATATTCGTGCGACGATAAAGATGACTATACCATCAACCGCACTCCCATCATATCTTCCGTGCAGACGGGTAATGCGGAAGTGACTGCCGTTTCGGCAACTGCGCAAGGAGTGGTGGAAGGGTTGAAGGGGCAAGCCTCCGCCGCATACTCCGCCGGTATTTACTATTCGACGCTCAAAGACCCTAAATCATCAGGCACCCTTGTGCAGGGGAGCGTGGATGAAGAGGGGCGGATTACAGCCACAATCTCCGGATTGCAGACCAACACAACTTACTATTATTGCTCGTTTGTGACTTTACAGAAACAGGTTACTTGCTATGGTGAGGTAAAATCTTTCACTACCACTGCCGCAAAGGTGACGTCGAAAGACGCCGTTTCCGTTACGGCAGCCGCCGCTACGCTCGGGGCTGACTTGAGCGGTGTGGATGGAGTGACGGTTTCCATGAAATGCGGTGTGATACTCGGTATGCAAAATGACAAGGAAACATTGAAAGAAAAAGGCTTCAATGTATCCGGAGAGATAGGGAGCAACTCGTTCGATGTACAGAAAAAAGGCTTGTTGCCCAACACTACTTATTATTTTCTTCCGTATCTCAATGTAGGCAGCGGATATGTGTATGGCGATATAAAGAGCTTTACCACGGGTAGTGTAGGAGAGCCGGTGTATGTGGATCTCGGATTGAGTGTGTTGTGGGCTACTTGCAATGTAGGCTCCGAGCAACCCGAAGACATGGGAGGTTTGTATGGTTGGGGTGAACTGACGGGTTTGCTTACATCGAAGGAGATGGGAGACTACGGTTCAGCTACCGATATTTACGGTTCGGCAGAAGATGTGGCTTTCGTGCATGGATTGGGACGCTTGCCTTCGGAGGCTGAGATTAAGGAACTGGTAAATGTGTGTAAGAAAGAGTGGGTGACACTCAACGGTGTGGAAGGTTGCAAGTTTACGGCGGCTAACGGGAACAGCATATTCTTGCCTGCTGCAGGTTACCGCGAAGGTGAAGAAGTGAGCGACGGAACGTTGGGAGGGTATTACTGGACAGGTACTATCAATCAGGGAAACAAGGGCTTCGGAAAGATTCTCAGTTTCAACAACTCTTCGGCGGGAGTAGAAACGGCACTCCGTTATCAGGCGCTTTCCATACGTCCGGTAAAGAAAGCTCCGAAGGAGTTTAAGAAAGAGCTGCTTCACAAGAAATGGTATATCGACCTCGATGCCGAAGGCAAGTCCTATGCATTCGGCGGTCCGCTCTACTACTATGGTACGGCGCATGGTTGGACTACGGTTTCCGACGGAGACATCGTGACCGGAGACAACTGGAGCTGGACGCCTGCATGGACTGAAAACCAATGGATTGCCGAAGCTCGCGCTTATGGAGAAATGACGTTTACGGAAGACGGAAAGGTGATAGTAGACGACTATAGCAACGGAGTGAAGTATGAAGGTACCTATACCGTGAACGAATCGGAGCGTACCATCACACTGAGTGGCGCCAACTTGCTTCACATGGCAAACTTCGATGGTGTTACTACTAACTGGAACACCGGTTTGAAGATTCTTTCGCTCACGGAAAACGGTTTGCAAATTGCCGTTATGCGTACGAATAGCGAAGGTCCTGCATTGCTCTCGTTCAACTTCGTGTCCGCAGATCTTTGGCAAATGTATCAGGCTAAGGTGTACACCGCAAGTTTGTGCCTGTACGATGGAGACGGAGCCAACTGGAACAGTTATACCAACTTGATTAACAACAAGGAGGGAAAACAATATGTGGTGACGGCTCTTACTTTGCGTAATGCGGCACAGGTATATATCCTCGATATTCCCAACCTCCTCACGGATTATCCGAATGCCATTGTACGGATAGATAAGATAGAGGCAGACGGAAACGAACTCGCTTTCGATGCCAATAAGTTTAAATACGGGAATATTGAAGGAAAGGGTACATACCGCATCGAGCTGTTCAATATTTGGGGAGCAGGAACTGCGTCGGACAGTCCTTTCGGCGGAGGAGCCAAGAGTTCCGAGCCTGCGTTGGCTTTCGAGACCTCTCTGAAAGTATATTTCACAATTGTGACACTGAACGGATTTGAAGCCGAACTCGTGTGTGTCGATTCCGGTTGGACCGGTTCGTGGCCCGATGCCAAGATAGCTATGCCGTTTACCGGCGGATTCCCGCAGGAGTATACTGTCGAGTACAAAGGGACGCGCAAGAATGGAATGATTAACTTCGTGGAAGTAAAGAATTTCTCTAAAACCTTCCCCAATGTATCCATGACGTTGAAAAAAGTAACTGTGGATGGTAAGAAAGTTCCGTTCGATGCCTCCAAAGTCATTTCCGGCGATATCGAGAGTAAAGGTAACTACCGTATTGAATTGTTCAATACCTATGGAGGCACCAAAGGCAATGCACCGTTCGCAGGCGAAACCTCGGCAGACGGTAATCAGGTAATACCTGATTTGGGCTTTGAAAGTTCACTCGGCGTAACCTTTACGCTGGATGCCTTATATTGATACTTCGGGTATCATTGAATAAGCGGCGGCATAAATCTGACATTCGTTGGATTTATGTCGCCGTTCGTTTGTGCATGTTCCGGATGGATAGGGGCGGGAAGAGGGAATATGCCTGTTTTATCAATTATTCAGAATACTCGTAAAACCACACGGGCGCGGTTCGGGAACGCCCTTTGTTTCGTACTCGAACCGTGCCCGTGTGGTTCCGGTACGAAACAAAGAGTTGTTTCCGGACCATCCAAACCTCCCTTCTGCATACGTTGTGAAGGCTGTTGCGATAGTTCAAAAAGATAGCCTTTAAATTCAATATTTTTTATCTCCGGTTTATTTCTCGTAATCGAAATATTCGAAATCGGCGTACGCTCCGGATATTCCGGATTTAGAATCGGAGGAAGCGTACAGTCCCAGCATGATGCCGGTGAATCCTCCGGCGGTTTCAGTGCTGATGTAACGCGTATTCATTTTACCAATCTCATGAAAGTTTTTTCCGTCCTCAGAATATTCGAAGGTATATACTTCGCGACTTCCTTTTACTCTGAGCCGGACTTTTTCTTTGGATATGATGATTTCTTTCTCATTGTGAATGAGTTCTCCCAAACGGTATCGCAGCGCCACGGCTTGTTTCTCTTCAGGAAGCTGTTTCACATAAAGGTCGTAATGCGATGTTTCCGACATGTAGACACTCAGTCCTGCTTCGTCTCTTTCGGATGCTTCCCGGAGCGAGAAGAAAGTGGTGGCAACGAAGTCTATATGTTCTTGCCTGCGAGCGATGAATGTGGGACTGCCTTTTGCATCGTTCAGCGTAACGGGAGTCGCCTTCAGCCGAAGCCCGTTTATGTTGCGGGTGTAATTCTCCATGTGGGGATTCCTTAGGTACACCCATTCGTGTCCCAAGTGCTGTTTCTTAAAATCGGTGCGCGAGGGTTGTTCGGAGAAAGGATGCAGGAGAAGAGTCGGTACGCTCATTTGCAAAGAGATGGTTCCGTTTCCGTTTACTACGGGCCAGGCGTTCTCATCCCAACGTACGGGAGCCAGATAAGTCTCCCTGCCTAATAAATGATGATTTCCGCTTTGCGGGCGGAAAGCCAGGCAGACCATCCACCACGTTCCGTCGGGAGCTTGTACAAGGTCGGCATGTCCGGTTCCTTGTATGGGATTACTCTCCGCATTCTGGTTGATATGAGTAAGAATAGGATTGGCGGGATTACTTTCGTACGGACCTCCTATGTTGCGGCTGCGGGCAATCGTTACCTTGTGTCCGTACTCCGTTCCGCCTTCGGATATGAGCAGGTAATACCACCCGTCTTTTTTGTAAATGTGCGGTCCTTCGGGATAGCGTCCGCCCGTTCCGCTCCATATGTGTTTGGAATCACTTAGTTGCTTTCCTGTCGAGGGATCTATTTCACACAAGCGGATACCTCCGTCGGGATTGCTCACAAGGTAACACTTTCCGTCCTCGAAATAGAGCGAGGGGTCTATTCCTCCCTGAGCGAGCCAAACAGGGTCAGACCATTCACCATACGGATCGGTGGTGTGAACCAGAAAATTTCCTTTATCGGACACGTTGGTGGTAATCATGTAAAAGGTACCTTCGTGGTAACGGATGGTTGGGGCATATATGCCTCCCCAAACGCTGGCATCGTGCAGAGGAAGTTGTGAGGGACGTGTGAGACAATGTCCTATCTGCCTCCAATTTACCAGATCCCGGCTGTGAAAAAGAGGGACACCCGGAAAATACTGAAAACTGCTGTTTACCAAATAGAAATCATCGCCTGCACGACATACACTCGGATCGGGATGGAAACCGGAAATCACCGGATTTCGATAACCCGTCACAGACTGGGCGAAACAGTTGAGCGCCGCACCCATTCCAAGAATCAAGATTGTCTTTTTCATAGATATATTGTTGTTATTAATGTGTGTCATCCTCTCAAAAATAAACTATTTCCGTTTACCGGACAAACCGTCTGAACGCTATATCCCCGATTGATTACTTTTTCATAAGGCGGGGAAACAAAATATACCGTTCCGTTTAACATGTTATAAGTACGGCACCGTTTTTTTACGTTACTTTTGCCACAGTCGATTTTATTACCATACTTAAATTATGCGGTACACTATGAAGAATATCATGAAACCATCTCAAACATTTCTGACACTTCTGTTATTGTCTTTTTCCGTACTGGTGAATGCCTGTTCCGATGATAACGAAAAGACGGTCGAACCTGAAGTTACCATTCCCGAAAGAGTGCTGACAGACGGAATGGCTTTTTCCCAAACGGGTGGGAAGCAGACTTTGCATGTACGTTCCAACGTGGCGTTGGAAGTTATCAGCAGTGCGCCGGAATGGTGCAAGGTGCTCGTCGAAAGCAGTACCTCCGCAACTGTCTTTAGATATACGGTGGACGTAGCCCGCAACACCACACTCAATGACCGTGAAGCCGTGGTGACTGTGAAAGCCGGAGGAAAAGATGCCGGCAGATTTACCGTAAGCCAATCGGCTGCCGACGGATTGATTATATCACCCGAGTCTTTATTGTTCAACCTGCCGGCATCGGGAGGAAACATATCCGTGAAACTGACAGCTAACGGCAATGTGGTGCCTACGCCCGGCGTTACATGGATTAAAGAAGTCACTTCCCGTTCGATGACCGAAAAAACATACACCTTCTCCGTCTCGGAAAATCTGCTGAAAGAGCGCGAGGGAACCATCTCGTTTACACTGGGAGAACTTACCGAGACTGTTGTGATAAAACAAGCCGGAGCAGATTCCGGTAACATGAACAGTAACGCCCGTGAACTTGCTTCCAAGATGTATGCGGGCATTAATATAGGGAACACATTGGAAGCCTGCGACAATGTAAATAAAAAAGCCGGAGAAACACTTTGGGGAAATCCCGTGGTGAACGAAAAATATATCAAGGGTCTGAAAGATGCCGGATTCAATGCCGTGCGCATACCTTGTGCGTGGGATTTCTATATCGTAGACCAAGCTACGTACAAACTCGATGAGGCGTGGCTCAACCGCGTCAGTGAGGTAGTGGGATACTGTGTATCCAATGATATGTATGCCATTGTCAACATTCACTGGGATGGCGGCTGGCTTGAAGAAAGTGTGATTCACGGTTACAGTAGCGAAGTAGATGCCAAACAGAAAGCGCTATGGACGCAGATTGCAAACAAACTGAACGGATATGACGAACGTTTGCTCTTTGCCGGTTGCAACGAACCGGGACAACAGGCGCAGGACCAAATGAACGCTACCGCCATCAACGCTCTTATTGCCTATGAACAGACCTTTATTGATGCCGTACGTGCCACAGGAGGAAACAATGCTACCCGTTGTCTGATAGTTCAGGGACCATATACCAATATCAACAAGACGGTAAATGAGTATAAGTTGCCCGTGGATAAAGTTTCGGATCGTTTGATGGTTGAAGTGCACTTCTACGACCCATATCCTTTCACCTTGATGGAAAAGGACGAAAGTTGGGGAAATGTCTTCTGGTTCTGGGGAAAAGCTAATCATGTGAGCGGTTCTCCCCGCAATGCCACATGGGGCGAAGAAGAACATGTAAAAGCACAATTCGCTTTGATGAAGACCGCATATGTGGATAAGGGAATCCCTGTGATACTTGGGGAATACGCGGCGATGAAGCGTACCATTAGTTCCAATCAGGAGGCACATGATAAATCTCGCGGTTACTGGAATGAGGTGGTGACCCGTGAAGCGAAGAACAACGGTCTGGTACCTTTCCATTGGGAAACAGGTGGGGCAATAAACCGCCTTACGGGAGCCGTGACGGACAGTTACGCCATCAATGGCATCATGAAAGGCGCTTCCGAAGGGAAATATCCGTACTGAGTGCAGACATTTGGTTGATGCAGATAACCCAGTCTGTTTTGGACAGTTCATGCTGGCGTAAGGTATTGACAAACCCTCTCTTTCCCGGAGAGGAAATTTGGAGGGCTTGTCGATGCGGTTTTTGATAGGTATTCAAGGAGAAGTAAATCTGCGGAGGAGCTTCTCCTTGTTTTATGCCCGGCTATATCTTGCATTTTTTTCGGTTTTTTGCTTCATTTGTAATCAAATGTGACTTTACCTTATCTCGCTATACGATGAAAAGACTGCAACTATTTATTTTGTGGCTTCATGCAATATGCTTTTCCGCCGCTTCACATGACTACATGTTCAAACATCTGGAAGTGAAAGACGGACTTTCCAACAATCAGATCAATGCTATCTTTAAGGATTCCGAAGGATTCATGTGGTTCGGTACGGCTTCGGGACTGAATCGTTACGACGGATATGATACAAAAATATACCGGAGTCATAAGAACGCTCCTTATTCTTTACCTGACAACTACATCGAAGATATACAGGAAGACGTCTCGGGAAAGTTATGGGTACGTACAGCTTCGGGATATGCCATTTATGATCCGAAGACGGACACCTTTGACCGCAACATCGAAACATGGATGTGGGACATTGGTATAGACGGAACTCCGGGGCAAATTTATATCGATAAGAATAAACGCTTTTGGATATATGTTCAGGGAAAAGGAATTTACTGTTACGAAGTAAATCAACAAAGGGCTGTTCTCGTGAAAGATCAGGATAACGTGATATCGGGAGGAGAGATTACGGACATTGCGGAATGTGACGAGGGAACACTGATGGTCTTCAGCAACGGCACACTGTTGTGTGTCGATAGGGAACAACTTCAACCGAGATGGATCGTGCGCGACATTCTTAAAGAATGGAAGGCAGAAAGGACGGAGGAAACGTATACGCTCTATGCCGACCGTGACAGGCGGATCTGGATTTTTAGCGTAGAAGGAATGTGGGTCTATCATCTGGATAAAAAAGACTGGGGATTGCGTTCGCAGAGAAAAGACTATTACAATACCGTGCGCACCGTGACACAGGACAAGTATGGAAACATATGGGTGGGAAGAGACCAGAATGGAATTGAAATAATGGACCGGAGCGGAAAAACGTTGTGCTTAAAGAACGATCCGAATAATGCGCGTACATTGTCTAACAATACGGTTACGGCACTGTATGAAGATGAAGCTGGTACGATGTGGGTGGGAACTTATAAAAAAGGAATCTCTTACTACAACGAGAGTATCTTCAAATTCGGTTTACTGGATATGGGAGACATCAATTGTGTGGAAGACGGAGGCAATGACATTGTCTGGCTGGGTACAAATGACCGTGGGTTAATCAGATGGAATGCAGCCACGGGCGAACAGAAACTCTTTTCGCATACGGCGGATGCCCGCTCTATTTCGAGCGATGTGATTGTATGTCTGCTGCATGATAGCGGTGGAAGGCTTTGGGCGGGAACATTCTGGGGCGGACTGAACTGCTACGACGGAAAAGGATTTACTCACTATCGTGCCGATAAGGAAAAGGGAAATTCCCTGATAAACGATAATGTGTGGGCTTTGGCGGAAGATAAGGATAAAAACATCTGGATTGGTACGTTAGGCGCCGGACTTCAGTGTCTGAACCCTCAGACCGGCGTGTTTACGACATATTCCACTGCCAACTCCAATATCATATCGGATTATATTTCCTCAATTTGTGTCAGTCGCGATAATACCCTCATTGTAGGAACCTCCGGAGGAATGGTTGTCATGGATCTGAATACCCGTAAAATGACTAATTTTACGGGAACCAAATCAGGAAAAAAGAAATTCTCCAATCAGAACATCAACCAAATATATGAAGATAGCCGGGGACTCTTGTGGTTGGCTACGCGTGAAGGGCTTAATGTGTATGACTCTAAAAGGGATGAACTGTATGAAGTACCTATCAAGCCGGACTTCTCCCGGTTATTGATACTGGGTATCACAGAGGATGACAATAAGAGCATGTGGGTGAGTACAGGAGGAGAATTGATAAACATTACGTTCTCTTATGCCAGTGAAACCGGACAACCGGCTTTTCGCTGCTACGCCTATAACGATAAAGACGGATTGCAGAGTTGTGATTTCAATCAGCGCTCGCTTAAACGGTTGCATACGGGTGAAATCGTGGTAGGAGGATTATATGGTTTGAACCGTTTTCGCCCCGGAAACATAAAATATAATCGCACACAGCCGAAGGTCCTATTTACTGGTATCCAGCTCTTCAATGAAAAAATCGTTGTAGGTGAGAAATATGCCGGACGGGTAATATTGAAGGAGTCTCTCAGTGATTCCGGGAAAATAGTGTTGGGTTATAAACAGAATGTGTTTACTGTCTTTTTTGCTTCGGACAACTATATCTTGCCCGAAAAGACCCGTTACTCCTACAAGCTGGAAGGATTCAATGAAGACTGGTTGACAAATGCCCCGGATATGCACCGGGTTACATATACCAATCTTGCGCCGGGTACTTATGAGTTGAGGGTAAAAGCTACGAACAGCGATGGGTATGCGGGTGTGGAGGAAGCCCGTCTGAAGATAGTAATCCTTCCGCCTTTCTGGATGACCCCCTATGCATATGCTTTCTATGTGTTCCTGCTGATAGGAACATTGTTTCTGATTCTGTATATGGTGCAACGCAGGGAGCGCAATAAGTTCAGGCTACGCCAGATGGAACAGGATGCCCGGAAAACAGAGGAGGTAAACCAGATGAAATTCCGCTTTTTTACCAATGTCAGTCATGAGTTGCGCACTCCGTTGACACTGATTATCTCCCCGTTGGAAAGTATGATAAAAGAAACAGCGGACGATAAATGGAGGGATAAATTGGAAATGATGCACCGTAATGCCTTGCGACTGCTTAACTTGGTAAATCAGTTACTCGATTTTCGCAAGAATGAGATGGCTGGGTTGCACCTGACACTCTCCGAAGGCGATATCGTGGCTTATGTGCGCAATATCTGTAACTCATTCCTTACTTTTTCAGAAAAGAGAAACGTTCATCTCACTTTCTTCTCGGCCATGGATTCGCTGAATATGTCCTTTGACGAAGACAAAGTAGGTAAAATAGTGATGAATCTCTTGTCCAATGCTTTTAAGTTTACTCCGGAGAAAGGAAGAGTAGACGTGTCGCTGGAACTGTTGGAAGGAACTCCCGAAACACTGGAGATAAAAGTGTCGGATACGGGTGTGGGAATCAAAGATGAGGACAAGGAGCATATTTTCGAACGTTTCTATCAGGCAGAATCGAAAGAGAAAAGTACCCTTTCCACAGGTAGCGGCATTGGCTTAAGTCTGGTGCGGGATTTTGTAACACTGCATGGCGGTGCGGTGCGTGTATTCGATAATGTGGGTTCGGGAAGCGTTTTTATAGTGGATATTCCGGTGAAGCACTCTCCGGTGAATGTGGCGACACCTTTGTCGGAAGAGGCGGCAGAGGAAGATGCGGCTGCGCTTGAATTGCCTGAAGAAAAGACTCAGGTAAAAGAGCGAAGTGAACCGGATAAGAAAAAGCCCGCGGTGTTGGTGGTGGATGACAATGAGGATTTTGCTGCATTTATGAAAGACAGTTTGAGCTTGTATTTCTCTGTCCGGGTGGCTTCGGATGGGCAACAGGCGTGGGAGATGCTTTCTGAGTGGATGCCCAGTCTTATTATCAGCGACCTGATGATGCCCAAGATGGATGGTAACGAGTTGTGCCGCAGAGTGAAGTCGGATAAACGTATGGGAGATATTCCTTTCATACTTCTTACTGCCAAACAGTCTGTGGAGAATAAAGTGGAAGGACTGACTATCGGAGCGGATGATTATGTGACGAAACCATTCAACATGGAAGTTCTGATATTGCGTATGCGTAAGTTAATCGACCTGAGTGCAAAAACAGGACGCCGTACTCACATAGATCCGGAGCCGAGCGAAATTGTGATTACCTCATTGGATGAAAAGTTGATAGAGAATGCCGTTGCTTATGTGGAAGCAAACATCGCGCGCAGTGAATTGTCGGTAGAGGAGTTGAGTCGTGAATTAGGTATGAGCAGGGTACACTTGTATAAGAAGCTGCTGCAAATAACCGGAAAGACTCCGATAGAGTTTATACGTATTATCCGTCTGAAAAGGGCCGCTTTGCTGTTGCGGGAAAGCCAGCAGAATGTATCGGAAATAGCTTATCAACTGGGATTCAATAACCCGAAGTATTTCAGCAAATATTTTAAAGATGAATTTGGCGTCTTGCCCTCCGTATATCAGGAAAGAGAGGGCAAATAACAAAAGATGCCTATAGCAGAAACATCTTATCTTAGAGGAAATCAAAAGAGCCCTTTCGTTTCAACATCGAAAAGGCTCTTTTTGTCTGTAAGGGTATAATTTTACATTCGGAAAACGAACTAAAAACACATTAGTATGAAAATGAAAAACACTTCACTCGGCTTACTTGCCGGAATTATCCTGACGGCATGTGCCGGGAGCGGATATCAGAAAACTGAAAACGGAGTGATTGTTGAGATCAGACAGGAGCATCCTTCCGCTGTCCGGAAAGTACGTGTAGCGGTAATGGGTGAGAAGCTGATTCGTGTTTCGGCAACCCCGGAAAAAGACTTTGCAAAAGAACAGAGCCTGATTGTGCTTCCGCAACAAAGCCAAACCAAATTCGATGTAGAAGAACGGGAAGACGAGGTCTTCGTGAAGACGTCGCGGATATATGCTGCAGTTTCCAAACAGACGGGTAATGTACGTTTTACGGATACTACGGGGAAAGAAATTCTGTCGGAAGACGCAAGAAGTTTCGAACCTGTGGAGATAGAAGGTACAAAAGGCTATTCTGTGCGTCAGGTGTTTCACTCGGCGGATGATGAGGCTTTTTATGGCTTAGGACAACATCAGGCGGATGAATTCAACTACAAGGGAAAGAATGAACAACTGTTTCAGTATAATACAAAAGTCTCCGTTCCGTTTATCGTTTCCAATAAAAATTATGGTGTGTTGTGGGACAGTTATTCGCTTTGTCGTTTTGGCGATGCACGCGACTATTCCCAGTTGGGAGAAATATTCAAACTCTATGATAAAGACGGATGTGAGGGGGCTTTGACCGGTACGTATATTCCGGCGGAACGTGCGGGAGCCGAAACGATTGTCCGCAGGGAAGATTCGATTTATTTCGAACATCTGGACAGGAAAGCGAAATTGAGTAAAGTTATCAATTTGCCCGAAGGATTTCCGCTCATGGATTCCCGTGTGACGTATGAAGGAGAAATAGAGCCGAAAGAGAGTGGAGTATTTCGTTTCATACTCTATTATGCAGGCTATACCAAAGTGTATATAAACAATGAGTTGGTAGTTCCCGAACGTTGGCGTAAGGATTGGAATCCCAATAGTTATAAGTTTGCCGTTCCCTTGGAAGCAGGCATACGGGTTCCGCTGAAGATAGAATGGATACCCGACGGTGCAATGTCATACTGTGGTTTGCGTGCCCTGACTCCCGTTCCTGCAGAGGAGCAAAACAAACTGGCATGGTGGAGCGAGATAAATAATGAAATAGACTACTACTTCGTGTATGGCGACGATATGGACGAGGTAATCAGCGGTTACCGTACGCTGACAGGAAAGGCGCAGGTAATGCCTAAGTGGGCGATGGGCTATTGGCAGAGCCGCGAACGCTATGCGACGCAAGATGAGATAGTGGATGTATTGAAGGAATTTCGTAAACGCCGTATCCCTATTGACAATATAGTACAAGACTGGAGCTATTGGCCCGAAGATGGCTGGGGAAGCCATGAGTTCGATAAGGAACGTTTCCCTGATCCGAAAGGAATGGTCGATTCCATTCATGCGATGAACGCCAAAGTAATGATATCCGTTTGGCCGAAGTTCTATGTTACCACCGAACATTACAAAGAGTTCGAGAAGAACGGTTGGATGTATCTTCAGGCAGTGAAAGACAGTATACGCGACTGGATCGGTTCCGGTTATGTGGGGTCGTTCTATGATGCTTATGCCGAAGGAGCACGCAAACTATTCTGGAAACAGATGAAGGAACACCTCTACCCACTTGGTTTTGACGCTTGGTGGATGGATGCCAGCGAACCCAATGTACGCGATTGTACGGACATGCAATATCGCAAAGACCTTTCCGGACCCACTGCGATGGGACCCTCTGCCAAGTTTCTCAATGCTTATGCTTTGATGAACGCGGAAGCAATTTACAACGGGCAGCGTGAGGCAGACAATGACAAGCGCGTGTTTCTGCTTACCCGTTCAGGTTTTGCCGGTCTGCAACGTTACTCTACCGCTACATGGAGTGGAGACATTGCCACCCGTTGGGAAGATATGAAAGCGCAGATTTCGGCCGGTTTGAACTTTGCCATGAGCGGTATTCCATATTGGACGATGGACATCGGTGGATTCTGTGTGGAGAGCCGTTATGTGGCTGGTCAGGCAGAATTCAACAAAACCGGCAGAGAGAATGCAGACTATAAAGAGTGGAGAGAACTTAATACTCGTTGGTATCAGTTCGGTGCCTTCTGTCCGCTGTTCAGGGCACATGGTCAGTACCCTTTCCGCGAAGTGTGGCATATTGCTCCCGAAGGACATCCGGCATATAACTCGATTCTCTACTATACCCGTTTGCGTTATAACATGATGCCCTATATCTATTCGCTGGCAGGAATGACTCACTTTAAGGACTACACCATTATGCGTCCGTTGGTGATGGATTTCTCATCCGATGCCAAAGTCAATGATATAGGAGACCAATATATGTTTGGCAATGCCATGATGGTGGCTCCGGTGTATGAATACGGCGCGCGCAGCCGTACGATGTATTTCCCCGCCGGTAACGGTTGGTATGATTTCTATTCGGGCAGTTATGTGCAAGGCGGACAGACATTGACGGTGGATGCTCCTTACGAAAGGATGCCGTTGTATGTACGCGAGGGAGCCATCGTTCCTTATGGCCCGGACATGCAGTATAGTGATGAGAAGCCGGCTTCCGAGCTCACGCTCTATGTATATACAGGTAAAGACGGTGCATTTACGCTATACGAAGACGAAGGGGTGAATTACAATTACGAGAAAGGAAAGTATACCGAGATCCCGTTTGCCTACGATGAATCGACAGGGGTATTCTCCATCGGTGAGCGCGTCGGCGAGTTTGCTGGTATGCTGAAAGAACGTGTGTTCAATGTTGTGAAAGTAAGTAAAGAGCACCCGCAACCATTCGACCTGAATGTGAAAGGAACTACTATCAGGTACAACGGAAAGGCACAAACCGTGAAGTTGTAAATCACTCCGGTTCGGGATGATTCTTGGAATGCTTTCTTATCCCGAACCGGGTGATTTCCCTTTTCTTACGGACAAGACCGGATATGCCCGCAATATACCCGGAGAACGACACGGGTGCGGTATTCGAACCATACAGGAGTGGTTCGAATACCGTACGGGTATGGTTTCCGGAACCACATGGGTATGGTACGGATAGTTCTTTGATTGTTCTGTACTGTATTGAATGTCGGTTGTATTTGTTTTCGCAGCTCCCCCGGTCTGTTGAATAAGTTTATCTCTATATTCCGGTTTAATGGCGTGTAGGGTATAAGTTTACTGGCATTGGTGAGGGAAATATTCCAAAGATATATCCTTTCGTTATGGCGATATGTCTTCTTCAAAGACTCGAATTCCTGATTTATATGATATTATGAAAAAGAACTTCTTATTTGCAATACTTTACGGCTTGTTGTTGGTGGCTTGCGCTTCTCCTCATGAAACTTACGATACTCGCCGATTGGATTTTACGGCAGACTGGCGTTTCTCCCTGACGGATGATTCCGCCGCATACCATCCCGACTACGATGACACGGGATGGAGAAGACTTACTCTTCCTCACGACTGGGCCATCGAAGGAGAGTTCAGCAAAGACAATCCGTCGGGTACGGGCGGCGGAGCCTTACCCGGAGGTGTGGGATGGTACCGTAAATCATTCGTGGCAGGCAAAGAAGATAAAGGAAAAATCTTGCGGATAGATTTTGACGGAGTGTATATGAACGCTACGGTTTACATCAACGGACAGATGCTGGGAACCCGTCCCTATGGCTATATTTCCTTCAGCTACGATCTGACTCCTTACATCCGTTGGGGAGAAGAGAATGTGCTTGCCGTGAGGGTGGATAATGCCGAACAGCCGAATTCACGCTGGTATTCGGGTTGCGGCATTTATCGCAACGTGTGGCTGACGAGGGTGAATCCCGTCCATGTGGCGCAGTGGGGTACCTTTGTTACGGCAGATAACGTATCGAAAGACAGTGCCATCCTGACGGTTCGTACTACGGTGGAAAACAAAGCGAAAGAAGACGTACGGTTGGAGCTTGCCACACGACTCATAGATAAGGAAGGGCGTACGGTAGCCAAAGTATCCACCCCATTGACCATATTAAAAGACTCCTGCTATGAAGCCCTCCAGAAGGTGCAAGTGGAAAGACCGGAACTGTGGAGCGTGGTTCGCCCGTATCTCTACACGGTGAGAACGGAAATTAGCGTAAACAAAGAAGTGGTAGATACATACGATACTCCTTTCGGCATTCGCACGTTTCGCTTCGATGCACAGAAGGGATTCATACTGAACGGTGAACGGATGAAGATAAACGGCGTTTGCATGCACCACGATATGGGCTGTTTGGGGGCAGCCGTAAATGTACGAGCCATGGAGCGCCAACTGGAGATTCTGAAAGAGATGGGTTGCAACGGCATTCGTTCGTCCCATAACCCTCCGGCACCCGAACTGCTCGAACTTTGCGACCGTATGGGTTTCATCGTGATGAACGAAACCTTTGATATGTGGCGTAAACGAAAGACTCGTCATGACTATTCGCGTTACTTCAACGAATGGCACGAACGGGATCTTACCGATTTGATTATGCGCGACCGTAACCATCCTTCGATATTTATGTGGAGCATAGGTAATGAGGTCTTGGAACAATGGACGGATGTGAAGGCGGACACGCTCAGTTTGGAAGAAGCGAATCTGGTGCTGAATTTCGGACATGATGCTGCAATGCTGGCAAAAGAGGGCGAACTCTCCGTCAACTCCCTGTTGACTGTGAAGCTGGTGGATATGGTGAAAGCACTCGACCCGACCCGGCCCGTTACGGCAGGCTGCAATGAACCCAATCCCAATAATCATTTGTTCCGTTCCGGAGCTCTTGACATCATCGGGTTCAACTATCATGACGACTGGTTCGCTGGCGTACCGGAGAACTTTCCCGGAAAACCGTTCATTGTGACGGAGAGCGTTTCCGCCCTGATGACGCGTGGTTACTATCGCATGCCGAGCGATTCCATATTCTTGTGTCCCGAACGTTGGGACAAACCGTTTTATGATTCTTCTTTCTCTTGTTCATCTTACGACAACTGCCATACTCCCTGGGGAAACAGGCATGAGGGAACATTACGCCATGTGAAGAATCATGATTTTATCAGCGGACAATATGTCTGGACCGGATTCGATTACATCGGTGAACCCACTCCTTATGGCTGGCCGGCGCGAAGCTCATATTTCGGAATCGTGGATTTGGCAGGATTCCCGAAAGACGTCTATTATCTGTATCAGTCTGAGTGGCGGCAGGATACGAACGTATTACACCTTTTCCCACACTGGAATTGGACGGAAGGAGAAGAAATAGATCTTTGGGCATATTACAACAATGCAGACGAGGTGGAACTGTTCATTAACGGAAAATCTCAGGGAATACGAAGCAAGACAAATGGTGAATTTCATGTAATGTGGCGTGTGAAGTTCGAACCCGGTATAATCAAAGCCGTTTCCCGTAAAGGGGGGAGGGTAGTGGCCGAACGGGAAAAGCATACTGCCGGCGAACCTGCCAAAATACGCCTGACCGCCGACCGCAATCATATACGGGCGGATGGCAGGGACTTGAGTTTTGTAACCGTGGAAGTTCTGGACAAGAATGGAAATTTATGCCCGAATGCAACCAACGAAATCTCTTTTGAACTTGAAGGTAAAGGATTCATAGCCGGCGTGGATAACGGAAATCCCATTTCTATGGAGAAGTTCAAAGATAATCGCCGCAAAGCTTTCTACGGAAAATGTCTTGTCGTATTGCAAAACAACGGGCAACCCGGTAGTATGAAATTAACGGCAACTGCTGGTAGACTTCAAAAAGCAATACTTAATGTAGAAGTACAGTAACAATCAGATGTGTGTTATGATACCCCATGATGAAAGAAACCAAATGTCACAGTCGATAACTCTTTGTGAGAAAATTATGGTATTCTTGTTTGGAATGCTTATGACAGTTGCACTGCATGCTTCCGAACACTTTCCGGATACATGTAATCATCGGCTCTACTACACCGCTCCTGCAACTATCTGGGAAGAAACACTTCCTTTGGGGAACGGGCGTCTCGGGATGATGCCCGATGGGGGTATCACGCGCGAGCACATTGTTCTGAACGAGATATCATTGTGGAGCGGAATGGAGGCGGACTATGCCAATCCGGAGGCAGCAAAAACATTACCTTCCATACGCCAATTGCTTTATGAGGGCAGAAACAAGGAAGCGCAAGAACTGATGTACCGTAGTTTTGTACCTAAAAAGGAAGAAACAGATGCGAGATACGGAACGTATCAGATATTGGGAGACTTGTATCTGGACTTCTCGTACGACACTTCTTCTCCCGGAGAAAATACGATATCGGTGGTTCCTCCCGGTAAAAACAAAGATGCTTCTGATATTCCTTGCTTTGCCGGGGTGGAGAATTATAGGCGGGAACTCTCTTTGCGGGATGCTGTGGCATACACGAGTTTTGTATGCAATGGCGTAGTTTACCGGCGTGAGTATTTTGTTTCGGCGGATTCTGACGTAATGTTGGTGCATCTAACGAGCAGTGTCGGAGGATGTTTGAGTTTTACCGCCCGTCCGAGCCGTCCGGAACATGCCGAAATAACGCTCGAAGGAAATACGCTCGTGATGAGCGGAACATTGAAGAGCGGTATGGACGGACAAGATGGCATGAAGTACCGCCTTGCCATGCGATTGCTTACCAAAGGAGGAGAGGCTGATGTAAGTGCAGAGCAAGGTATCTCTCTTAAAAACGCCGAGGAGGCATGGCTGGTGCTTTCGGCTGCCACATCATATAGCGCTGCAGGCACGGACTTCCCCGGAGAATGCTATGTGGCGTTTTGCGACAGTTTGCTGCGGAATGCAGAGAAGAGATTAAAGAATGAGTTGTCGGGCGATAATCTTTCACAGGAGAAACACTCATTGAGGAAATCTCATGTTACGGCTCATCGCTCTCTCTACGACCGGGTGTCTCTGAATCTTCCGGCTACCGAAGATGACCTGCTTCCTACCGATGAGCGCATTCTTCGTTTTGCCGGAAAAGACTCTCCCGCATTGGCGGCATTGTACTACAACTACGGTCGTTACTTGCTGATATGCAGCACTCGTCCCGGAAGCCTGCCCCCAAATCTGCAAGGGCTTTGGGCTAATGACGTATTGACACCATGGAACGGCGACTATCACACCAATATCAATATCCAAATGAACCATTGGGGGTTGGAGCAAGCCGGATTGTCAGAGCTTTATCAGCCTCTTACAACACTTGTTGAGCGACTCATCCCTTCGGGAGAACATTCTGCCAAGGCGTTTTATGGTAAGGAAGCCGAGGGCTGGGTGCTTCACATGATGACAAATGTATGGAACTATACGGCTCCGGGAGAACATCCTTCTTGGGGAGCGACCAACACCGGCGGTGCATGGCTTTGCGCCCATTTGTGGGAACACTATCTATACACCCAAGATAAGGAATATCTGCGTCGCATTTATCCTGTGATGAAAGGAACGGCAGAGTTCTTCAGTTCCACTATGGTACGGGAACCGTCTCACGGATGGCTGGTCACCGCTCCCACATCTTCACCCGAGAACGCTTTCTATATGCCCGGAGATACAACAACGGCCGTTAGCGTCTGTATGGGACCTACCATGGATATTCAATTGCTGACCGAATTATATACCAATGTCATTGAGGCTGCACGTATTTTGAATCTCGATTCTTCATATGCCTTACGATTGGCGAATGATTTGAAGCAGTTTCCTCCCATGCAGATTAGTAAACACGGATATCTGCAAGAGTGGCTGGAGGATTATCAGGAGACAGAGATACACCACCGGCATGTTTCTCATCTCTATGGTCTGCATCCGGGTAATTTGATAGCACCGGATACCACACCCGAGTTGGCTGAAGCCTGCCGGGCTACGTTGAACCGGCGTGGTGACGGAGGTACGGGATGGAGTCGTGCATGGAAGATTAACTTCTGGGCTCGTTTAGCCGATGGCAACCGCGCATGGAAACTATTCAGAAATCTGCTGCAACCGGCTATCGACCCTCATTCGGGCAAGCACGGCAGTGGAACTTTCCCGAATCTTTTCTGTTCGCACCCCCCATTCCAGATCGATGGTAATTTTGGAGGAGCAGCAGGTATCGGTGAAATGCTATTGCAAAGTCACGAGGGATTTATTAATCTGCTTCCTGCTTTACCGGATAGTTGGGAGAAAGGAAGTTTTCGCGGAATGAGAGTACGCGGAGGTGCTGCCGTTGACTTGGAATGGAGTAATTTCAAAGCTTTAAAAGCTACTATCAAAGCTTCCGTCTCTAATACATTCAAAGTAAAAATGCCGGCAGACATACGATATGCCGAGGTGAGGATTGGAGAAAAAATACATCGGTATAGCGGAAAAATATTCGTCTTAGAACTTCATGAAAGAGAAAGTTGTGAAGTGAGATTTTATTGAATGTAGGAGTTTCGCGATAGTACCACCTGCTAACCGCATTTGCTGTGATTAGTGTCCAGCTATCCGTATCAAGTTCAAGCTTAAGTTAGAAAATACAACTGTCTTGACAACTCTATGATGGAGAACTTCTTTGGCATTATGAAGTCTGAACTGTTATATGCTGAAAAGTTTGAAACTTCAAAAGACTTTATAAAGGCATTTGATAATTACATTGATTACTACAATAATAAGAGAATAAAATCCCGGTTAAAAGGAAAGAGTCCGGTACAATGCCGAACTCTTTCTATAACAGGATAATGTTTAACTTGTCCAACTTTGGGGGAGCACTTCACTTGACACGATGCCCCGATTGTTGGACAGGTATCGGGCGGAGAATGAGTGGTTGCAGAAGGATATTCCGGTACTCAAAGAGGTGGTGGAAAGTTCATGGCGGAAAGAACCTGAGTTGAAAACCTTGAAAGAGGAGTTGGTGCGGTTAGACCGTGAAATCCAGCTCTCCCTGAAACCGTTAGAAGAACAGGAAGGAGAGGAGGTTGCTGCTGATAACGTTGTTTCGGAGAACGTTCCTAATCAATCGCAGGAAAAACACGAAACATCAATAGTACCGGATGCTTCGTTACCCAATACTCTGGCGGGAATGAAAGAAATTATGGGAGACAGGCTTGTTATCTCGTCGGTGGAAGGCAATATGCCGAAAGTAGAGAAAAGAGAGATTGTTAAAGG
>JBHADT010000139.1:0-49631 GCA_041855205.1 Bacteroides sp.
AGCTCCATTTATCCCCCACTGTACGGAGAATCCTTTCCTTTCCATTTTCATTAATCTTGACCGGGACCTTCAACGGAGTTTTATTATCCACATAAAGAGTTATAAGCACATAGTCATTGTTTATTAAGGCACTTACCTTGGGATCTGTCCAAACGGCAAGTTCCATTTTACGACAATTGACACAACCATATCCCGTAAAATCCAACATGACGGGTTTACCCTGGCGGCGGGCATACTCCATGCCAGCATCGTAATCGTCAAACTGCGCATGCACTTCATTGTTATACAGATTAAAGTCCTGGGTTTGCAAAGGAGGAGCAAATGCACTGACCGCCTTTAAGGGTGCTCCCCACAGACCGGGTATCATATATACGGCAAATGCAAACGAAAGGAGCGAAAGAAAGAAGCGGGTAACTCCTATTTTTGTTTCATCATCGTCGTGTGCAAATTTAATCTTACCAAGCAGGTAACAACCCAACAATGCAAATATAACAATCCATAAAGCCAAGAAAACTTCACGATCCAATATGCGCCAACCATAAGCCAAATCGGCAACAGACAAGAATTTCAAAGCAAAAGCCAATTCAAGAAAGCCCAAAGTAACCTTTATGACATTCATCCACCCACCGGATTTAGGCATCGATTTCAACCACGAAGGAAATAGGGCAAATAAAGTGAAAGGCAATGCCAGTGCAACGGCAAATCCCAACATTCCAATGGCAGGGGCTATCACACTTCCCGTTGTTGTCACTTGTACCAACAACAGACCGATAATGGGTCCCGTACATGAGAAAGAGACTAATGCAAGCGTAAAAGCCATCAAAAATATACTCAGTATGCCGCTTGTGTTTTCCGCTTTACTATCTACTGCATTACTCCATTTAGAAGGAAGTGTAATTTCAAATGCCCCGAAGAAAGAAGCTGCAAAGACAATCAACATCAAAAAGAAAAATATATTGAAGATGGCGTTAGTCGACAACTCATTCAATTTGCTGGGACCATAAATGAGCGTGATGGCAATCCCTAAAGTAACATAAATAACTACAATAGATGCCCCGTACATCCACGCATCACGTATTCCTTTTCTTTTATCTTTACTCCGCTTCAGAAAGAAACTGACCGTCATCGGTATGATGGGCCAGATACACGGCATGAACAAAGCCAACAAGCCGCCCAGAAAACCGGCAACAAAGATATAAAGCCACGTTTGGTTCTCAGCGGCCTGTTCCTCACCTAAAGCTTGCAGCTCTTTGATTACCGGCTTCCAAAAATCAATGGTGACATCATCTCCTCCCGTTCCTCTATTCCCCTCGCTTCCCAAGGAAGATATCGCAGAAGTCATGGAGAGAACATCCACGTCTGTGTTTTCACTTACGCCGATTCCGCTTTCCACCTCCGATACCGCTGTTTCTGTTCCAAACAGAAACGGGACCTGAGTGGGCGGCAAACAATTTTCATCGTTACAAGCACCATACTCCAAATATCCTTTCAGATAATATGATTCACTCGTCAACTTTACTTTTTGCACAAACTGTGCCGTATGTTCAAAATAGCGTACCTGTATATCGAAGAATTTGTCGAAAGCAGAAATCTCTTTTCCCCGAGGTTGCAGTTTACCTATAAGAGAAACTCCCCGTATCTGTTCAATATTAATAGTCGCGGAAATCGGACCTCCTTCCAAATCGGTAGAATACACATGCCATCCCTTATCTATCCGGGCTGTAAAAATCACTTCCGCCTCTTCCCCTTTTCCGGTTTTAAACTCAGATGTGACAGTGACAGGCTCATGTATCTGCGCCTGCGCCATCACGGCGAAAAGCAATAAACAAAAAACATATATTTTCTTTATCATGATTATATTTTCCTCCTGAAGCTCTTGCGAACTCTTTCTTGTGATGACACCTAATTATATTATTATATTTCATAATCCACACATGCCCTGCTTTCCTTAACGTCCGCCAGCAATTTGGCGGCTGCCACATGGTCGGGGTGACTGGCATAGGTTTTTACATCTTCCAGCGAATCAAATTCGCTATGCAATGCCAAATCCCATGTTTCGGAAGAGTTGACATTCAATCCTACTTCTATTTTGCGGATTACGGGAATTTTCCGGGCGAGTTCCTCAATAGCCTGTTTGAACTGATTCATAATGGCTTGTTTTTCTTCCGGTGCAATTCCTTCTTTCAATTTGAACAATACAATGTGCTTAATCATAACTTTGTGACTTATACTATTTATTTCTATATTTGTCATTAAAAACCGGTTACATACCGTGACAAAAATACCTTTTTTGTTTCACATCCACACCATAAACAGATGTTAATAATAGGAATTGCAGGCGGAACGGGTTCGGGGAAGACTACCGTTGTCCGCAAAATCATTGAGAGTCTGCCTGCGGGAGAGGTAGTATTACTACCGCAAGATTCATACTATAAAGACAGTAGCCACGTACCGGTAGAAGAAAGACAAAACATAAACTTCGACCATCCTGATGCCTTTGATTGGTGTCTGCTTTCGCAGCATATCGGCATGTTACGTGAAGGAAAGAGCATCGAACAACCCACCTATTCTTATCTTACCTGTACTCGTCAGCCCGAAACCATTCATATCGAACCCCGCAGCGTTATCATCATTGAAGGCATCCTTGCCCTATGCGACAAAAAACTCAGAAGTATGATAGATTTGAAAATCTTTGTCGATGCCGATCCCGACGAACGACTTATCCGCGTCATACAACGGGATGTCATTGAACGCGGACGCACAGCGGAGGCTGTCATGGAACGATATACCCGCGTGCTGAAACCCATGCATCAACAATTCATAGAGCCTTGTAAACGATATGCCGACCTGATAATCCCCGAAGGAGGAAGCAACCAAGTGGCAATCGATATTTTGACGATGTACATTAAAAAGCATCTCCAAAGTTGATTCATAAGATATAAGATAAAAAAATGAGACCAAGCGTATCCGTTTTTCTGAGTACTCTTATCGTTCTGTGTTGTTTGAACGGATGTGGAAATAAACGACATGGTACCGCCGATGAAGCATCCCGGGATTTGCAAGAGATAAAGGATAGCGGCGAGATAGTAATGCTAACGCTATACAGTTCGGTTTCCTATTTCACCTACAGAGGACAAGAGATGGGACTCCAATATGAATTAGGCGAACAATTCGCCAAAAGTATCGGGGTTAAGATACGGATAGAGATAGCAAGAAGCACGCAAGAGTTGGTTCGGAAACTATTAAATGGTGAAGGAGATATTATCGTATACAACCTCCCTATCATAAAAGAGTGGAAAGACAGTATTCTTTATTGCGGTGAAGAAGCCGTCACTCACCAAGTGCTCGTTCAGCGCGCCGGAGATAAAGCACACACAGTATCCGATGTCACCGAACTCATAGATAAAGACATCTACGTAAAACCGGGTAAATATTACGACCGCTTAATCAATCTGAACGAAGAGTTGGGAGGTGGCATACGCATTCATCCGGTAAAGAATGACAGTGTCAGCCAGGAAGATCTTATCCGACAAGTTTCGGAGGGAAAGATACCCTACACCGTAGCAGACAATGAAATAGCCAGACTCAATGCCACGTATTACTACAACCTGAATATAAAATTACCCGTAAGTTTCGACCAGAGAGCTTCGTGGGCAGTGCGCAAAACCAGTCCGCAACTCGCCATCGCCGTTAACGAATGGAGCAAAAAAAATGTGGCTTCGATGGCATATACCGCCAGTATGAAAAGATACTTCGAAATCGGTAAATCCACTGTTCATTCTCCTATTCTCTCGCTTCGTGAAGGTAAAATCTCCGTTTTCGATGAACTCTTTAAGAAATATGCCGGACAAATAGGTTGGGACTGGCGATTACTCGCCTCATTGGCTTATGCAGAATCCAACTTCGACACCACTGCCGTATCGTGGGCAGGAGCAAAAGGATTGATGCAACTCATGCCTGCCACAGCAGAAGCCATGGGAGTACCCAAAGGCAGGGAACTGAATCCGGAAGAAAGTATCAAAGCCGCGGTGAAATATCTAGGTATTACCAGCAGAAGTTTCTCGCATGTTCCCTCCGAAGAACGTCTTTCTTTTGTATTAGCTTCCTATAACTCCGGTATCGGACATATATACGATGCCATGGCTTTGGCAGAAAAGTACGGAAGTAACAAGTACATATGGAAAGACCATGTAGAAAAATATGTGTTATTGAAAAGCAACGAGGAGTATTTCACCGATTCCGTCTGCAAGAACGGCTACTTCCGGGGAATAGAAACTTATAACTTTGTAAGGGAGATCATGAGCAGGTATGAAGTTTACAAGGCAAAGATTGCCAAGTAAACTCCTTCCTCTCTAATCATACGGATGTTCTGATTTTCAATCGAACAGGTTCAGTCTGTTCTTTTTCGCTTCCTCCAGTGAAACAGTCCGAACTGTTTTCTTCGAGTTCCGCTCACGTAACTCCATGTATTCGGTTTTCAATTCCTCTTTCAATTCTTCTTTCATCCGGGGATTCATGAGACGGGAAGCCACCGTTGCATTTTGCGAAGCGTCTTTCAGATGAATAACCGGAGCATGATAGACCGGAGCTATTTTCAAAGCCGTATGCAAGCGGGAGGTAGTAGCCCCGCCTATCAACAACGGTATGTCCGCTCCAATCTTTTCCAACTCCACAGCCACATGCACCATCTCTTCCAGCGATGGAGTTATCAAACCGCTTAGTCCTATCATATCCACTTTTTCCTCCAAGGCTCGCCGGATAATAGTTTCCGGAGGAACCATCACGCCCAAATCGATAATCTCATATCCGTTACAAGCCATCACCACCGCTACGATATTCTTACCGATATCATGTACATCACCCTTAACCGTGGCAAGCAACACCTTGCCGGCGGAAGCCATTCCCTCCTGTTTTTCCGCTTCAATGTAGGGTTGGAGAATGGCAACTGCTTTTTTCATGGTTCTCGCCGTTTTCACCACTTGCGGAAGAAACATCTTCCCCGATCCGAACAACTCGCCCACATGGTTCATACCCGCCATTAACGGTCCTTCTATAATATCCACCGCTTTCGGATAGCATCGAAGCGCTTCCTGCAAGTCCTCTTCCAGAAAATCGCTGATTCCCTTTGTCAAAGCATATTTTAAACGCTCTTCCAATGAGTGCGTCCGCCATTGAATCACCGTTTTTTCCGCTTGCGAATCTCCTTTCTCCGAAGAATCGTTCTGCTGTGCCTTGAGTTGTTCGGCAAGTTCAATCAAACGTTCAGAGGCTTCGGGATGACGATTCAGCACGACATCTTCTATAAGTTCCAGCATATCCGCGGGAATATCCGTATAGAGTACGGCAGTAGCCGGATTCACTATTCCCATATCCATCCCTGCTCGAATGGCATGATATAGGAACACCGCATGAATGGCTTCACGGATGTAGTTATTCCCCCGGAAAGAGAAAGACAGGTTACTAATTCCTCCGCTCACATGCGCTCCGGGAAGATTCTTTCGTATCCACTCCGTAGCCTGAATGAAATCGACGGCATAATTGTTATGCTCCTCCATACCGGTTGCGATGGCAAGTACGTTCGGGTCGAAAATAATATCATTCGGATTGAAATTCACTTTCTCCACAAGCAACTTGTAGGCGCGTTCACAGACTTCAATTTTCCGTGCGCAAGTATCTGCCTGACCTTTTTCATCGAACGCCATTACCACGACCGCGGCTCCATATTGCTTGATGGCACGTGCGTGAGCAAGGAAAGTCTCTTCTCCCTCTTTCAATGATATGGAGTTGACAATCGGTTTACCCTGCAAACATTTAAGTCCGGCAAGAATCACCGCCCATTTAGAAGAGTCTATCATCACGGGGACACGAGCTATATCAGGTTCCGAAGCCATCAGATTGAGGAAAGTCGTCATTTCGGCAGCGGCGTCCAGAAGTCCCTCATCCATGTTCACGTCGATTATCTGCGCTCCATCTTCAACCTGTTGACGGGCAATGCTCAATGCTTCGTCATACTTCTGCTCCTTGATTAGTCGCAAAAACTTACGCGACCCCGCTACGTTGCAACGTTCACCGATATTTATAAAATTCTTTTCAGGAGTTACTTCCAATAGTTCCAAGCCTGATAGACAGAGATTAGCGGGCGGCAAAGCTGGTGTATGAGGCGTGGCTCCCGCAATAAGCCCGGGATAAGCGGCTATGTAGGCGTCAGTCGTTCCGCAGCAGCCTCCGATGATGTTCACCAAACCTCCGTCTATATATTCTTTTACCTCATTCGCCATCTCTTCGGGAGACTGATCGTAAAGTCCCATACTGTTGGGCAGGCCTGCATTGGGATAGGCACTGATGTAGTAAGGAGCACGAGCGGCAAGCTGTTCGAGAAAGGGTTTCAACTGCCGCGCCCCGAAAGAGCAGTTCAAACCGATAGAAAAAATATCGGCATGCTGCACAGATGCCAGAAAAGCATCCAATGTTTGCCCGGAAAGCGTGCGTCCGCCGATATCCGAAACGGTGACAGAAAGCATAAGAGGCACTCTGCGGCCTACACTTTCCATGGCTCTCTCGGCTGCAAAGATAGCTGCCTTGGCGTTCAATGTATCGAATATGGTTTCTATCAGCAACGCATCGACCCCTCCTGTGAGCAGGGCTTCCATCTGTTCCTGATACGCGACGGAAAGAGTGTCGAAAGTCAATGACCTCATTGCGGGATTGTTCACGTCGGGACTCATGGAACAGGTCTTGTTGGTAGGTCCCACCGAACCGGCCACAAAGCGGGGTTTTTCCGGTGTGGAATACTCATCGGCCACTTCTCTCGCCAGTTTCACTGCCGCCAGATTGATTTCGCGCACGTATTCCTGCATGTGGTAATCTGCCATGCTCACCGACGTACAATTGAATGTGTTCGTCTCTATTATATCCGCCCCCGCCACCAGATATTTGCGATGAATATCTTGTATCACATCGGGACGAGTCAGACACAGCAAATCGTTATTTCCTTTCAGTTGTCCGGCTATATGCCGGAAACGGTCGTTCCGGAAATCTTCTTCGTTCAGGTCATATCGTTGTATCATGGTACCCATCGCTCCATCCAGTATGAGGATACGTTCGCGTACCAATTCGCTCAGGTTTCTTTTCATTAATATATACAGCCAAAGTTATTTAATAGAAATCGAGAAAAAATCAATTCATGTGTATAGGTTTTATTCCTTCCGGTTATCTCTTGAACATACGTGCCATGTCTCGCTTATCATCTTTTTCTTTAAGCGATTCGCGCTTATCATACTGCTTCTTACCCTTAGCCAAAGCAATCACTATTTTGGCAAGTCCTTTTTCATTGATAAATATTCTGACAGGAACAATCGTGAAACCGGGCGTGGCGGCATCCCGCATCAGTTTGTTGAGTTCTTTCCGGGATAGCAGCAGCTTACGTTCTCTCCGTGCCGAATGATTGTTATACGAACCGTAGAAATATTCGGCTATATGCATATTCTTTACCCACAACTCGCCATTGGTGAAGTAACAGAACGTATCCACCAGACTTGCTTTTCCCAGACGGATTGATTTGATTTCGGTACCGGTGAGCACTATGCCGGCAGTATACGTATCTACCAGTTCATAATCGAAAGTAGCACGTTTATTCTTTATATTGACAAGCGGTTGCTTCATTCTCCGAGTGATTTAATTTAAAAACATGGTAAGTTTATGGAATACAACCCGGATGAGCACGGGACAAACAATGAGCAGAAAAGACGAAAGCAAGGTGAATTTCAAACGTTCTTTCTCCGGTATCCGCATCAGATGGTGCGCTCCTTCCCATGCCACGTACACTATATAGAACTGCAACAACAGAGCTATGATATGGAAATCGGGCAATACACCGATGACGATTTGCAATAGAAAAGGAACCACCAGCGTGTAACCCGCGAATTGCTGCACAAGCAGAATGTCTCCTTTCGCCGAGAACATCCTACTGTTCAGTTCATTGATGAGATACGCTGCCAGAAAATAACCTCCGAAGAGAGAGACAGCCACCACACAGCATTGAGTCATGGCATACTGAAAACTCTCCGGCCCGCTCCAACCTTTAATCAGTAAAGAGCCGATAAAGACAGAGAGGCTGCAAAGCCCTATCATGGGATAGACAAAAGCGATAAATACTTTTCTTCCGTCTGCTTCCAAACGAATTTCCTCCCAAGCTCGCGCCGGGGAGGAAATCAATAACATTGCAATATGAAATAATGCTTTATAGTCCAATATTTTACAGTTTAACTACGCAAGCCCGACACTCTGTGAAATGCAGCGCAGGCAAGCCTCGAAAAGGGGTACGCCTGTCAGTGCCTTTCTGCCGGAACCGGCGTTATTTATCATATGAAATAGAATAAGTGTTTTTCTTACAAGTCGGGTCGGTGATGTTCACAGAGGTCATACTCTCCATCGTTTCGATGGTAATTTTAGCCGGCTTTTCCACCCCTGCCCTCGCGGTGAACTCAAGTAACATGGTGCTGATGTCATAACATCTCCACACCCATGTACGGACATCATTCTTGGTATCCTCACCCTTGTCGTGACGCAACTGAAGCACCATTTCCGTAGCGCCCTCTTCCACCTTTTCGGGATGGAAAACAATGGTAAATTTATGTTGGGCCAACAACTCATTTCCGTTTCCCATCAACCAGAACACCGGCAAGACAAGTGTATTATCATCGAACATAAAAGGAGTCAGCCTCACCGTACCTTCGTACTCCAACCCCAAAATAGGGGCCGTAGCTTCCACATCGTCTTCACTACCCTCTTCCGTTATAATCTGGTCCCCATCCATGGAAACGGCTCCGAGCAGTTCAATTGCCACGATTTTCTTTCCGCCTTCCGTACCTTTCGTGTCGGTCGTTCCCGTTTCCGCTATTTTATAATAGATGTACGCCATCTTCGTTTGCAGGGGTTTGAACCCTTTTCCTTCAACTTCTGTCAAAGACAGTAGTGTGGGGTGAAGCTGATTTCCGGCAGCATCAGTGAAATACGTTCCCGCATATCCGTTCCGCACTTTCACAAGGTGCTCGAGCGTATAGGATTCATCGCCATCATCCGATTTGATACAGGAAGAAAAAGAAACTCCCATCAGCACAATCAACGCAAGCATTGAAAATTTAAACTGTTTCATCACTTTAGATTTTTAAGTTCGCAAATATATAAAATTGATTTCATATATAGAGAATGCGTTTCTTTCTAAAATACTGCATCCGTTCACTTAAATAATTTCAGCGAACTTATCCAAGTGTTCATCCACGTACGTGGCAACAAAGCAGGTAAGAGCTTCCTCTTTCCCTATAAACTCATCTTCCAAGTCGTCAAACGCCTCATATTGTTCGTACATCGCCATGAACTCATCGTCCGTTCGCTCACGCTCCAAATCATCGCGACAGGTATCGTATATCTTCTTTGCCTTGTATATCAGTTTACCGAACTCATCGGCTCCCCACAAACGCATGGCTTTGGCAAAGGGATTGTCGAAAATATATCCTCCATATCCGTTCTGTATAAGTTGGCAAAAGCCTCCCTCCAGCACTTCCTCTCTAAACAACTGGTAAGCAAGCAACGTGTGTTGTTCGGCATTGAGACGAGACATGGTTTCCGGGGTAAGTTCTCCACCTATCTCTCTTCTGTATGCATCGGTAAATACCTGAATGAAGGCATCCATTCCCCGGTTTGCGGCTTGGCGCAAGGTTTCATCTTTAATCGTTATCATAGTTACAAGCGCTGCGGTTTTATGGTATATAATTAGGAAACAGCGTACAAAGTTACAAATAAAAACGAGACTCTTTCGCGGAAGAAATCCATTCCTCCCGTTTCTTTTTCTTTGTACCCCGTCTTTCTTTTTGTCAACCGCAAGATGGAATTTACTTTTTGTTTTTCCAAACGCATGAGAGTCGCATATTTCCGTACAGAAGAAGGGATGCTCTCATTTTTTCGACTGCTTTTCCATAACAAACTAACCCACAACAAGATACAAAAACAGCCCATTCTGAAATAGAAGAAAAAAGCACGCAAAACAGACGGCGAAAGATTTTCAGAAACACCGCACAGGTGTGTCACGGACAAAACACAAAGGACTCACAAGTACGGCACTTGTACAGTAGCGGGAGTAAACACGCGTTTTGAAGGGAAAACAAGCGGTATTTCAGAGGTATTTTACCTTTCCAGAAGGCATATTTGCCATCACAAACCATTCTATTTCGCCAAATCATGAAAACAGGCTCGTTAGCTGAAAAAGACTATTACTTTCTTTCTGACACTGAAACTTCCTTTTTAAATTACTAAATGTATCACTCTCTTATCCCTGATGAATCTTTCATATATTCTATATGAAACAGATAAAAATCAACAAAAAGACAGAAGAAGAAAGAATATTTCAATAATAAATTAAAAACAAAATTTACACCTATTAGAAGAGTTTATCCACATAATTATCGATGAGAAAAGAGACTTTTGCGTTAAGAAAACTGAATGTCCCGAGGTAGTCGCAATGCCCCGGGGGATGCCTGAACAAGTCCCATAAAAGAAAAAATATTTCATGAGAAAAAGGTTACTTTCGATATGTCTGGCATTAACGGCAGCTACATGCATGCCGGCACAGAACACACCCGCCTTTCCGGGTGCCGAAGGATATGCACGCTACACCACCACGGGCGGACGTGGCGGAGATGTTTATCACGTAACCAACCTGAACGATAAAGGTCCCGGATCTCTCCGGGAAGGACTGAGCAAGCCCAATCGCATCATTGTATTTGACGTATCGGGGACAATCGAACTGGGCAGTACGCTCGAAATACGGAATTCCAATATCACCCTCGCCGGGCAAACCGCACCGGGAGAAGGTATCTGTCTGAAAAACTATTCAATGGTGATAAAGGCAAACAATGTCATAGTCCGTTTTATCCGTTGCAGAATGGGCGATGAGACAAAGAACGAGAACGATGCCATGTGGGGACGCAACCAACAGAATATCATCATTGACCATTGCACCATGAGTTGGAGTACGGACGAATGTTCTTCTTTCTACGGGAACAAAAACTTCACAATGCAATGGTGTATCTTGAGCGAGAGTCTTACAAATTCCATACACGGTAAAGGAAAACACGGTTACGGAGGAATATGGGGCGGAGAAGGCGCAAGTTTTCATCACAACCTGATTGCGCATCACAGCAGCCGCACCCCTCGCCTGTGCGGCAGTCGTTTCACGGGTACGCCGGATAAGGAAATCGTGGATCTTCGCAATAATGTGTTCTACAACTGGGGACCCACAAATGGCGGATATGCGGGCGAAGGAGGAAGCTACAACTTCGTGAACAACTACTACAAACCGGGACCATCCACCGCCACCAAAAGCAGCATTGTGCATCGCATCTTCTCTCCGAACGCCGACGACGGAAAGGAAAAAAACGCCAAAGGGGTATGGGGAAAATTCTATGTGCACGGCAATTATATAGACAACACATGTGCCGACTTGGACAGCAAGGGAAAGAGCAACATTGCCATGGCAAACAACGATAATTGGGAAGGGATACATCCCAACACAAACAACGCGCCGTTGCCCGACGGCACAAAACAGTCTATTAAGAGCGACACCGAATTCGAAGTGCAACCCGTCGGAACGCACAGCGCCGCAGAGGCTTTCGAGAAAGTGCTCCGATACGCGGGGGCAAGCCTGCAACGGGACGTCATCGACCAACGTATCGTAAACGAAACGAGAAACGGAAGTTTTACATATACCGGAAGCAACGGAAGCACCAAAGGGCTGATAGACTCCCAAGCCGATACCGAGGGGTATATCCTCTACCAACAGGGAGAGCTTCCCGCCGACAGCAACAACGATGGCATTCCCGATACATGGGCCGCCGCTTTTCTACCTTCGGGAAAGACTCATCGCGACATAGAGCCTTCCACCGGATATTCTTATTTGGAACTTTACATAAATAGTCTGGTCGACGAACTGATGAAACACAGTTATGCAATGAGCCTGAACTCGCCTAGCGCGAATGACTTTGGTATTCACGGCACCACCACCGGAATTTCCGTACTCACGGAGAGAGAATCCGCTCCGGTAAGATGTTTCCGTAGAGACAACAATATCATTCTTATCGGTCTCGCCGAAAACGCACACATCAGTTTTTACGATTTATCGGGCAGACTCATACAGTCTGTTCGCACACACAACGAAGAAGAGGTCTTTTCATTCAGTCAGCCCATAATCATCAGTGTGGAGTCGACTGGACAAGCGTACCGCTTCAAGGCTCTTCAATAAGCCGAAAAGAATACCCAAGGAAGACATCCTTTTTTTTCCGGTATCGGCAAAGATGAACTGAAAAACACAATATACCAATCACATTGCAAATATCCTGACACGATGCTGTAAGCAGGCACTCGTTAGTCCTTTTCTTGTGCCCGCATATTATATTAACAAATTCAATAAACATTTATCATGAAACACTTTTTTTATGTAGTATTGATGTTGCCCGTACTCTTCGGTTGCGCATCCGATCCTGCAATGGAACTGTTGGAAAAAAGTTCCGAACCAACCACAGATGCAAATAGTAATGAAGAAGTCGTGACAAGAGCTTATACCACTTCTTCTTTCGACGCGGACGCTCCCGTAGGTTTTGCAAGCATAAAATCTGCTCCAACCGGAGGACAGGGAGGTAAAAGCGTCACCGTCACAAATGCAACGGAACTAACCAATGCGCTCAAATCATCGGACAAACTGATTATATATGTTAAAGGCACCATTCAGGTTAATAAAGTAATATCCGTAGTCGCCCAAAACAAGACCCTGCTGGGACTCGCCGGTTCGGCGCTCTACAACCCCAACCGAACCCGAGACGCTTCCGGCATCCTGTACCTGAAGAAAGGTTCCACCAACCTTATCCTGCGTAATCTCACCTTCAAAGGGGCAGGCGCATACGACACGGACGGTTGGGACAACCTGTGCATTGATGGAACCACAAACATCTGGGTAGATCATTGCGACTTTCAGGATGGAGTAGACGGCAATTTCGACTGTAAAAATGCTTCCGACAACATCTCGGTGACTTGGTGCCGCTTCCGCTATCTCATCGCTCCGAAAGCCGGAGGTTCGGGCGGAAGCAACGATCATCGCTTCGTCAATTTATGGGGTTCCAGCGACAGCGCCACGCAAGATCAGGGTAAACTGCGCACTACGTTCCAGTTCTGCTGGTGGGACGAAGGCTGCCGTGAACGCATGCCCCGCGTGCGCTTCGGACAAATTCACATTTCAAACTGTCTTTACAGCAGCTCGGTAACCAACTACTGCATCGGATTGGGCAAAAATGCGAATGTATACGTAGAAAGAACCGCTTTCCTCGGTATCAAGAAACCCTACGATGACAAGTCTAAAGGAACCGGTAAGATCAAATTCGACAAATGCCTCTTCAACAACTCAACTGCCACTACCGGCACAGGAAGTTCGTTCACTCCGAGTTACACCTTACCCAATACACTCGCTGCAAGCAAAGTGGAACCGGTGGTACGTAAATATGCCGGAGCTACTTTGGGGATAAAATAAAAGGCAACTGCAAACTCCACTTTGCATTCGGGAAGACAAGGTAACTTTGTCTCCCATTTTTCTAAAAAAGTCAAATTAAACGGTTGGCGGGAAATGAGAAAAGGACTAACTTTGCCCGAAATGATGTAAAACATCTCGATGTTCATAGAAAACACCGAAATTGAAAGAATTACGTATGAATACATCTTCATACATTATTGATAAAGTATTGTAAAGTTGTCTGCCTTTGTTGGAAAAGGCAGACAACTTTTTTGACAAACAAGATAAAGCCGCAAAACGACGTTCTCCTAAATTTGGAATCAATTATTCCTGACAAAGGAAAACCCCGAAGAAGGAGAAATCCGGTACAAAGAAAAAGGAAACCCCAAACAAATGTTCCCGACGAATTTTCATATGGGTTTCCCCAAGAAGTGGAATACGTTTTTTTATTTATATCACTTAATAAAAGAGTTAATTATGACTTATTCACACGAAGTGGAACACATGTGTGTTGTTAAAAAGGGTCCCAACCACGGACCGGCTCCTATTCCCGAAGAAGGTAAATGGATAAAAGCGAAAGAGGTTGTAGACATCTCCGGCTTAACTCATGGTGTAGGTTGGTGTGCACCCCAGCAAGGTGCTTGCAAACTGACATTGAACGTTAAGGAAGGAATCATTCAGGAAGCTCTGATTGAAACCATCGGATGTTCGGGGATGACTCACTCCGCGGCAATGGCTTCTGAAATTCTTCCGGGAAAAACCATTCTAGAGGCATTGAATACCGATTTGGTTTGCGATGCCATCAATACTGCCATGCGCGAACTTTTCTTGCAAATCGTTTACGGACGCACTCAATCCGCCTTCTCGGAAGGAGGGCTGATTATCGGTGCCGGTCTGGAAGATTTGGGAAAAGGACTGCGCAGCCAAGTGGGAACACTCTACGGTACATTGGCTAAAGGTCCCCGCTATCTCGAAATGGCGGAAGGTTACATCAAAAACATCTTCTTGGATAAAGATGATCAAATCTGCGGATATGAATTTGTTCATATGGGTAAATTCATGGACGAAATCAAGAAAGGTACCGACGCCAACGAAGCACTGAAGAAAGTAACCGGCACCTACGGACGCGTAACAGCCGAACAAGGAGCAGTTAAACACATCGATCCACGTCACGAATAATATAAGGAGGAAAATAAATATGATTAGAGAAGTAAAATTTGAAAGTCAAGACCGTCGCATCAAACAGATTATCGCTGCTTTGAACGCCAACGGGATTAAAGATATCGAGGAAGCCAACGCTATCTGTGAAGCTGCCGGACTCGACCCTTATAAAACGTGTGAAGAAACCCAACCTATCTGTTTCGAAAATGCAAAATGGGCATATGTGGTGGGTACTGCTATCGCGCTGAAGAAAGGTTGCAAAAATGCGGCCGAAGCTGCCGAAGCCATTGGTATCGGTCTGCAAGCTTTCTGCATACCGGGCTCTGTTGCCGATGACCGCAAAGTGGGAATCGGTCATGGGAATTTGGCAGCCATGCTGTTGCGCGAAGAGACCAAATGCTTTGCTTTTCTGGCAGGTCACGAGTCGTTCGCTGCTGCCGAAGGTGCCATCAAGATTGCCGCCAAGGCTGACAAAGTACGCAAAGAGCCACTTCGCTGTATTTTGAATGGTCTTGGTAAAGATGCGGCGATGATTATCTCCCGTATCAATGGTTTCACCTATGTACAAACCGAATTCGACTATTTGACTGGCGAATTGAAAGTTATTAAGGAGATTGCGTATAGCGATGGCCCCCGTGCCAAAGTAAAATGCTACGGAGCAGATGACGTTCGAGAAGGCGTAGCCATTATGTGGAAAGAGGGTGTGGATGTGTCTATTACAGGTAACTCCACCAATCCTACACGCTTCCAACATCCCGTAGCTGGAACATACAAGAAAGAACGTGTACTGGCTGGCAAACCCTATTTCTCGGTAGCTTCAGGTGGCGGTACGGGACGTACTCTTCACCCGGACAACATGGCGGCAGGTCCCGCTTCCTACGGTATGACAGATACTATGGGTCGCATGCACTCTGACGCCCAGTTCGCTGGTTCTTCTTCAGTTCCTGCTCACGTAGAGATGATGGGATTCCTGGGCATCGGTAACAATCCGATGGTAGGATGTACAGTGGCTTGTGCTGTGGATGTGGCTACCGTACTGAACAAATAATTTAGTATCCCCGTATACAGAGATATTTATTCAAATCTCTCCCTTACAGGTTCTGATACATTCACCCAAGTTTACGCATATTCTGCGTATTCTTGGGTGAATTAGTATAAATGACTGTATACTGATAAAAGTGGAAGCCGCAAACTTTATTAATGGGGAGATGTACAAGCGTATTCAGAAAGAAGATGATTAGTAAATCAACGCTGACTTCATAGAACTTCCATCTGCTACAGCATCATATGTCATTTTCCCGGAAGTAATGATTCCTGTATGTTTTGCATACTCCCCCAAAGACTGTATCGTGCTTCAGGATTCATAGCTTCGAGCTGTCTGAGAATATTCTTCATATCACTCCGATGGGAATGTGTTTCATGCGGGCAATTGTTGATTTGTTTCCTATACATACGTATACGCGCTAACTCCATAAGGTCGGCTTCGTGCACCAGACAAAACGGACGAATGATACTCATCCGGAATTTTTCCATTTTCAAAAGAGGAGGCATAGTACCGAAAGCTCCTTGAAAAGTCATGTTCATCAACAAAGTTTCCAATATATCATCCATGTGATGCCCCAAAGCTATCTTATTGCATCCTTGCTCCTGTGCGATGGTGAATAGAGCCTTACGACGATTCCACGAACAAAGGAAACAGGGAGACTTGCGATTGTCGGTAGAAGGGTCGAATTCTGTCTCGTATACGATAAAAGGAATATCGAAAGATTCGACAAAAGAACGTAAATACTCAACATCGCTTTGATACGGGATATTTCGCATCACCACATGTGCCGCCACGAGAGAAAACCGAGGTTTGAAGATGCGTGCGCGCTTTGAAAGAAGTTCCACCAACGCCAACGAATCTTTACCGCCCGAAAGACCTATCAATATTTTATCTCCGTCTTCTACAAGACCATATTCTGTCATTCCTTTACAAAGACGCTTTTCTATCCGTCTGAATATTTTCTCCTCTTTCGTTAATTGAGCCATAGATAAAGAACCCTTAAAAGCCGGCTGCAAAATTAGCAGTTTAAAGAAGAATTAACAGAATAGACTTATGAAAAACAGAGTTATTACTGATTAATTTGTATTTTTGAGCATTAGAATATCGGATAGAAAAGCTTTTATGAAGAAAAAATATATCCTGTTTATTTACTTTATCTGTTTTGGCTGTCTTGTTGGTTCTGCCCAGAACCTGGAAAATGCAAAAAAACTGTATGATGCAGGAGCATATGGTGAAGCCAAACCCCTCTTTCAACGATTGATACGAACCCACCCCAATAATGGCAATTACAGTTTATGGTATGGAGTCTGTTGTATAAAAACAAATGATTCCGCCGAGGGATTAAAGTATCTGCAAGCAGCTACCAAGATGAAAGTACCAAGCGGACAATTTTATCTTGCACAAGCGTATGAGAATCTTTATAGATACGAAGAAGCTATTGCCAATTACGATAACTACATAAACGAATTACGCAAGCGAAAAAGAACAACCGAAGAAGCGGAAAAGAAACTGGAAAGATGCAAATTGAAACTACGCATGCTAAAAGGCGTGGAGAAGGTGTGCGTTATTGACAGTATTGTGGTAGACAAACCGATTTTTCTGAAAGCATATAAGTTGAGTAAAGAATCCGGCAGACTATATATGTATAACGACTTTTTCCAAGAGGAAAAGGAAAAGGATGCTACTGTATACGAAACCCAGATAGGTAACCGGATTTTCTATTCCAAGCTTCAAGAAGACGGAACATTAAGTATCTCTGCAGCCTCAAAGATACAAAACAGTTGGGGTAAATCCATTCTACTGCCGGAAAGCATTAATGAAGGAGTAAATGCAAACTATCCGTATGTACTGACAGACGGTACTACTATTTATTATGCGGCAGATGGAGAAAACTCTATCGGAGGATATGACATCTTCGTTACACGATACAACATGAACACGGATACTTATCTGAATCCGGAGAATGTGGGTATGCCATTCAATTCCCCCTACAATGATTATATGTTTGTGATTGATGAATACAGTAATTTAGGCTGGTTCGCCTCCGACAGATATCAACCCGAAGGAAAAGTCTGTATATATGTGTTCATACCTAATTCTTCCAAACAAGTATATGACTATGAGAATGTTTCTCAGGAAGAGATTATCAGATTGGCACAAATACACTCACTAAAAGAGACATGGACGGATGAGATGAAGGTTAACGAAGCCAAAAGACGTTTGGAAATAATAGACACGGGAATTATGCAGACTGTGGAAGAAACATATGACTTTGAATTTGTGATAGATGACAATCATTTGTATAGGAGATGGAAAGATTTCAAATCTCCGGAAGCAAGAAAAGAATTCAGAAGACATCTCCAACTGAACGAAAATCTTGCAAGACAGCAAAACAATCTGGAAACGTTGAGAGAAAAATACATCAATGCCGGAATCGAGGAAAAAGCAAAGCTTTCACCTGCCATTCTTGATGTGGAGAAGCGGATAGAAACCATCTATGATGATTTATATAATACAGCCCTTAAAGTACGTGAATACGAATATAAGGCTTTAAATAACTGAAACTATGGATATACTTATTATCGCGTTATTGATTATAGCGGCAATTATTCTCTTTCTCATCGAACTGTTTATTATTCCGGGCGTCAGTCTGGCAGGTATAGCGGCAGCAGCATGTGCAATATATGCCAACTACTATGCGTTTGCGTATATAAGTAATGTTGCCGGAATAATAACCTTTATCATATCAGTGGTCGCATGTGTCGGTTCGCTGATTGTTTTCATGCGTTCAAAGACTCTGGACAGATTATCTCTAAAAAAGAACATAACCTCCAAAGTTGATCGAGTCGCTGATACTAAGTTAAAGGTAGGAGACCAAGGAGTGGCGGTAACACGTCTGGCTCTGATAGGCAATGCTGATTTCGACGGAAATATCGTGGAAGTAAAATCCATGGATGGTTTTTTAGACGAAGGAACAGCTATTGTGATAAGCCGTATAGCTGAAGGTATCATCATGATAAAATCACTCAAAGAGTAATATATTCACTTTAATATTTAATCCTATGAATACAGAAGCCATGTATTTGACTCTATTTTTGGTGGTCGGAGGAATCATTTTTCTGATTCTCTTTTTCCACTATGTGCCTTTTTTCCTTTGGCTGTCAGCCAAAGTCTCGGGAGTACACATATCATTAGTACAACTCTTTCTGATGCGTATACGTAATGTACCTCCTTACGTTATTGTACCAGCTATGATTGAAGCGCATAAAGCAGGATTAAGTAACATCACCCGTGACGAACTGGAAGCCCATTATCTTGCCGGCGGACATGTAGAAAAAGTGGTTCACGCTTTGGTATCTGCATCGAAGGCCAACATAGAACTGCCTTTCCAGATGGCAACCGCCATCGATTTGGCGGGACGTGATGTTTTTGAAGCGGTTCAGATGTCTGTAAATCCCAAAGTAATAGATACCCCTCCGGTAACGGCAGTAGCTAAAGACGGTATTCAGTTAATAGCCAAAGCACGCGTTACAGTACGTGCCAACATTCGTCAATTGGTAGGCGGTGCAGGAGAAGATACCATCTTGGCACGTGTGGGAGAAGGTATTGTATCGTCCATCGGTTCTTCCGAGAATCATAAATCCGTTCTGGAGAATCCGGATTCTATATCTAAACTCGTACTACGCAAAGGACTTGATGCCGGAACCGCTTTTGAGATACTCTCCATTGACATTGCTGATATTGACATAGGTAAGAATATCGGTGCAGCGCTCCAAATCGACCAAGCGAATGCAGACAAGAACATAGCACAGGCAAAGGCTGAAGAGCGTCGTGCCATGGCGGTAGCAAGCGAGCAGGAAATGAAAGCAAAAGCACAAGAGGCGAGAGCAAAAGTAATTGAAGCGGAAGCGGAAGTACCTAAAGCAATGGCAGAGGCATTCCGAAACGGGAACTTAGGTATTATGGACTATTATCGTATGAAAAATATAGAAGCCGATACTTCTATGAGAGAGAATATAGCCAAACCGTCTTCCGGAGCTTCCAATAAGCCACTGGGAGAATAGTCTCATGACCGGAATGTTGCAAAGAATATAAGATATGATTATGAAAAAGTATTTTGCTTCCTCTGAACTGATTATAAACGAAGACGGAACAATCTTCCATTTACATGTCAAGCCCGAATGGTTGGCTGACAAAGTAATTTTAGTGGGAGATCCGGGAAGAGTCGCATTGGTAGCTTCTCATTTTGAGCAAAAAGAATGTGAGGTAGAGAGTAGAGAGTTTAAGACGATAACCGGAACATATAAGGGAAAAAGAATCACGGTTGTCTCAACCGGTATAGGTTGTGACAATATAGATATTGTGGTGAATGAGTTAGATGCTTTGGCCAATATTGACTTCGCCACACGTGAGATTAAACCTAAATTACGTCAGTTAGAACTTGTACGTATAGGTACTTGTGGAGGATTACAACCCGACACGCCTGTAGGAACCTTTATCTGTTCTGAAAAGTCAATCGGCTTTGACGGTTTATTAAACTTTTATGCCGGTCGAAACGAGGTATGCGATTTACCTTTCGAACGAGCATTTCTTAATCACATGGGATGGTCCGGTAATATGTGCGCTCCGGCTCCCTACGTTATTGATGCTGATGCCGAATTATCCGACCGAATCTCCGGTAATGATATGGTACGTGGCGTGACCATTGCCGCAGGAGGTTTTTTTGGACCTCAGGGACGAGAACTGCGTATCCCACTGGCAGACCCAGAACAAAACCGGAAAATAGAAAGATTCGAATATAAAGGTTATCGCATTACAAACTTTGAAATGGAAAGTTCCGCTTTGGCCGGCTTAAGTCGACTTATGGGGCATAAAGCCACCACTGTTTGCATGGTAATAGCCAACCGTCTTGCCAAAGAAGCGAACACCGGATACAAGAACACCATTGATAAACTGATAATAACTGTATTAGATCGTATATGAATATCATAGACGTTATATAGAACTTTCTCGGCTAAGTAGAATTAAGACGCCTCAAGAGTTGAATTTAAACAACTTTTGAGGCGTGTTTTCTATTCTTAATATTGACATGGAGAGTGTTCAATCGCTTCAAAGCATCACTTACTTCGGTCTGGATGACTTTTCCTGTCCGCAACAGATACAAAACACGGGATGGCAGTATAATCCGGAGAACAACGCAGGTACGGTATCCGAACAGCACGAATATGGTACTCGAACCATATGGGTACGGTTCCCGAAACCACATGGGTGTGGTACGTAAGCATCTTCACCTATCTTTTAATCGACTGATTGTAAGCTATCTACATCTACATAAAAATCCTTCTCGAATGTCTTGGGCAATCTCATTCCGAACTCAGATTATTTTGTAGGAAAAGTAATCGAGGCAGATTTTACACCACTGGCAGTTACCTTCAGCACTGCATCCCCTTGAATACCGGAACTCTGTATGATTACCGTAGCTGCACCGCTAAAAAGTTTCATCTCCGGCAGATGAAACGGTAACAAGCAGGTAGCGTCTCCATTGGCAGTGGCACGGAACTTAGCAGCGCCCGACACGGAATATTTCACCATTCTGTCGTCCGCCGGAACGATATTCCCATCCTTATCGGCTACTTGTACGGTCACATATATCAAATCGTCTTTATCCTCGAAAGAAAGTTTATTAGGAGACAGAACGATGTGATGAGGCTTTCCTGCCGTCTTAACCGTTTTCGTACCAGTCACATTATTCTTTCCATCGTACGAAACGACCTTTATCTCTCCCGGTTCATATACGGTTTCATTCCACATCAGTCTGTAACGGGTAAGAAGGGTACTGTCATTCTTCTCTCGTATTCCCTGGCTCTTTCCATTGATAAACAATTCCGCTTTAGGCGAATCGGTATAAACCATCACAGGCGTAACCTGCCCTTCTCTGCCATGCCAGGTCCAATGTGGCAACACATGCAAAGTAGGATTCTTTTTATTCCATTGCGAACGATACAGATAAAAACGGTCTTTGGGTATCGAAGCCAAGTCAATAATTCCGAAATAAGAGCTGTGTGCTGGCCATGCGTCGGTGTCATATGGCGTAGGCTCACCAAGATAGTCGAACCCTGTCCACACAAACTGTCCCATGCACCAATCAAAGTCGTCGTCCGCAGCAAAATCATATTCCGGAATGTTAGACCAATAGCAATGCTCGACGTCGTAGCTGCTACATTGCATGTCTTCGCGAACAATACTCGCTCCCATCTTCACAGGGAAATGATACACTCCGCGGGAAGAAACCGTTGAAGCCGTTTCGGAACCCAAGATTAATCTCTGTGGCAAGTGCGGCAGCGCTTCTTTGTAGCGAGCGGGCTTATAATTAAAACCGGCAACATCCAGCGCCGCAGCGAATCCATTGTGTATTACTGCATCAAACTGATCCATTCCACAAGTTACAGGACGCGTACCATCCTCACGATGCACTAAGTTCTGCAGGAAGTTCAATTCTTGCAAACCATCGGGACCCCACTGACTCGGTACTTCATTCCCTATCGACCACATCACGACAGAGGCATTGTTCCTGTACCGATGTAACATGTTTATCATGTCTCTCTCTGCCCAGGCATTGAATACCGACCCATATCCGTTTTTACATTTTGGACGGAAGCCCCAATCATCAAAAGGCTCCAACATCATCATAAAGCCCATTTCATCGCAAAGTTCCACCAACTCGGGCGCAGGCATGTTGTGGGCGGTGCGAATGGCATCGCATCCCATATCCTTCAATAAGGTCAACTGATGACGTATTGCCGCCTTGTTCACTGCAGCTCCAAGAGGTCCTAAATCGTGATGATTGCACACTCCGCGGAACTTGCGTTTTATCCCGTTCAGATAGAATCCATCTCCTGCCCGTACTTCAACAGTACGTATACCGAAATGAGTTACACAAACATCAGTCTCATTATCGTTGACATACACCTTTGTCTCAGCATGATACAGTTCCGGAGTTTCTGGACTCCAGAGTTTGGGTTCTTCAACAGTAAGATTCTGAATATACTCTTGTCCGGGATATATCTTATAGCTGCGAGAATCCGAAGCGACAACTTTTCCCGAAGCATCTTTTATAGCGGTGGTCAACCTGATGAACGAACCTTTTTCCGCACCTGCTATCTTTGTACGTATATTGACCACCGCACTCTGCGCGCTTACGTATGGCGTGGTTACGTGCGTACCCCAAACCGGAATGTGTATGCGATTGGAGGTCAATAAATGCACGTTTCTGTAAAGACCCGCTCCCGGATACCAACGAGATGACTCCGGTTTGTTTTCAAGAACGACCTCAAGAATATTTTCGCCTGGATGTACAGCCTCATCTATATTACACCAAAAAGAGTTGTAACCATATGCCCAATAACCGACGTTGCGCCCATTCACCCGCACAAGCGCGTTGCTCATAGCTCCATCGAACAACAAAGTATGGCTTCTTGTGATGTCAGCCACCTCGAAAGTAGTCGTATAGTATCCTTTACCGACATACGGCAGTCCGCCGGTACGACCTGTCTTCCATGTGGCGACTGTCTCTCCGTTTTGCTCAACAGCCACTTTTTGTAAATCTTGATTACGATCGAACGGACCATATATTGCCCAATCGTGAGGAACAGAAACTTCCTCCCACTTTAGGCTGTCACGACTGAAGAGCCAGCCATCCGTCAGTTTTTTACTTTCTAAATGTGCCGAAGCGATAGCAGGTACTATGCACAACAGCGCATATATCAAAAATCGTCTCATCCTATATTAAGTCAAATTATTAATAATCATAGTTAAAGCATACAAGTATTCTCGCTCACGTTCTCAACTCACTACCTGTTGAAAGGACAAGAGAGAAGTCGACAGAAAAAATAGCAACCGCAAAGGAGAGTGTGCTCCAAATTACTTTTCGAGAAAAGCATTCAATGCGGAGGTGGGTTTCCCATTCACAAAACATCCTTTATCATATCCTCCGTTATATCCCTCCGGAGCTTCCGGTTCCCAGTAGAATATCCCTTTCAGATTTTCTCCACGATTCTTCATAAGATAGGAAATCAGTTGTTCGCACTCCCCTGCATTCGTATAATTCATCCCTATTTCGCAAAGCATCACGGGCACATTGTATGTAGATGCCAAAGAGTTAATATTGGATAAGCATTTATCTGCCAACTCTTTCCAATTATCGGCACCGGGATACAATGACATACCAATCATATCGTACTTACCTCCGTGGGCTTTAAGGGTAGAAAATATACGGGTATACAAGTCGGCACGATCTCCGCTATCCAGATGGACTATGGCAATGCATTTGGGGAAAACTGCTTTCATGGCATCGTATCCCGCATTAACCAACCGTGCAAAATTAGCACCGTTCTTATAGTCGCCCAATGGATATAAAAAGCCGCTACGTGTTTCGTTTCCTATCTGAACCCACTCGGGAATGATACCGAAGCCCTTCAACTTGGACAACATTTCTGTTGTGTGAGATGCAACCGCTTCCGACAGTTGGTCAATATTCATTTCCGCCCATGCCGCCGGTGTAATTTGGTTTCCAGGATCCGCCCATGTGTCACTGTAATGAAAATCAATCATGATGCGCATTCCCAGAGCATGAGCTCTCCGCGCCTTCACCAGAACATCATCTATATTATTCCAGCCTTCAGCCGGATTTACCCATACGCGAAGGCGAATGGAGTTAACACCGCATTCGTTCTTCAACAAGGTCATACATTCGGTGGATATACCGTCTTTGTCGAAAAAAGAATACCCTTCGCTTTCCAATTGGGTCAGCCAACTTACATCAGCCCCTTTGGCAAATTCTCCGGCTTCAAAGGGAACTACTTTTTCTTTCACAGGATCTGTAATGGGGGTATCTTGGGTACAAGCTCCCCAAACTACTCCTAATACCATACAGAAGAATGCTGTAATCATATTTTTCTTCATATTATATTACTCCTTAATTTTATTTTATTGAATATGTACCTGCACAAAGATCTACCGTCAATGTATATGTACCGGCAGTTAAATCAACGGAAGGATTGCCTTTATTGCGTTTATACACAAGTACTCCATCTCCACAACCGAACAATTGATTCCAGTCTTTATTCAACACGATCTGGAATCCCCATGGGGTAGCAGCTGTTATGTTTACGGTAGCCACATATACACCGGGCGTCTCCGTTTCGCTCATATCGGTAAGCGCCCAATTGTCGTTGAATCCAGTATATGAAACCGCAGACACGGCAGTGGTAGTATATGTTAATTTCTCCATAGAAACATCCAGCAGATACACTCCTTCACTTGGTGCGGCAATATTTCCTTCTCCATTCATCACAAGAGTTCCTTTTTCCGCTGTACCTCCCACTGCCATTGTGTAATACGGATTCCACTCATTGTGAGCAAGATAGAATCGATATCCCCATAACGATTTTACATTAATTACCCCGGAATATGCCCGGTTATCCTTGTCATACAGCGTCAAATATCTGTCAAAGGTCCAATTACCGGAAATTCCGTCATCTATTCCCGAGATAAAAAGTTTCTGAGGCACTTCCTCCACTTCACCTCCTCCGGTTTCGATACCGCAAATCCATTCTTTCGGATTAGCCAAATCAAGGAAAAGCGTCATCTGTCCTTTCGAAGGAAAGTTAATGGAAATGGCATTTGAAACGGTGCCAAATACAATCTTTCCACCTTCTTCTCCGAAAGCTACTTCCCTGCTTACCGCCAAAGCATCGTCCGTACCGGTTTGTACATCATATTGTTTTCCCGTGCCTTTGATGGTAATCGAAAAGTTTCCGCTTTGGTCGGCATCAAATGTATAAAACCATCTGTTCTTTTTGCGATCATACTCCATGTCTCCGGTCAAATCTCCACCAAGTGTAAGTTTCTCAATAAACAAAGCGCTCCACTCTTTAGCTTTCGTGTCAACAATAGTATAATAACAGCCCGATTGCCCCGGATACCAGAAGTTCCATTGAGTACTTTCAGAAGAAAGAGCAAACGGCATTCCTGTCACTCCATCGTTTCCCCAGATAACTCCATCTCCCTCTTTCAGGAAAAAGTTATACCATCCACCGGCTCCTACGAATCCCGAATAAACTCCGTCAGATTCCACGGAAGCCAACATGACACCGGTCTCCTGCTTAGATGAATCCAGAATATACCCCAATGTTTTATCTATCTTATAAGGAGTAACTTTGATGGTCATTATAGAACTGTATCTTTCCGGCATATTCGCACCCAGAAGGGATTTTATTCTTATGTAAAGTCGTGACGCCACTCCATCTGCGAACCCAAGCTGATTGATAACTGCATTTAGTTCATATACCGTAAACTGATGATAATAGATTCCTTTGTCTTTAAGAATCTCATAAACACTCTCGAAATTTTCATCTCCTGATAACTGAAGTATATTTGTTGTTGCACCATCCGGCGCCGCAACCAACGGATTGCTTAGCGTAAGCTCACCATTATCTGTCCAATGCAGCGTCAATGCCAGATCGTTGATACGGTTATAATCCAATACGATATCCGCCGTATTACCGTTCAAAGCCACCTCTCCTCCTCCATCAGTCGTAATCAGATCACCATCTTTAGCACATGAAACGAGGAATATCGCCGCAAATAGCACAAGTGAAAAATATTTTATTGTCTTCATTATACTCTATGATTTGATTTTAGTAATTCTCATTTTTCAGATTGGGATTGGCAGACAGTTCCGCATGAGGTATAGGATACACATTATACTTCTTATCCACCGCACGACCTCCCTTGACTCCGCCTTTCCATTGCCAGAGATATTCATTTGTGATAAACATATTGAAACGAATAAGGTCTGTGCGACGCGTACATTCGAAGTGGAGTTCACGAGCACGCTCGTCTATGATATATTGCAAACTCATCTCAGTATCCACGATGTTACCGCTCTTATCTCCGTATGCGCGTTCGCGAAGAAGATTCAGAAGAGTCAACGCTTCTTCTCGCGTTGCTCCGACACCACCTCTTAGCACAGATTCCGCCAGCATAAGGTACACATCCGCCAAACGGAACATGGGATAATCCGTATTGACACCTACTGCTCCTGTATTGCTCGCCTGCTCTCCCTTATCCGTGAGATTGGTGAACTTTTCAGAGAAATAACCGCAAGACTGATCATCAATGGCCTTATCCAAATATTGCGTCTGTCCGTCCACATAAAACAGGCAACGGGAATCTTTAGAAGCAGTAACATCACCGAACAATGCCGGCAGTTCGCCTCTTACACGGAACATTCCCCAACCATTGGTCAGACCATATTTTGCAGGATCCTGCGTACTTGAATTTCCGCATGCTCCACAAGCAATGTAGGTGGTTGCACCCCACGACACGGTATGTTCGCTGTCAACAATCAATGGGAATATGATTTCATTGGTTCTGTTATGATTATCGGCATTAAATAACTTCGCATAATCCGGTTCCAACGAATATCCTGCATTCATCACTTTCTTGCAATACGTGATGCAATCCGTATATCGCTCCGTACCTGTATACACGCCGGCATTAAGATACAATTTGGCAAGAAGTGTCCATACAACGGCATTATTGACACGACCGTATTCGACAGGTGGAAGTTGATCAGAAATAGCCAACAATTCCGATTCTATATATTCAAACAACTGTTTCCGGCTATAAGCCTCGGGAATATAAGCTCCGATGGGAGTATTTTCATTGACAAACGGTCCTTTCCCGAACAAGTCGATAACAAAATAATAGAACATGGCTCTATGAAATCGCGCCTCCGCTTTATAAGTACGTATTTCATTCTGTTCCGTCTGAGAAAATCCGGAAATTTTGTCATCCGAACAGTTACGGATAAACTCATTACACAAAGTTATGGAGTAATATGTCCGGTAATATGTATCCGAAACCCAAGGGTCATTTGCATCCCAAGTGATGTAAGTAAGCCCGGCAATCTTATCACCTTGCAGCCATGTATTGGCAACCTCATCGGTAGCAGCTTCCTGCAAATTGAAATATCCGCGCAAGAAGTCATATCCGTTGACACTGGAGATATCTGCATTACCTCCGCCCAATTCTTGTCCGGCAATCACATAGGAGGCATAAATTTTAGCTAATACTTTTTTATAGTTAGCAGCATCACCATATACTTCACCGGCATTGGGCTGAGTGTTAATGTGTGGAATCTGATTCAGGTCGTCCGTACACGACACCATAACAACACCTAAAGCCAGCAGTATGTAATATATATATTTCTTCATCGTATTTATATTTAGAATTCAAAGCCTAATGATATTGAATATATGCGCGGACGAGGATATACAGACGTATCCACACCGTTTGCCACCTCCGGATCTACACCAGAGTACTTTGTGATGGTAAATACGTTCTGTACCATAACGCTCGCATTGAGTTTGCACCACTTAGTGATATTTCCGAAGTTATAAGCCAACGACAAATTGTCCATTTTTATAAAAGAGGCATTCTCTACATAATGGTCCGACAAGTATTGACGATCTACAAATCCAGTTTTAAGATAACTGCTATGGAGATTATTCAGTTGGAATGCATTGTAACTCATGGTAGACCATGCGCCGGTATTCATCGCCATTCCATTGTAGACATAGTTACCAATGCTGCCTCTCAAGCTTGTACTCAAAGTCCATTTTTTGTATTGTAGAGAAGTGCTAAACCCTACAAACCAGTCGGGAGATGGCGAATGATAACGATACAAATCCTTACTGTCCGACACACCGTCTCCATTCAGGTCCGCATAGAGATTTTCGATCGGCTTACCTGTAGTTTCGTCATAAATCTGCTTATATACATAGAAACTATACGGTGCATACCCTTCAGTCAGTACCTGCATCTGATAGCTATCTATATAAGGACCGGCCAATGTATTTGTTTTCTCAGCTCCCTCAACCAATGTCAGGTTCGTAATCTTATTCTTCTGCCAAGTTGCGTTAGCAGATACCGTCCAGGTAAAGTCCTTAGTCTGTACAGGAGTAGCATTGATTGAGAATTCGAAACCTTTACTTTCGGTATTACCCACATTGGTGAGTATCTGTTTATTGAAGTTGGTCCCTGCCGCTGAAGGAACAGTAGCCAGGAGGTCTTTCGTCTTTCTCTGATAATAATCGAACGAAGCGGAAATCCTGTTTTCCAGCAGAGCGATATCGAAACCGATATTGTACGAGTCGGTCGTTTCCCATTTCAAGGTTTCGTTATACGCCTGAGGGCGATATGTGGCAATAGGCAATCCGCCAAACATATACGAAGCTCCCGGCTGACTCAAAGTGTACAATGGGATATAACTGTAGTTGGCTATGCCATCTTGCTGTCCGGTTTTGCCATAGCTTACACGAAGCTTCAAGTCGTTCACCACGTTGTTCAACTTAAAGAAAGGCTCGTTCGAGATTCTCCATGCCAAAGCCACCGACGGAAATGCTCCCCAGCGGTTTTGGGGGCTGAAGCGAGAAGAACCATCTCTACGGATAGTAGCAGTAAGCAAATAACGAGAGTCGTAACTGAAATTGACACGACCGTAATAAGAAATCAGGACATGACGTTGGTCATCAGGAGCACTTGATGCCTGCACATCGCCATTGCAGTTCAACTCTTCGTAGAAAGCATTTGTGTACTTCCAATACTGATAGTCATATCCCAACGTCAGGTCCAAAACACTCTTTATTGCCGAGAATTCTTTGTTATAATTCAAGTACGTTGTAAACAGTTTATTATGATTCTCCTGCGGACCATAACTGTAGTTGCGTCCACCCGTATTGTAATATTGATAAGCATAAGCAGGCACATATATGTCTCCCTGTCCTTTGGAGTAATCATATCCCAAAGTGGCATGAAAACGCAATTCCGGAAGAAAATGCATCGAATAGTCTACATCCGCATTACCAATAAAACGGTAAACCTTACTGGTGGATTTATAGTTTTTCAGCAATCCCAACGGATTACCCGTAGCTCCGGTAATAGGCATCCCTTTGGCGTCTACAGCTTCATTGTATCCTCCGAAAGTCTCCATTCCGGAATACACGGGAATTGTGGGGTTGTGAGTGGCTCCTCCCCAGATGGCAGACGTGTTGGCAAAACGGTTTTTCCCCAAGGTACCTTTGGCATTGAAGTTAAACCGCAAATGTTCATCGAAGAATGTAGGGGACAACGAAAGACTACCGGTATATCTTGTGGCGTTATCGGTTTTAAGAATCCCATCCTGATTGTAATACCCCAAAGAAACCCGGAAAGGGAGTGTATTTGTAATTCTTCCCATCAAACTCAGACTGTTATCCGTACCCAAAGCTGTGGTAAACACTTGATCATTCCAGTCTGTGCTTGCCGAACCCAACAGCAATCTCTGCGCTTCAGTCCCTCTATTGCTTACAATGTTAATAAACTCATCTTTCGACAGCATATCTGCCGTTGCCGTACGGGTCTGTACTGAATTGGTAGTGGAGAAATTCACCTTTACTTTATCACCTTTACCTTTCTTTGTCGTGATAATAATGACACCGTTCGACGCGCGGGAACCATATATGGCAGTAGATGAAGCATCTTTAAGAATGGTCATACTCTCAATATCGTTCGGATTGATGAGACTTAAAAGATTTCCGCTTCCACTGACGGTTCCTCCCACCTCCATCGGTACTCCGTCGAGCACGATAAGCGGATCATTCGAGGCATTGAGAGACGCCCCGCCACGGATTCGTATCGTGCTTCCGGAGGTCGGCGACCCACCACCGTTAATAATCTGTACGCCCGCTATCTTACCGTTCACCAATTGTTCGGGAGAGGAAATCAATCCCTCATTGAAATCCTTATCGCCAATGGTGGCAACGGAGCCCGTCAGGTCTTTCTTTTTTTGCGTTCCGTAGCCTACTACAACAACCTCCGTCAGACTTTGCGACAACGGTTCGAGTTTTATCCGCAATTCTTCCTTGTCCACATCGATCATTTGTGTTTTATAACCAATATAAGACACCTTTATCGTATTCTTTCCCTTTGACAAAGCCAAAGAAAAACGTCCGTCAAGGTTTGTTACCGTGCCCGTGGATGTTCCTTCCAATACGATGGTCACCCCCACTAAGGGTTCATTAAACTCATCAATCACCACCCCACGGACCATTTCTCGGGATGTTTGCGCATTGAGCATACCGAAACTAATTAGGCATGCTATGGCAGGTATCAGTTTAAGCAATATCGTTATTTGTTTCATTTTAGATGAATATTAATATTTTATTGTTTTTATTTTACACCGAAAGAGTTGGATATTACCATAGAAGAGGCAGATGTAGCGATATTGTATGAGCGATCGCCCTGTACCCCATTAAAAGTTTCTTTGTGAGTCCACGTACTGTCGGAAAGGAAATAATACAGTCCGGTCTGATTCCTCGAAAAACGAGTTGTAAAACTATAAGCACTTGAATTTCCCTCTCTTTTCATGGGGATAATCTGCCATGTTCCGAAACCATTGTCCGTGAAGTCTCCCGTAATATATCCCTTAGCCGCATCGCCTGCATTTTTCATATCCACTTTGAACGTAACAGCCACATTCTCTTCCGAAAACGCTTCAATGCCTCCATGAGCATGCAGATTATTGTTGAAATCGCAGAACGCAACATTCTCCCAATTGGAACCGACACCCCATAACGTAGTGTTACCGGCAGATACCCAGAATGGTTCCCACACGCAGAAACCCGCTCCTCCGTTGGCTTTCAACGCCTCCTTGACCTCTATGATAAAATCTTTTTGAAACTGTGGAGACGGAACCATCGGATAACCCGGAGCCATCTTACTCATAAGATTCTGATTATCATCGTTCCACGAGTGAGTCCATATGTGTCCCGTTTCGGCAACAAACAGACGAGTATTGTAATCGGACAAAAGTCGAGCTGCAAAATTTCCTAATTCGGCAGGTGTATATTCCTGCCACTGCGGATAGTACGACACTCCCAGCATATCGAAACTACTTAACCCATAGCGTTTATGCCGGCTAAGCCAGTACAAAGCATCACCGGGATTCATGGCTATATGCAGAATGGTTTTTATCGTTTTAGAATAAGTGGTATTGAAATCGTGTACCGCTTTTAACCCGGCATTAAACAACTTAACGTTCCTCACATAGTTGGTAGGTAGCAAATGCGCATTATCGCTCACCAATATAGTGTTGTTGGTTTCGTTGCCAATCTGTACCATCTCGGGCAGACAACCGGCATTTTTAAGATGCAGGAGTGTGTTATACGTATAATTATATACCGAATCGGCAAGAGGAGTGGAATACTTCACCACTCTTCTCCATGCCTCAGGTACTAAACTTTGTTGAGGATCGGTCCATGAGTCCGAATAGTGAAAGTCGAGCAACACACTCAACCCGGCACTTTTTGCCCTGCTTATACTTCTTTTGACATCAGAGAGCGTAGAGTAATTGGTCCATGTCGGATTATGCCACAAGCGTAATCTGACGAGGTTCGCTCCGTAGTTTTTAATCAACCGGTAAGGATCCGCCACCGCCCCGTTATACCGGTAGACAACCCCGCAGTCCTGAAGTTCGTTTACATAAGACATGTCCGCACCCTGCCAAAAGGGAGAAGAGTTTACGCTCGCACGTGTCGATACACCAGGAGATGCATCAACCGGTTCGTCCGGATGGTTCTGGCAAGACGAAGTAGTCAGTCCCAACACAAACCCGAGCAATAACACACATCGCTTAGAGATTTTGGTCTTTTTCATCGCTATTAAATTTCTGGTTTCCTTTACAGAGCCTGTTTCGATCATCTTTTCCGGTTCCCATCGGTGTTTTCAATATAATACGCTTTTCATGAAAAGCGGAATAAAGAAATGCCCGAAAGAGTACAGGACAGAGAGCGAACAGATTCTGACTTTGCGAAAATAGGTCTAAATCCAACAGGCGAACCGACCAGAATGGACAAAAAGTGGCTCAAAATGGACAAATCACTCTTTATTCTCTTTTTTATCTCGATTTATCCTCGCCATAAACTGCTTGGGAGTTTCGCCAAACTCTTCGGAAAAGCATTTGGAGAAGTATGTTATATTGGATAAACCCACCATATACATTGTTTCGGATATGGTGAAATTGGACTGTCCGAGTAGAGTCGAGGCTTTTTTCATTTTCAATTTCCTGATATAATTGACAGGGGTCATTCCCGTAAGTTGCTTAAGCTTCCGATAGAGTTGTTTCTGGTCAACTCCTACCGCCGAAGCCAAAGCCTGAACGGTAAATCCTTCTATCGCCATATTCTGTTCTATGACTTGGGTTATTTTCCGCAGAAGAGCCTCATCCGCATCAATAATATTTGCATCGGACACGGGAGGAGAGTCCAGAAGGCTCTGTATTCTGGCGCATTTTTCGACTGTCTCGCGTTTCTTCAACAAACGAGACACCTGCAACAACATTTGTTTCAAGTCAAAAGGTTTGGGCATAAAGACATCGACCCCATGCTTGATACTCTCGAGTTCGGTGTCGTAGTCATCCTTTGCAGTCAGCATAATGACGGGAATATCAGCTGTAGTTGTGTTTCGTCTTATCCTCTTCACCATGTCAAGTCCGTTAGTCACAGGCATCATCTGATCCGCTATAATCAAATCCGGACGGTATTTATTCACCATCTCTTCACCTTCACTCCCGTCATAGGCTTTCAAACACTGAAACTCTTTGGAGAGGGATTCTGCCAGAAACTCAACTATTTCCTTATTGTCGTCAACTATCAGGATACATTTCCTGTCGTCACTCAAAGACGATTGAGAAGGCGAATCATCGATAACGGTCATATCCTGCCGTGTCGTTACTTTCACATAGGGTAATGTGATATCTACCCGAAGTCCGTTCTCATTTTTCATTGCGATGTTTCCCCCGTGAAGTTCCACAAACTTCTTTACCAGATACAGCCCTATCCCGCTGCCGCCATCTTTACTTTTACTTTTTCCCTGAAAGAAACGAATGAACACATATGGCATTTCCTCTTCGGATATACCACAGCCATTGTCTTTTACCGAAAGTTTTATCGTGTTGTCTTCCACCGCAAGCGAGATATTTATGACTCCCTCGTTGTCACGGATATGCTTCATCGAGTTGGACAATAAATTAATCACCACAGACTCGATTTTAAGTACATCAACATCCATGAGTATGCATTCGTCCGGATGCGAGAAGTTTATAATCAGGTTTCTATCCTTGCATATATCGGTAAAATTGTCGATACAGTTCTTTATTATCTGACACAAGTCTACCCGCGACTTGATGAGAACATTGTCGTTTTCGTATTCCAGTTGTTTAAAATCCAATATTCTACAAATAAGGCTGTTCAATCTCAAGGCATTATTATGAATATTCTGAAGCCCGTCTTTCTGTTTTCCCTCCTTTGTCTCGGAAATCATCTTGCTGAGCGGAGCGATAATAAGGCTCAACGGCGTTTTCAATTCATGGGAAATGTTGACGAAGAAGTCCATTTTCAGTTTGGAGAGTTCCAAAAAACGTTCTCTTTCACGTTGTTTGTATATACGTCTCGTTCTTTTCTGAATGACGATAAAGGTGTAGGAAACGCCCGTCAGAAGACAGACAACATAAATGAAAATGGCAAGAGGAGTTAAATACCATGGATAAGGAACGGTGATCTCGTAGGTTCTGATTATCGCCTCATTGTCCAAGAACGGATTTCGATCGCACATCCGTAAACGATGATTTCCGCCGGATAATCCGGCAAGCAAAAGTTTATTCTGTCCGGTCTCTATACAATCCCACGTATCATTATCGTCAAGACAATAGTAAAAATTCTCCAGCGTGTGCCTGCCATACATCAGGGTAGATACTTCCAGATAGATATTGTTTCTCTTAAGCAATCTTATTTTGTAGGTATCATCCTTTTTATCGTGAGTGAGAAAATAATCGGCATCCGGAATCAGCCGGATACCGTTTGCCGATATGGATGTTATGAATACAGGATACGACTTGTCAGAGAAAATGTTGTCGACAGTCGGCAACATGGTAAGAAAATCATTTCCCCCGAAAATAATCTCTCTTTTCTCCTCATCGTACAGACCTGCCTGATAACCGCCTGCCAACCCGGGAACCATCGTCACTTTCCCCGAGTTTCTGTCATAAAAAAGCACTCCCTCGGATGTAGACAGCCACAAACGGTTGCCCGCATCGACCATCGTATATATCTTTCTATTCTCTTCAAGCGGAATGATTACTTCCTCTTCGGTGAAACGCACAGTGTCCATGCGGTAAAGTTTCCCGGCGGTAGTGTACCAGAATTTATTATCAAACAAGCAGATATTTTCCGCAAACACATTCACCCGCCTTATATTCATGGAATGGGTGTCTATGCAAAGTACACCTTTTTGCGTTATAGCCCATATAGTACGCCCATCGGCTGTGCATTCGAGTCCGAAAGCCGAATTGCCCGTGTATTCCTCGGATATGGCGGGTTCGGTATGAAACGGCTGTTTCGCATCATGTGCCAGCAATTGCCGTTTGTCTATGACAAACAACCCACCCATATAGGTTGCAATCCATAGCCGTCCTTTATGATCTTCACATATATCATAACTCCAGTCTGCATTTTTATCGCCTTTTTCCGATTTTATTTCATAAAAGACGAAAGAATCTCCCGCCGTATCGTAGCGAGCGATTCCCCCGTCGGTCGCTATCCAGACGATGCGGTCTCTGTCTTCAAAGATGGTTCTTACGTTGTCATGACGCAGGTAAAGGCGTTTGTCGCTCGTCTGGAACCAGTTCACCCTGTCTCCTGCCATATGAAGCAGTCCGTTTTCGCCTCCCAACCAATACGATTTCCGGGAGTCTTTATAGAGCGATGAAAAGAGATTTCCTTTTCCGTTTCCTATCAATTCGGACAAGGGTATGGTCTTGTACACGATGCCGCTTGAATACAATGAGAGCCCACGGTTGGTACCGAGCCAGATATTATGGTCTTTGTCATTGAATATGTTCCATATCACGTTGTTAGAGAGCGACTGCGGATTGCGCGAGTCATGGGCAATGAGGCGGACATTTCCTGACCGTGAGTCGCAGATATACAACCCCGTATCGGTGCCTAAAAGCAGATTTCCGCCGTTGTCGCGGGCTATGGCTTTCATTGTATGCCCCACCGCTACGGAGGTTTGCTTCATGGATTTTCCCGCCACATCGTACTTGTAGAGCCAACCTTCAGTACCCACCCACAGGCATTGCTTCAACTCGTCCCAAAGAAGCGAATTGCACATGATGCGCATTTTGTCGTTGATTTCTATTTTCTTCAGCACACCGCTTACCATATCATAGACATTCAGTCCGTCATAACTTCCGATATAGAGTTCCGTCCCCACTTTTTCCATGGTAAGGATAAACGGGACTATCGTACCGTCTTCACGTTTATGTGCAGAGAGTTTTCCGCTCTGAAGGTCGTAGCTGAACAAGCCTTGTTCTTTGGTTCCCAGCCAAAGTTTGTTGTCATAGAGGTTTACGGTTCTGATGGCTTTCAGAGCGGAAAGCGAGTTTTCGGGCAGATGAAAAAGTCTGGTCTTCAGGTTAAAGAAAATAACTCCCTGATCGGTTCCAAGACACAGATGAGACTCATCTAATTGCAACAGACAATGAATCACATTTCCGGCATAACCGAAGTCGTTCTCATAGCCGTGTGTATTGAAACCGTTATAGCTGTAAAGCCCTTTCTTTGTTCCCAACCACACGATGCCGCTATCATCCTGCCCTATGGCGTAAATGGCATTCGCTTCCAACGGAAGCATGATGTTCTTGAAATCCACATATGAATAGTCGGGCGTAAACAAAGCGGTCGTATTGCCCGATGCGGAAGCGACGCTGACGCTCCCTGCGAAAATCATCGCCATATATAATATAAGGAGTGTGACGCGAAGATATATTTTATGCAAGCACATGTAAATCTCTCTTTCTTTAAATTTTAATGGTTGAAAGTGCCGGAGCGCAAATATAATAATTCCCTCGCAGAAAAAAATTACGATGTTTTTTTCACTTTCTCCGGACTAAGGGTTTCATTCTCTTCATGTGTTTCTCAGACTACTCCAGAATGGTTCATGAACGATATTTGTGCGGTTCCCGAACCGTTCCCGTGTGGTTCGAGTACCGTACTTGTGCGGCTCTTCCAAGATTCCCATGCGGTTCTCCCCAGCACGAAACGCCTTAGGAGATTGGCTTTGTTTTTTATCAAAATATATTTACTTTTGCCCCTCATATACACACGCCGCCGCTTATGAACAGATATTTTTCGCTACCCTTGTCATGGATTTGTTGCATTTGCCTGCTATCCTGCACACCCCGGGCAGATAGAGACACTTCAGGAGAGAACGTACACGAAGATTCTCTTATACGTAAAGATACGGCAACGACGGAAAATGTGCTCCCGGAAAATAAAAAAACGGCAAGCGAGGCGATTCATATCGAAAAAGAGTTCTTATACGACTTATACACTTTGGCGGACACCTACCCATACCGGGATACCATTCGCCTCTTTCAATGGGAGAAAATCAAGGAAAGACTTGCTTATTTAGAGAATATACAGTTGGAATCCAAACGGTGGATGGTGCTTCAAAACTATAAAAATCAAAACGGAGAAGCTCCTTTGGTCAAAAAATTCCGACGCAATGCCTACACGCGTGTTGCGGATACCTTGGGCGTGGAACGCTACCAGTCTATTCCTCTATACCTCACCACAGACACGATAGTTCCCGAAAGATACGCCAGAGACGGCGAACCGGTAGAGTATCTTTCACGAGAAGGGACTTTCGTCAAGATAGTTTCCACAGCAAATCAGGACACATGGCTCATTCCCCAAAAGTACACCAAACTGTTGGAGGACACCGTGTTTTTCAGTAAAGCAATCTTTGTGGACCGGAAAAACCAAAACATCACCACACTGGAACGAAAGGAAAAGGCACAATGGACCGTACGAAGCATGAATCCCGCCACAACGGGCAGATATCTCCCGCCTTATGCACAAAAGACGCCACTCGGTATGTTTCTGCTGCAAGAGAAGAAGCGGAAAATGGTCTACCTCAAAGACGGTTCCAAGGAGGTAGGAGGATATGCAGCTTTCGCAAGCCGGTTTACCTGCGGAGCCTACATACACGGAGTTCCCGTAAATACTCCCCGAACAGCTCCCATAGAATACAGCCCGTCGCTGGGAACGACTCCCCGCTCGCACATGTGCGTGCGCAATGCCACCTCTCATGCCGAGTTCGTCTATAACTGGGCAAGCACTTATGAAACGGTTGTTTTCGTTTTGGAATAAATTTCATACCTTTGCCGCAACTCATGAATGTAAGTATGCGGAAAGTCTTGCCGGTGTTTTTTCTGTTCCTTTTCTTTCCCTGCCATCAAAATCCCATCCATACAACGGAAGAGTGGCATGCTCCCTCTCCGGTATCGGAACTTGTGGCGGGCGAAGAAATGTATGAAGAAATGCAGTTGGGAGGAATCGTCAACTTTCTCGCTTTTCGCCAGGCGGTAGCGGGTTACATCCGCATTCGGGAGAAAACGAAAAATATCCTTACACTAATAGACTTCTCCAAACCATCCACAGAAGAACGCCTGTACGTGTTCGACATGGAAAAGAAGAAAATTCTGTACACTTCTGTAGTAGCGCACGGGCGAAATAGCGGTGAAATGTACGCCACTTCTTTCTCGAACTCCTCCGGTTCATACAAAAGTTCACTCGGTTTCTTTCTTACGGAGAATACGTACAACGGGCAGAACGGGTATTCATTAGTGCTGAAAGGATTGGAACAGGGTGTCAACGACAAAGCCAAAGAACGCGCCATCGTGATGCACGGCGCGTCGTATGCCGACCCCCGGAGAGTTGCTTCAGGCGGACGTCTGGGCAGAAGCCTCGGTTGCCCCGCCCTGCCCCATAGAATAACTAAACCGATAATTGATACAATCAAAGGGGGAAGCGTACTTTTTATCTATGCCAACAACGGTTCGTATCAGGCACAGAGCAGTATTCTGAAGAATCTGTTCAATGAAACGATGTTGTCTCAGGGTTTATAAATATTGCGAAAACATGTTCAAAAGAGAATCCAAACATATTGTATTCACCGCTGTCATCGCCTTATCGATAGGCGCTACACTTCCTTTTTTATTCGGTAATGCCGCGTTCAACACCAGACGGGATTCCGTCAAATCCGAAGTACCCTATCTGGTAACCTCGCCCACTATCCCCGACAAGTTTCTTTTTGCCGGACAGGAGATTGACCTTACACGCTACGACATGCGCGAACGGATGGATCGCGAACTGACTGCATTCACCTACCTGCATTCGTCCACCATGCTCATCGTGAAACGTGCCAACCGCTACTTCCCCGTCATCGAACCTATACTGAAAGCCAACGGAATTCCGGATGACTTCAAGTACTTGGCCGTAATAGAAAGTAACCTGAGCATGCTTGCCCGAAGCCCTGCCGGAGCAGCGGGAATGTGGCAGTTCATGCAAAGCACGGGACGCGAATACGGATTGGAGGTGAATGCCAACATAGACGAACGTTATCATCTGGAAAAGGCAACAGTGGCGGCATGCAAGTATCTGAAAGAAAGCTATGCCAAATATGGCAACTGGCTGTGCGTGGCTGCCGCATATAACGGCGGTCAGAGGCGCATATCCGCCGAGTTGCAGAGGCAACAGGTGAATCAGGCGGAAGACCTCTGGCTGACGGAAGAAACCTCACGCTATATGTTCCGTTTAATGGCGGGGAAGGCCGTTGTAAGCAATCCCAGGCAATACGGTTTTCTTCTTAAAAAGGAACACCTCTATCCTCCCATGCCGTACAAGGAAATAAACATCTCCACAGAAATATCGGATTTGATTGAATTCGCCCGTACTCAGGGTATCACATATGCACAACTGAAAACGGCAAATCCCTGGCTGAGAGACTCGACACTTGCCAACAAGAGTCAACGAACATATGTATTAAAGATTCCCACAACGAGCGGTATGCACTACAATCCCAAACATACCAAACCGCACAATCCTCAATGGGTAATAGACTAACCTTGTTTTTCGGTTAAATATTTCCAATAGCGCACTGGCATATCTTGCCGGTGTTTGCGCGGATTCATTCGTTCTTTAATACAGATTGCTTTAAAATAGGTTTGCCACAGTTTCTGAAACATCCTCTCCTCTTCATCCAACAGAGCATCATCCAGCATTCCGGTGATCAAATGGTTGCCGCGTTCGCCTTCTTTAAAGAAAACCTCACGGACTTCTTTCAAATCGTAATAATAACCATAAGAGCGGAATATGTCGTATATCAGCCAGCGCTGGTCTGAAAAACGGTCCTTGAAGTGGGCGATAGTCAATGGCAACACATTGTATAGCGGCTCCAGTGCCGCATAGTACATTCCATCGGCAGTACGCTGAAAACGTACGAATTGCAACATCCTCAGTCTCTCCCCGGATACCTTTCTCCATATTTTCGAGAGTTCCAACACATCGGGATCGGCAAAATTCGTCTCTATACCGGCAGGTGCTTCGACAGCCTTGCAAATATATCTGAAAAGTAGCATAGAAACTTCGGGGAGTTCCGACAACCAGCATTGTGTCAACTCGGATAGGGCCGTATCCGAAAGCTTTTTTCGTAGGCCGTTCCAAACGCGTTCCGCCTTTGCCTTATCGGTAATCACCGTATAAGTTTCCTCGCAGAAAAGAGGAGGAATCTCCCCTTCCCGGAGTAGTTTGTCAGGAAATGTCCGGCGGGCATAGGCATCGAACACTGCGGTCAATATTCCCTCAAAAGTATTATCAAAAAAGAATATACGCATAGCTTAAATACGAATTCGGGGGGTATCGCTTCATTTATTCAAAGTCCAACGATAGCTGGAGTTCATCGGTCGGGTGTTTTGTCTTCTTTGCAACCAGCAGATGGCGTACTCCTTGCGGGGTAAGTTCGTGAACGGTGGATACAGGCAATTCGCGACAAGTGATAAAATACTTTGCTTTCTTCATCACCACACCCATCTTCTTGAGTTCATAGAATCCCAAACGAGAGAAACGGCGAGAGGCGACAATCAGTCGCGCCGACTTCACTCCTATGCCGGGCACGCGCAGTATCATTTCATAGTCCGCACGATTGACATCCACCGGAAATTTTTCGGGATGGCGCAATGCCCACGCCAATTTGGGATCAACTTCCAAGTCGAGGTGCGGATATGTATCATCCACAATCTCGTCAACCTTGAATTGATAGAAACGCATCAGCCAATCCGCCTGATACAAACGGTTTTCTCGCACCAAAGGAGGTTGCTTCAATACGGGAAGGCGAGAATCCGACGTGTTGACGGAAACATAACCGGAATAATACACGCGTCGCATAGTAGGCGATTTGTAAAGCGCCGACGAGAGAGACAAAATGTCTTTATCCGTTTCGGGCGTGGCGCCTACAATCATCTGCGTGCTTTGTCCTGCAGGGACAAAACGAGGTGCATAACGGAATCTTTTTCTTTCTTCCAGATTTTCCAGTACCCCCTGCCCGATGTGACGCATGGGTTCATAGACGCTCTTATGATCTTTTTCAGGGGCAAGGAATTTTAGATTTTCTTCTTTAGGGATTTCCACATTCACGCTCAGGCGATCGGCATAAAGCCCGGCTTCCGTAATAAGTTCACGGCTGGCTCCGGGAATAGTCTTTATGTGGATATAACCATTAAAGCGATGCAAGGTACGCAAGTCTTTGGCTACACGCGCCAACCGCTCCATGGTATAGTCGGGATTACGAACCACACCCGAACTTAAGAATAATCCCTCTATATAGTTGCGGCGATAGAACTCGATTGTCAGTTCCACCAACTCGCTGACCGAAAGCGTTGCCCGAGGCAAATCATTGCTACGCCGGTTAATGCAGTAGGCACAGTCGTAAATACAGTAATTCGTCAGCATCACCTTTAATAGAGAAATACAACGACCATCTTCCGAGAAACTATGGCAGATGCCTATTCCGCCGACGGTATTTCCCAACATACCCGGTTTGTTGGAACGCCTGGTACCGCTGGAAGAGCAGGATACATCATACTTTGCCGATTCGGCAAGTATCTTCAGTTTATTCAAGAGATTCTCATTCATCTTTGTTTTGGAATATTCGGGTCAGGGTTGTTGTGTCAAAAATACAAAATAAGACCGACACCGGATGAAAATAATACACCTGTTTTTCTCCGGGAAAACTTCATCATCCACTCTCAGAAAAAGTGCCCGGCATATTCATTATTCGTTTCGGTTCGTATCATTGTAAGGAAATATCATGTACATTTGTGACATGGTTCTGCAAAAGGTACGGCAATACATCGATCAGCATAAACTCCTTGCACCGGGAAGGAAAACACTGGTGGCACTGAGCGGGGGAGCTGATTCCGTTGCACTCTTAAAACTGCTGCTTTCAATGGGTTATGAGTGCGAGGCGGCACATTGCAACTTCCATTTACGCGACAAGGAGTCGGATAGAGATGAACTATTCGTCAGGCAACTATGCGAACAATCAGGCGTACCTCTGCATGTCAGGCACTTCAACACCAGTGAAGAGGCAGCATACCGTCGCATATCCATCGAAATGGCGGCGCGTGAGTTACGCTATGGCTGGTTCGAAGAAATGCGTAACCAGCTGAATGCCGAAACCATAGCTGTTGCACACCATCAGGATGACAGTGTAGAGACTGTTCTGCTCAATCTGATACGAGGTACCGGAATCAACGGGCTTACAGGAATCCGCCCGCGCAATGGATATGTGGTTCGTCCGCTACTCTGTTTAGACCGCAACGAAATATTGTCATATCTCCGGGAAACAGACCAGCCATACGTCACGGACAGCAGCAATCTTCAGGATGAATATATTCGGAACAAAATTCGCTTGAATCTTGTTCCTCTCATGGAGGAAATTAACCCCGCCGCCAAAGCAAACATCTTGCGGACAGCCAACAATCTGAGTGAGGTTTCCTTGCTTTACCACAATGAAATAGAAAAAGCAAAAACACGCGTAGTATTGCCACAAGGCATACACATCGGATTACTTCTCAAAGAAGTTGCCCCGCAAACATTGTTGTTTGAATTGCTCGCTCCCTTGGGATTTAACGGAGCACGGATTAGAGATGTGTTCAATTCCCTGACCGGTCAATCTGGAAAGGAGTTTTTCAGTGCCACACACAGACTTGTAAAAGACCGGGAATTGATACTCATAGAACCTCTTACCAATATCCATAAGAAAGAAACCCAAGACGAACAGTCTCCTCCTTTCCGTCTGACAATGGAGGAGTTGCCATATACGGAGAACTTCCGCATTCCCCAAGAAACTCATGTGGTGTGTATAGACGCCGATAAATTATCCGGTTCTTTCGTATTGCGGCTTTGCAAAAAGGGAGACAGCTTCGTCCCATTCGGGATGAAAGGACGGAAAAAAGTGAGTGACTACCTCACAGACAAAAAGTATTCGCGCATACGCAAGGAACAACAATGGGTTCTTACATGCGGTGATCAGATCGTGTGGCTCGTAGGCGAGCGATTGGATAATCGTTTCCGGATAGATGAAAAGACCCGTCGCATCATTCTGATTCGCCTACTTCATGAAGAAAGTAGTCAGGACGTATCTCCCTTTTTCCCGGAAAAAACCTAAGAACTAATCCGGGGTATGAAGGCGATTCTGTATATATGAACCGGATGAGGCTTGCAAATGCAAGCCTCATCCGGTTTCTTCTCTCCGTTCGTTCCCTTAAAAAAAGAATCTTTCTCTAATAAAAGAAAAAAAACAGACTTCCTCTACGAGAATCCTAATGGTTACAGACTTTACTCACATCCACGGTAAAGCCCGCATCTGTCGGCATGAATTTTCCTTTATGCTTTAGAAAATCCACAAGTTCGTCGACACTCATATTCTCTGCCGAACAAGCATAAAAACGCTGGTCCTTACCGAATCTTTCAATAATCGCTTTTTTAAGAGAAAGCTCTGTATAACTGTTTCCCTCCATCATGTGAAGTACTTCGTGGGCATGCAATTGTTCCATCTTTTTCTAAATATTGTTTTCTAATAAACACAAAAGTAGTATGAAAGTTTTGCTTAAAATGTAACTTATGTTACAAGTAACGATATTCCTATTATCATGAAAACCATGAGCACCTCCACCGAACGGTTTATGTGGACGGCAAAGCGCATGTCATCAATATCCAGCAAGCGGGGATTATCTCCTATATAAGGTTTCCAGAACACCTCTCCGAAATAAGGATGCGGCCCGCCAAAACGACAATCCAATGCGCCAGCCAAAGCTGCTTCCGGATAACCGGAATTAGGGCTTGCGTGTGCTTTTCCATACTTTACTATAAATCGAGCAAGCTGCATGGCACTCTTACGCCCCGACAATGTGGTTACGAACAACATGAGTAATGCTGTAAGACGCGCAGGTACATAGTTCGCTACATCGTCCAGACGAGCGGCAAAACAACCGAAATCCCGGTAACGTTCGTTACGATAACCTATCATCGAATCCAATGTATTCACCATCTTGTATGCCAACATTCCGGGAGTACCCAACAACAGCAGCCAGAACAAAGGCGCCACCACCCCATCGCTCAGATTCTCGGCAAGAGTTTCCAATGCAGCGGTACGCACTTCTTGTACGGACAGTTCGGAGGTATCTCTGCCAACGATGCGGGATACCTGTTTACGCCCCGATTCCAACGACTCCTCGACGGCTTTAAAAACCTGTTTTACTTCCTTGATAAGCGTTGTCCCCGCCAAGCAAAAGAAGATAACAACCGCGTCGGTTGCAGCTCTCCATACCCAAGAGAAGTTTGCCAGACAGTGCAATATAAGAGTCATTGAAAAAAATACAAAACTAACCAACACGACAACGAGCAGCGCCCCTTTCCAATACCTGTATTTTCCCTTATTCAGATGTTTCTCGAAAAAAGAGATAAGTTTTCCGAAAGCGACAACAGGATGAGGTAACCACACCGGGTCACCCCAAAAATAATCCATTCCCCAAGCTGAAAGCAAAGGTATAACTACTTCCCGCACGGCATCCATCTCATTCCCTCCACCATTTTTCGATTGCCTGCACCAAACATTCATTGTCTGCCGGAAGTTGCGTCGCTATGCGAAAAAAACCGTCATCCAAACCTTCGAAATTTGAAGCATCTCTAATGAGCAAACCATATTCATTGGCAAGGTAATCTTTCAAGGCTGAAGCTTTTCCCGAGCGTAACCGAACAAGCATAAAGTGTGTTTCCGAATGCCAGACATCCATACCTCCCAGATTCCTTAAAGCTTCACGCAACCGATGAGCTTCAGCAAGATAAGATTCAAGTGTAGTACAAATAGGAAGTTTGTTTTTCAGAAAATACAGTCCGGCCTCTATCGCCAAAGCATTGACAGACCACGGCATACGATTTGTGCGCAAATGATTTATCAGATTCTCGTTGCCGGTAATATAGCCTAAACGGAGTCCCGGAATGGCACAACTCTTAGTCATGGAATGCAATAAAAAAACGTTCGGAAAGGCCGCTGCCTCTTCCGGAGTATATAAAGACGCCAAAGTAAAGTCTTCATAAGACTGGTCGATAATGAAATAAACCGAAGGATGTTTGAGAATCATTTCCGTCAGCATAGCCTTTTCATGCACCTCACCCGTAGGATTATTGGGATTGCACAACCAAAGCATACGGATATTTCCCGGCAAATCCTTTGTGTCTGCCAAACGGTATAAAGGGGTAATTTGATGTCCGTTCATACGGCAGGCATCGGCATATTCACTGAACGTAGGTTGCAGAATGGCTGTATTCGCCCCGTGGTATGCACGAGCTATCAGATAAATAGCCTCTGTTGCCCCATTAGTAACACAGACCGAAGATGGCGGCAAACAAAATTTCTCAGCCAAACGGGTTTCCAATGTACGGGGTTGCGGTTCGGGATAGGAGGAAAGCAGTTCTTCCTTTTCGCGAATACAGCAACTCAAATGAGCCTGCAAACCGGATAGGTCCATACCCCGATAAACATTGGAACTAAAATTAACCAGGATGGGGCGTTTATAGTTGTAAGTATCGTCTCCGTGACCTTCAAGCATTGTTCGTTAGTATTTTATACAGAAGAGGTAAATTAACATGACGGCGTACATGATCTGCCAGTTTATCATACTGTTCTTCTTTAAATGAACGGTAGTCCACAAAAGCAGCCTCTCTCGTAAAACGTTCCGCAAAAGGTTCGAGAAGAAAATTTATGAAGCAAGGATTGTCGAGAACCCCGTGAATATAGGTTCCCATACAGGTACGACTCACATAACATCCATCTGCCCGTCCATCCTCCAGCAAGGCAAACGGAACAAACGAAGAGTCTTTCAACGCATCAGTAACTCCCATGTGTATTTCATATCCACTGAAAGGGAATGCTTCCGCGATGGTTTTCATATCGGCAATCGTTACTTCCTGCCCTGTACATGAAAATACCTGTTCGTTCAGGCGGAAGCGCACTTGTTTCGTTATTTTCTCCGCCGTCATTCGGGTAGTAACCGGCAGAAGTCCCAACCCCGGAAGGCGTTTGATATCTCCCTCCACACCGTCAGGATCACAAACCTCTTGCCCCATCAACTGGTAACCTCCACAAATTCCCATCACAACAGTTCCTTCACGGTGTGCACGGATAATAGCTTGTGCCACACCATTGCGCCGCAACTCATAGAGGTCTGACAATGTACTTTTTGAACCGGGAATCAATATAATATCAGCCTTGCCCAGTTCATCTATATTGTTAGTATAGAAAAGGTGTACGCGAGGGTCTCTTTCAAGCATATTGAAATCCGTAAAATTACTGAGATGACGAAGGAGAACCACCGCAACATTCACCTTTCCTCTTTCTGCCTGCATGGACTTACTGCCCAAAGCCACAGAATCTTCTTCCTCGATATGTATGTCTTTATAATAAGGTACAACCCCTATGACAGGAATACCACAAAGTTCTTCCAACATGCGGATACCTGATTCAAATAATCGAATATCCCCTCTGAACTTATTGATAAGGATTCCTTTGATCATTCTTCGCTCTTCGGGAGATAACAACATAAGCGAACCATATACACTGGCAAAAATTCCTCCTCTATCTATATCACCCACTAAAATAACATCAGCAGCGGCATGTTTCGCCATAGGTAGATTCACCAAATCCGAGTCACGAAGATTAATTTCCGAAATACTGCCTGCACCCTCCATTACCACCGGGTTATACGTGCAAGCCAATCTGTCGTAGGCTGCACACACTGCTTGACGGAGTTCTTCTCTCCCCTCCTTGCGAAAATAATCATAAGCGTGGCGATGTCCCATAGGCTTACCATTCAGGACCACCTGGGAAGTATGATCGGAGGAAGGCTTCAGTAGAAGCGGATTCATATCCGTGTGACAAGGAATGCCCGCGGCTTCTGCTTGCACAGCCTGTGCACGCCCGATTTCCAGTCCATCTGACGTAGCATAGGAATTAAGTGCCATATTCTGTGCCTTAAAAGGTGCGGGAGTATATCCATCCTGTTTGAATATCCGACAGAAAGCTGTGGCTATGATACTCTTACCGACATCGCTACCCGTTCCGGCAAACATTAACGAATGTAATCGAGAGGAGGTTGACATTTCTTCTATGTTTTTAAGAGAGAAAGGTTATGGATTTTTCAATTACTGCTTCTTCCTTTTATATGCAAATGCTTGCCAGCGTTCTTCCGGCCAATTCAGCCGATGCAGTTCGGCACGAGCCATCACAAAAAACAAATCGGAGAGACGATTCATCAAACACATGATATCTTCATTGACAGGGTCTTGACGATGCAATGCCCAAAGGCGTCGCTCAGCACGCCGGGCCACCGTGCGTGCAAACTGAAGTTGAGCTGCCAGCACCGTCCCACCCGGAAGCAGGAAATAACCATTATCCGGATAAGCTATATTCACAGCGTCTATTTCCTGTTCGCAAAGTTTAGTAAGAGAAGCGGCATTCAGGATGTTCGGATTTCCGTTTCCCCGGCTTCCCGTATCGGCTTTATACAAAGCGGAAGGAGTGGCGACGTGACTCATCACAACCATTAGTTCAAACTGTATCTTATATAGTAATTCCTGCCGCTCATCGTCCGGTTGAAGCAGCGAACGGATAATGCCTATCACACTATTCAATTCGTCGATACAACCATTGGCTTCAATGCGAATGTCGTCTTTCGGAACCCGCTCACCGCCATGAATGCCTGTCATTCCCTTATCTCCGGTTTTAGTATATATTTTCCTCATTATTGTTCAAATAAACCAAGTAAATCTATTTCACCCCAATACAGATGGGTATAACTCGCCAATGTGTTTTTATAACGATACACAGGGGTATCCACAAGTTCGTCCTTTGCATTGTAGACCTGCGTTATCGTCGAAATGGGAGACATGGTATCCACAACTTGGGAGTAGTGAAACTCATGTCCATGTATTTTCTTTCCGTTCAACTCAAAATGCCTGTATCCCAATGAGAGTTTACGGCTCCCGGCACGGTTGGATATCATCAAAGGAAAAGTGCCCAACATAGGATAAGCGATATCGACAGAATCTGTGAGCAGATAAGAGGAAAGATAAATCAGACCTCCGCACTCTGCCAAAGTCCGCCCACCTTTCTCAATGTACTCTTTAATAGAATTCGTAATCTTTCGAGCTTTTGACAAAGCATCCGCATGACGTTCGGGGTATCCGCCCGGCAAATAAAGCAGGTCGGTATTGGGCGATAATAGAGCGTCCGGATCCTCCGGATTGAAAAAGGTAACTTCTCCCAAGGTGTGCAGAATATCCAAATGTTCCGCATACAGAAACGAAAAAGATTCTTCATTTCGGGCTACTGAGATATTCAATTTACCTTCTAAAGAACCATTTCGAGCATTCATTTTATAAGAACAGAAATTCTTATATCCCGGAATCTCCGGCACAGATTGCATCGCAGATTCCAATAAGAGGTCAAAGTCTATCCTTTCACTGAAAGACTTACACAAAAAATCATATCTTTCCTTATCGCTCTGTTCAAGCGTTGTAAAGTCTAATCCTAAATAGCGATTGTTCCATTCCAACTCTTTCAGCATACGTAAACAACCGAAACAAGCAATACCAAGTTCCGAACAGACTTCCCGCAACATCCTCTCGTGACGTTCACTCCCCACCCTATTAAAGATAACTCCCAACACGCGCACTTCTTTGTCGAACTCAAGGAAAGCCTTTATCAGCGCAGTCAATGAGTATGCGCCAGATTTGGCATCTACCACTAACACTACAGGAATGTTCAACGTTTTTGCCACTTCGGCCGAGGATCCCCGGTACTTGTCATAGCCATCAAACATCCCCATCATCCCTTCCACCACACACACATCGGCTGTTTGTGCATGACGGGCATACAATTCACAAACATGTCCGGAAGATGCCATGAAGAGATCAAGATTATAGGAAGCCCTGCCACACATCTTTTCATGAAACTTGGTGTCGATGTAGTCCGGTCCGCATTTATATGGTTGCACATGCAATCCTTGCCGTCTTAAAGCAAGCATCAACAAACTACTGACAGTCGTTTTTCCGGATCCCGAAGTAGGAGCGGCAAGTAAAAACTGAGGAATTTTCTTTCTCATTACGATACGAACCCAGAAAATCAGCCTGCTTTTGCAACAGCCAAGCTCCGTATATTTTACTCGTTATTATACGAAAAAAGCCTTTCACTCAATGCAACAGTCTGTTTCGGGATTGATTGTTTTACGATATATTTCCTTTTTATTCCTCGCAAAGGTAGCAATATATTATTCAAAAGCCTTACCTTAGTTGCCCAAATATCGTACCT
>JBHADT010000140.1:0-29158 GCA_041855205.1 Bacteroides sp.
CATACGGCTCACCGAATTGAGTTAACCGGAGAAAGTGTCCGCAACATGCCGGCATACAGAGGGAAATAAACTAAAATAATAATAACCCCATCGGTCAAGAGTTTTTGAGGGGGCATTATTGAATATTTTCAGGGGGTAGAATCATTTTGGTTTTAGGGGGCATCTTACACTGGATTTTCCAGGAGGAATGAATAATATGAAAGTGCCAATAGATAATATGACTTTCGCTGAAAGTGAATACCATAGGGGCAATAAAATATGGAATGCGCAAACTCTCTATGATTTTGCCAAAGCAAAGGAATATCCTGTACTCGATATGCCTTTATGGAATATAAACTTGACAACAGAAGCGTTTGAGTGTGGTCAGCTACATAGTTTTATATTTCAGTGCAAGCGCGTGAGAGAATGCTCGCTTGAATATCCTATTATCCTTGATGATACAGGACAGATTGCCGATGGTTATCATCGTTTGTGCAAAGCGATATTAGAGGGCAAGGAAACTATTAAGGCTATCCGGTTATTGGAAATGCCTGCACCTGATAGGATTGAAAGCGAATAATATGACCGAAGAAGAACAAATACAAGCCGACATAAAAAGGCATGAACGAATGAGTGCGCATATTCCAGATGAGGGGGATATAGTAGAGCAAACCCCTCTATTTACGTCTTCTGACATGCAGTCTATCATTGAGGATGGGAAAAAGAAGCCGCCTATACATAGGCTGTGGGGGGATTTCTGGTGGGAGAACGAGCTTGTATTCCTGTTCGCGGACAGTGGGATAGGGAAGTCTATCCTCGCCACACAGATAGCCTATGAGATAGCCAAAGGGGAAAGCGAATGCGTGGATGTGGAAGCACCACCCCAGACGGTGCTTTACTTCGACTTCGAGTTGTCAGATAGGCAGCTTGCAAGGAGATATGGGAATGGCGGATTCCCGAAATCCCTTATCAGGTGCACCATGTCGGAGGATGTGGATAGTGAGGAGTTCAGCATGAATGTGATTGACGGGATTAGGGATAAACTTCTTGATACGGGCGCAAAGGTCATGATTCTTGATAACCTATCCTACCTTTCCACGCAAACGGCAGAAGCGGAGTATGCCGGGGTAATCATGGACGGGCTTACACGCATAAAGCGTGAGATGGGTGTAAGCGTCATGGTGATAGCGCATACTCCGAAGATTGAGGAGGGGAAGCCTTTGTCTAAAACGAACATGGCAGGAAGCAAAATTCTTTCTAACTTTGCGGACGGAGTGTTTGCCATTGGCCGTACAAGGAACGGGGGCAGGTATCTGAAGCTTTTGAAAACGCGCATGGTGAGCGAGCCTGACGAAAGGTCATTGCTGCCTTATTTCAATATTGTTGCAGAGCCTTATTTACATTTCGACAAGGTGGGCAATGAAACTGAAAGGAAACTGCTTATGGGGAAACCGGCCAAAGAGTTTTTCAGTTCCATTTGGGACAGGGGAACAACAGAACCTATTCCGTTGGGTGAGTTGGTTAAGCTGATTGTGTCTAAGGATAATTCCAAGAATACTGATAAGGCTAAGGACGGTAATGCCCGTAAACGTATTGACAGGGGAATAAAATACGGGACGTTGAGAAAGGACGAGTTGAAGAACATCTATTTGAAAGCGGAGGAATAGGGGCTATTTGTTATTTAAGGCTTCGCAGTTGGATTAAAAAAGTTTGTAATTATGGATGTTCAAGAAATAAGGCAGAAGAAGCAGGAGTTGAGTACCATCATATCCAAACTGCTAAATAATTTTGAAGATGAGACGGGTGTTTGCGTTTCAAGTGTCGGGTTTGTAAGGCGTGCGTCTTATGATGAATTGGGACGCGAGATTGGCAAAGAGTATGTAGTGGAGGTTGAGACTAAACTATAAGTATAAGATGAATGAATGGCGGCGGGATTTCACTCTGCCGCTTTTTATGTTTTCAAACATATATATTCCATTCTTTCATATTTCAAATATGGGTATTTTTGCAACATTTAACTAAAATGCGGAGTTGATACGGGAGCAAGAAAGGGCTATCCGTTTTCAAGGATGGCATATAAGCCCGATGGTAAGGCTATCCTACGATACTTTTATAGTTTATTAATCACTTAAAAACTAATATTATGGTTGAATTTTTATCAATTATTATTATTGTATTTGGAATATTACAAATTATCTTATTCTTTAAGGTCTGGGGAATGACTAACAATGTCAGTGAATTAAAAAAAATGTATGATGATAGAAGCGAAAAACTAATATCGGCTATCAATAGGGTTGCATCGGAAATTCAAAAATCAAATTCCAATAAGGTCGAGAGCAAGCAGGAAACGAAAATAGCATCACAAGAAAGTAAGAAAGAAGAAAAAATGGAAAAAGTTCATAAAGAAGAAATTAAAAAAGAGCTTCCTGTTATAGATGAGAACAGCAATGATTTCAAACAGCATTTGCATAAATGGGAAATATTAAAAAAGAAAGGGTTTATAGAACAAGCCATAAACGAATATATGGAATACACGGGATTAGAGCGTGAAATTGCAGAAGATTTTATCAACGGGCTGTGAATGTGACACCAAAAGCCACCAATCAGCAGTGGATGTTCGGGATTTAACACAACCTCACACAGATGCGATGTAGAGGAAACATCTATTGCTGGCAGCATAAGAAATGATTATTCACTTAAAAACATATTATATGAGGAAGATTTTATCATTGATGGTGATTGCGCTGTGTGTAATGGTAACGGCAAATGCGCAAGAAAGAGTTGATGGCACAACAAATGTTCCCAAATTATTAAAAAGTTCTGCTTATGTTTCAAACATAACTGGATGGGCTTATGATTCATATAAAGAAAGATGGTGTGGATATAAAAACGTGATGTATCACGAATACAAAAACAATAATAAAGTTCCGGCAACTCTTTCTCCTGCATTTATCGCAAAGAAAGAATACTTTGGATGGATTAGGAACAATATAATAAATATTCAGGCTAAGAAATATTCGTTTGATGGCAGTAATTATTATATGTTTCTTGTAAGTTCATGGAGAGCATATTATGACTATCCAACATTACAACAAGGGTTTCACTATGTAAAAGTGACAAATATATACACAACAACAGAGGAAGAATATTTAAAAATAAAGGACATTACAGAGGGAAAAATTAAAATAACAATAAAACATTTAGGAGTAACCCCAAAAAAAGATGAGTGGTTCCTATCATATAGGTCCATTAATGAGGCATTGATGGATAACTTTCACGACAATGATACAACAATTTCCAAAGAAATAGCAGAATATGAGGATAAAGAGAATAAGATGTATTCAGAATGTGGATTCTTGTATTTTAAAAAAGAAGGTGATAACATTCGATTTTCTCCATTTTGCGTAGAGGAAGCCGACTTTATGTATGAACATTATGAAGTTAAGTCTATTGATTGGGAAAAATTATTTTTATAAAAACATTATAACTTATTTATTATGAAGAAGATTTTATTATTTATGCTCCTCGCCGTGGTTGCAGTGGGAGCGAGCGCACAGACAGAAGGCATTTCATCAGTTAAAAACATAAATGCAGCAAACGCATTATGCTTGTTCAAATTTGACGATAATGGGATACATAGCGAACAGGATTCAAGTAAAGACTATGTTGTTTATGAAGTACCAGGAGTTACAGCTTCTGACTTGAAATCTTATGCAATGTCTGCAATATCCGAATTATACAAATCTCCAAAAGATGTACTTACGACATTGGGAGATAATATGATACAACTCGAAACATACGCTTCTCACGTTTTTTTCACAGGAGGAGGAAGTGATACTTATCCGCATGACATTTCTTACTCCATAATAATACAATTCAAAGATGGGAAAGTACGATATAATGCACCTAACATCAAACAAATATATGCTGATACATTTATTGGGCCTCTAAAATTGGATATGACAAAGCCGATAACAACTTTGATAGAAGGTAAAAACAGAAGTTTGGTTGCGTTAGAATTTAATAGGCTTATTAAGGCAATCAATAATAAAATAAGTACGGCAAACGATTGGTAATTAATTAATTAATAATATTTCTAATTAGAAAAATTTGTTTTGTTAGCTATCTATGCCAAAAAAACACGCCGAAAAGTTTTGCACTTCCAAAATAAACGCTTTCCTTTGCAGTGTTCAAATCTTATTGCGGTACGAAGCCGCAAACATAGCGGCATTTTTTGTGCCCATATATACACATATAAATGTGTATCTTAATAATATTAAAGATATAACTGCGCCGTGTCGTGGAGTAGAAATACCCACGGAGTTTTGCAATAAGAACTTGAACAACACGTAGCGCAGTTTTTTATTGTTCAAATCTTATTGTTTATGGAAGAATTAAAATTATTCCAATCGCCCATCTTCGGGCAAGTACGAACCGTAGTTGTAAACGGTCAAGTGATGTTCGCAGCAACAGACGTTGCAAGGTGCTTAGGGTACACTAACCCACAAAAAGCAATCAGAGTTCATTGTAAATCAGCGGGGGTGAACGAAATGGACACCCCTACAAATGGAGGAATTCAAAAGGTTAAGTTTATAACCAAAGGTAATTTAGTCCGTTTAGTTGCTAATTCTGAACTTCCACAAGCAGAAGAAGTAGAAAGCTGGATTTTCGATGAGGTTATTCCTACCGTATTAGAGACAGGCGGCTACCTCTCCACCAAGCAGGACGACACTCCCGAAGAAATCATGGCACGTGCGCTAACCATCGCACAAGCCACCCTTGCCAAGAGAGAGGAACGGCTAAAGCAACTTGAAGTCCAAGCTGAACATCAGCAGGAAACTATCGAACTCCAACAGAAAGAACTTATACAAGCCGCACCAAAAGTCAGCTACTACGACAACCACTTGCAGAGCGTCAACACACAGACGAGTACACAAGCCGCCAAACAGATAGGAATGGACGCTGAAAAGCTGCACAAGAAGCTGAAAGAAATCGGAATCATTTACCGACAAAGCGGACAATGGATATTACATGCACCTTATTCTGCTTGGGGACTGCACTCTACTCGTACGCAAACCTACACGCGTTCAGATGGTTCGACAGGAACAAGTGTATATACAGTATGGACTACCAAGGGTGTGCGTTTTATCATTGCTCTATATGAAAATGATTGGAACGTAAAGAAATCCATCAAGCAGGTAAAAGGAGAATTAGAGCCTGCCGCATAAATAAAGTATAACAAGGTGTGAACACATAGATATGGAAACGAAATTCGATTTTACAAAAACGGAGGATTATTTGAGCACATTAACTTCGCTCCCGGAATTAAAAGAATACATGTACCGTTTGGCATTGAACTACGGGATGAGAGTTGATGAGGAGACCGCAGAGGAGACCCGTGAAGATTTATACTCCATCTGGTGCGTCATTCATCTACTTGACACCATCAAGCCGGTGGCATAGCACGATACTGCGAACAAGCCCGGCGAAGTCGTGATTGGCTTGCCGGGCTTTATTGTGTACGCTTACAACTTTGTGGAAAGAAAAAGGCAGCGAATGCTGCCCTTGGGTGTGTTGGGTGTTAATAGACTTTTTTGCCATGACAATTACTATATTTCTTTTTGCTTCCACATGGGCACTTATCATTGCCAGCCCTTATCCAACTCTCGTGTATTTTTAGGTATTTATTGTACTCGTTAACGTCTTCAACATAGTCTATATGTTCCTGAGACGGGACTCGGAAAGACATTTTAGTGCGCCCTTCGAAATTGGTTATACAAAAATCCCCCATAGTGATAACATTCATACCTATCAGCATGCTCACATCCTCTGTTGCGGACAAACTTTCACATTCAGTTACTGAAGCGTTAAGCGTGATACTCTTATTGTTCAAAGTGATATTGACATAATATACATCAACCTCTTTTATTCCATGTACTCCAAGTACATTTGCTCTTTGGATAGGTTTTAATCCTAATCTCATGGCTGCTTCTTTGGTAATTACCGAGTTGGTCGCTCCGGTATCCCAAATGCCTAAAGATTCTATGATAGTACCAGTGAAAGGATTTTTTAATTCTACGGGAGTTTTAATGCAATCTGCAATCCCCTCATGTTTATGGGTTAGTGCGTAAAGTGGCATTATGCAAAAATAACTCTTGAATGAAACGTTTGAGTATATCCTCCCTCTCCAGCAGAACACAGCTGAATGATAAAAGACCCTACATCATGACCTCCCTCAATAGCTTTAGTTAAGGCTTCCTCAAAGGTGTCTTCAAAGAAAAGTATCTTTTTGTCTTTTATAACAAGGTATTTATTCGGATATACCTTTAACAAATCCTCGTGATTCTCTTTAAAAAATTTGAAGTCCTCATCCTGCATAATAGAATCATTTAATTGTTTATATAACAAAAGCCACACCGGTATTGTTCCGATTGGCTTCAAACGTTCAAAGAATTTTTATTGTTACGCTGCAAATATAAAGACTTCCAAGGACAAGTGCAACTAATTGAACTTTTTTGAAACATGGTGGTGTCAGAAATGGCATATCCAAGGCGGCTACCCATCACGGACAGCCACCCTCTTAGTGATTCAAGACCAATATAATCGTCGAAATCTTTATTGATTATAATTACCTCTGCGTCCCTACATCCTCTTGTTAGTCATTATAAGTATATCAGTCGTATTTCGTAGAACAAGCGAATTGCAATTTGATTATATGGGTGTTATTGTTAGTATTCTGTCTGCGCTTGTTACTGTACTTATTGGCTGGAACATATACCGTGTATTAGAAGATAGATAAAAGATAAAGAAAGAAGTACTCTAAGAAGTGAATAAAGAGTTGGTACGTGCTTTAGAATTTTCGTATAGAAGTATCACAAAAAAACATTGTCGGGTATAGGGATTTCTAAAAATAGGTCTTATATTTGTCGCAGAAACCATAAGGAAAGGCAAATTTGGTGCAAGTGTTTTTTGATGATGTGGTGTAATTCTCTTATTTTTAGTGGATTATATTTATTTTTAATAAACTGCCCAAGCTGAGGGTCGCGGGTTTGAGTCCCGTCTTCCGCTCTCAAGAGAATCCTGAAAGTCAATCTAACTTTCAGGATTTCTTTTTTTATCCCCACACTATACAAACCGCTTTTCATTTTCTAAAAATATTCGTTTATATTCGCAACATAATCTATTGTACCTAAGCGTTATGGATACACATCTCGAGCACAAATCTCCTAAGTGGCACGATATTCTTTGTTTTCACTTACTTTACTTCCTGATTCTTCTACACATCCCGGTACACAGTTTCGCACAGCCTGTTTGCCAGATCCAAGACTATTCTCTTTACGGGGGACTTCCTCAACGTACGGTAGTGAATATCGTCCAAGATACCAAAGGATTCATCTGGTTTTCCACCTGGAACGGACTAACAAAATTCGACGGATACACTTTTAAGAACTACAAAGCTTATCCGGGAGACGGATGCACATTGACCAGCAACCGGCTCTTCTCCATCACACCTAACCAATATGGAGATATCTGGTGTCAGACGTACGATAGCCGCGTATATCTTTTCGATAACAAAGAAGAGAAATTCACAGACGTGTTGCTCTCCTTTGAAGAAGAGTATAAGGAGAATTATACAGTGAATCATATTTATACCCTGCCCAAGGGTATCACATGGATTGTTTGTAAGCGGGAAGCCTTCCGCGTAGATGAGCAGAAGCTTAAACAAGGGAACGAAGCCACAAGCATCACTCGCTATAGTATGAGAGACGGCACACTGCCCGGCGAGAGCATATCGCAGGTTATCCAAGACAAGGAAGGAGACGAATGGGTGTTTACCGAACAAGGAATCTGTATCATCGGTAAAAAAAGAATGCCAGGCAATATTCCGTTTAAACATGCCTGCGAACATAGAGAAAATATGTATCTTATTTCCGACAATAACCGGCTGGCTGTATATAATCTGAAGAACGAGCAATTACATTTTCTGAAAATCCCCTATCCGTCTTTCCAGTTGTATAATATTAAACACATAGAAGAGGAAACACTTGCAATAGGAAGTGACAATGGGATTTTTTTATTCGACACCCGTTCGAAAGTTTTTTCTTACGCAGACTTACGAACCGCAGCGCAACCTACGCTAAAGGTGCGTAATATTTTCCGCGACAAGCGCCGGGAACTCTGGATATTCTCCGATAATGAGGGAGTGACCCGCTACAATCCCATCACTTCGGAAAAACAACACTACCGGACTCCATCCGAAGACATGCCCAAGGCGGAACGTAAAAGCAGGGATCTTATTTTCGAGGATAATCAGGGAAACCTCTGGATGGTTCCACATCTGGGTTGCCTGAGCTATTACGACCCGGCGAATAAAAAACTACACCCATATTACACCGACTACAAAAATCCTTCTTCCAAATTCCGTCCCGTCATACTGCAATATCTGTTGGACAATCGAAAAAACCTCTGGATTACCAACAGTTATCACATGAGCAAAATTTCATTTTACCCCAACGCCTGTCGCACTCAACCATTAGACTACGGATTCGACACACGGGCTTTCCTAAACGACAGAAACGGAAACTGCTGGGTTGCTACTAAAAAAGGACTCATACGCATTTACCGGAAAGACGGCAGTCTGAAAGGTTACCTCACTCCACACGGGCAAGTAAGCAGACAACCGGTCAATTTCTCCGGAAACGTATATTGTTTTCTGGAAGACGAATGTGGCAGAATCTGGATGGGAAGCAAGTGGGACGGCATTTTCCGTCTGACTCCCGGCAAGACAAACGACAGCTACCGGATAGAACAATTTTCCCACGATGAAAGAGATGTTTACAGCGTGAGTAACAATAGCATCTATTCCATCTATCAGGACAGCCGGCAACGCATCTGGATAGGTACATATGGCGGAGGGGTCAACTTGCTTGAAGAAAATCCGGAAGGAAAAGTTCGTTTTCTGCACAATAATAATGAACTGAAAGGATACCCGCAAAACACGCATGCCAAAGTGCGCATCATCAAAGAGGCGAACGGAGCTTTACTTACCGGAACCACAGAAGGACTGCTTACCTCCCCGCTCCGCTTCGACCGGGCGGAAGACGTCTCCTTTTTCCAACACACACGTATACCCAGCGATGCATCCAGCCTATGCAGCAACGATGTCATCTATATCCACACCGACAGCAAGAAGCAAACCTACATACTCACTTTCACAGGAGGTATCAGTCGCGTTCTCTCAGAGGATTTACTGACAGACAGCCTCCGTTTTAAAAGCTATACTAAACGTGAGGGATTGATATCCGACCTGGTACTGTCCATGCTCGAAGACAATCAAAAACGATTGTGGGTGGTATCGGAAAACTCCCTATTCTTGTTCGACCCCGATAAAGAGACATTCGAGGAATTCAGCAGCCGGTACCGGCAAGAGAATGTTTACTTTACGGAGGCAGCTCCCATCATGCGCGACGGGCATCTCATACTGGGAACGGAAGCGGGAATACTGAATGTCGACCCCGGACTTTTCCGCAAAAGCGACTATGCACCTCCCGTGGTACTGACCGATATACGCATACAGGGTGTGCCGAAGGAAACGGCTGTCAACGAACTGGAAGAGCTGAGGCTGAAACCTTCCGAGCGAAACGTGGCTTTTCAGTTTGCCGCACTCGACTACTCCGACCCTTCCGGCATCTCGTATGCTTACCGGCTTTCGGGATTGGAAGAAACCTGGAACGAGGTCGGGAACAACCGCACTGCAAACTACATCAACCTTGCTCCGGGAACCTATGAACTTCAGATACGCTCCACCAATAGCGACGGAATATGGGTAGAGAATACCCGCATACTGCCCGTCACCGTACTGCCTACTTTCTGGGAAACCCGCTGGGCGTGGGCGCTATACATCCTGTTGTTCATCTTCTTCACAGGTATCACCGTCTACATTATCATATACATATACCACCTGCGGCACAGGATAAATATCGAACAGCAACTGGCGGACATCAAGCTGCGTTTTTTCACCGACATCTCACACGAACTGCGCACGCCGCTTACCCTCATCACCAGCCCCGTCAGCGAGGTGCTGCAACAAGAGCCACTCTCACCGGGAGCACGTAAACATCTGACACTGGTACACCGCAACACCGAGCGTATGCTCCGGTTGGTGAATCAGATTCTCGACTTCCGCAAAATAGAAAACCGTAAGATGAAATTGTTGCTTGAACAGATAGACATAGTGGAGATGCTGAGAAGAATAACGGATAGTTTCCGACTGCTTGCCGAGAAGAAGGAAATCGATTTCCGTCTGACCACAGAACCGGAATCCATTATTTGTTGGATAGACCGTGACAAATTTGAGAAGATTTTATTCAATCTCATATCCAATGCTTTCAAATATACACCCGCACACAAATCCATAACGGTATCCGCCCGCATGGACAAAACACAGCTGACCGTCTCTGTCAGGGACGAAGGAATAGGCATCGACCCCAAGAAACAGCAAACTCTCTTTTTGCGTTTCGAAACCCTGGTACGGCACAACATTCTTCAACCCTCCTCAGGCATCGGCTTGTCTTTGGTAAAGGAACTGATAGAGTTGCACATGGGTAGCATCAGCGTAAACAGCAAACCCGGAGAAGGAAGCGAATTTACGATTGCATTGCCCGTGAATCAGAAGGCATACGAGAATAATGAACATGTCGAGTTCATACTCAACGACATAAACACCGATACGGCAACAGCATGGCAGGACAAACCGGATTGTGCCGTACAGACTCATGACACGACGGAGAGGGAAACCGACGCTCCGGAGACAGATACCGACGGTTGCGAGAAAGCGGAAAGAAGCGAAATGACCTCCGTGTTAGTTGTGGAGGACAACACCGAACTCCGGGAATTCTTACGCAATATCCTCTCTGGAGACTACCACATCATTGAAGCTTCCAACGGAGAAGAGGGTCTGAAGTATGCCCTGCAATATTTGCCCGAATTCATCATCAGCGATGTCATGATGCCCGTAATGGATGGACTCGATATGGTAAAAGCCATCAAGGAGAACAGAGACATATGCCACATTCCCATCATACTTCTTTCCGCCAAATCGTCTCTGGACGACCGTATAACCGGATTGGAGCAGGGAATAGACGACTACATAACCAAACCTTTCAGTTCTTCTTACCTGAAAGCTCGCATCAAATCGCTGCTCGAACAGCGCAGGGTGTTACAGAGACGCTATTTGGAGCAATGGAGCGAGCAGAAGCAGGAAACAGCGTTACCGGAGGAACTATCGCCCTCGCAGCCCCGGATTATCTCGTTCGACAAGGTGTTCATGCAACAAGTGATGCAGGTAATGGAACAACAGATGGACAACGCCGACTTCACGATAGACGAATTTGCCCGCCAACTAAACATGGGGCGTACCGTATTCTACCAGAAGCTGAAAGGAGTCATCGGGCTGTCGCCGGTGGATTTCATACGCGAGATGCGCATCAAGCGCTCCAAGCAACTCATGGACAGCGGTGAGTACAATATCTCCACAATAGCCTACATGACGGGATTCAATGATCCGAAGTATTTCAGCAAATGCTTCAAGAAACAATTCGGCTTATCACCCTCCGAATACAACAGGGAGAAGAAGTAACCTCCCTCTCCCTGTAGCGGTCGTACACACAGGTGTTCCGGCAATATGCCGCATATCAGCCTGAAGCAGACGAAACACACGCTTCCTTATGCCCGCCCGGCTCCCAACCTCCACGACCGGGAATCAGCACCGCATAAGCTACCGGCATAAGGCGTAATCCTCAGCCCTTTCCCGTCTCCGGAGTACGACACGGGCACGGTACTTTCAATGTTCTTGTTTCCTAAAAGAACCGCACGGGCACAGTTCGCGAACCGTACCCGTGCGGTATTATCTGCATCCGGAATCTCCTTCCTGTCAGACTCACACAATCGTCATCATTCAATGGTAAAGGAGTGCAGCAGCAAATCCTCTGTCTGTGAACTCCTGCCCACCATGATATCGTAATTACCTGACGACACACGCATGGTATTGGAAGATTCATCCCACCACTCCAAGTCTTTGGGTTTTAGTTCCAACGTTATTTCTTTCGTCGTTCCGGCAGGAATATCGATGCGCCTGAAAGCACGCAACGCCTTATTCGGTCCGTCCGCATCGCCATGTTTGCGCAGGTACACTTGCACTACTTCTTCACCGTCGCGCGTTCCCGTGTTGGTTACGGGCACCGTCAGCGTCAGCGATTCCCCAGCCTTTATTCTGTCTTTCTTCAGAAGCATCTGCCCATACTCGAACGTCGTGTAACTCAATCCGTATCCAAACGGGAAAAGCGGATCTTCTTTCAGGTAACGGTAGGTTCTTCCCGCCATATCGTAGTCTTCGAAGTCGGGCAGTTGGTCTATATTCCGATAAAATGTCACCGGCAATCGACCTGCCGGATTATAATCGCCGAACAAGACTTCAGCCACTGCCGTTCCACCCGCCTGACCGGGATACCAGGCCTGCAAGATGGCCTCGCACGTCTTCGTCTCGGGCTCCAACCCAATGGGCGACCCCGAACAGTTGACGAACACTATCTTCTTTCCGGCACGATGTAATGCCTCGAGCAGTTCACGTTGTACCGCCGGCAATTCGATGTCCGTACGGTCTCCTCCTCTGAACCCGGGAAGGTTCACTCCCATTTCCTCTCCTTCGAGAGCGGGAGAAATGCCTCCCACAAAGAGTACCACGTCCGCATTTTTCACCCGTCCGACAGTCTGTCCTATGTTTATCTCATGTTTTATCCCGAGGTCGAAGTTCAACAACGCATCGCTACGGAAATATTCGAAGTCGAGTTCCAACTCGTATGGTTTACCGGCTTGCACTTTCAGCGTATAGTTAGCTCCCCTGCCGCCATGCTTATTGGAGAAAGCTTTCACTTCCTCGCCATTCACACGCAAACGTCCCGACCCATAGGCATAGATATCGAACACCACTTCGCCCGACTGTTCGGGAATGAACACACTCTGATAAGTTGCCGAAAAATCCGTAAGATTTACCCCCGGAGCAAACACCGTGGCTCCCGATGTGCAGAAACGGAACGGAGTGCTCACATGCGTGGTGGTGACCGGTTCACCCTCACGCAAGGTATTGTTCCAATAGCGGGCGGTGAATCCCACCCCCTCCTTCGTACGGCATTGGTTGAACACGCTTTGAATCAACGTACGTTCCACCCATCCGCAGCCCTGCTCGTAAATGAGTTTATCATCCGCTCCCAAAGCTTTCCGCACACCCTCCAGGATGGTAACCGTGCGGGGAGGCATACCATTGTAGTTTCCCCATTGCATCAGCGAGTCGTTGGCGTTGGGTCCCACAACCGCAAGCGTCAGTCCGCCGCGCTTCAAGGGCAGAAAATTCTCTTTATTCATCAAAAGGGTCATCGATTTACGTGCCATGTCAAGAGCCAGCGAATCATGCGCAGCCGACGCCACGACCGAAAACGGTATTTTAGTCCACGACACTTCGCCCGGATCGTCCATTTCACCCAAAGCGAAGCGGGCTGTCAGCAGTCGTTTTACCGCCACATCAAGGTCTTTTTCCTCAATCTTTCCCTGTTTTACGGCTTCCACCAACGCCTTGTAACTGGAGCCGCACTCCAAATCCGTACCGCTCAACACCGCTTTGGCAGAGGCTGATTCCGCATCGGGATGCGTCTTATGCCCTCGCTCCTTATAGAAATCATCTATCGCGCCGCAATCCGAAAGAACAATCCCCTTGAATCCCCACTCTTCGCGAAGAATCTGCATCAACAGGCGGTCGCTTCCGCAACAAGGATCACCCTCGAAACGGTTGTATGCACACATCACTTCCTTGACGTCAGCTTCCTTGACCAACGCTTCGAAAGGAGGAAGATAAATTTCATACAGGTCGCGCGGTTTGATGTTTTCCGCATTGAACTCATGCCTGTTCCATTCCGGACCGGAATGCACGGCAAAGTGCTTGGCGCAAGCATGAAGCTTATCGTAGCGTCCATCGTTCGTCCCCTGTAAGCCTTTCACCACCATCACCCCCATACGTGAGGTAAGATATGGGTCTTCTCCGTATGTTTCAATGCCTCTTCCCCAACGGGGGTCACGGTAGATGTTCACCGTAGGAGTCCACATCGTCAGTCCTTGATAGCGTTCGTAACTCTTCTGGGAAGCATAATAAGCATGTTTGGCACGCGCTTCGTCGGAAACCGCATCAAACACCCGGTACACCGCATCAGGCGAAAAGGAAGCCGCCATACCTATGGGTTGCGGAAACACCGTCGCTATTCCTGCCCTTGCCACGCCATGCAATGCCTCATTCCACCAGTTGTAAGGTTTGATACCCAAACGTTCCACCGGTTTGGAAGCATCCATCATCAGTTGTACTTTCTCTTCCAGCGTAAGCTCCTTCAAAAGAAGTTCCGCCCGCTTTTCGGGAGAAAGGGAAGCCGTTTTGTAGGTCGGACTGCCGCAGCTCGCAACAAATCCGAGTGTCAACAGAAGAAACAGTTTACTTTTCATAAGCATAGAATCAAAAGTTATTTTACATCAGACTATATTCACCTGAAACAAATATAAGGTTTTAGTCAGGTTATCTATCAAATAACCAACACTTTTCGCACATGCGTCTTACCCCCGCCCCCTACTCTTACGATGTAATTTCCCGCAGGCATGCGAAACGTCACTTCCTCGTCTCTCGTTTGTACACGGTCGAACAACACTCCCTCGTAGCTATATATTTCCACGGCATTTTCGCCGGACAATCCTTTCACCACGATGGTTCGTCCGTCCCGGACATACACACTCACTTCATTCGCGTAAGTTGGCTCCACGCTTGTCCCAGTCGAAATCACAGAGACTTTATTCGATACTTTTCCCAAACCGCCATGCTCGTTAGAGGCATACACCACGTATTCGTATACACCGCTCTCAAGCACTTCCTTAAAGGAAACGGATGTAGTGATTCCCACCACAACGCCATCGCGCACAACCACATAATTCAGCGCATAAGGCACCGCCTGCCAGCTAAGTATTCCTTCAGATTCACTCAATACGGGAGCAACCGTCTGTTCCGTAGCAAGCATGGGTTGCCAGGCGTCGCTTCCTCCGAGCACGGAGGAGACGGTATAAGCGGCAGCCTCTTCCGGTGTAAGTACAGGATTATAAGCAACGGGAGTGTTATTGAATATTTTCTTTCTGCCCGACAGGTTCACCGCATATCCGTCTGCATCCACACTGTTGTATTCGGCAAACAAAGCAGGGGTTCCCTCCTTCATCATTTCGCTCCATCCCTCGGCTTTGGGTATCACGTTCATAGTCGTATTCAGATACACCGCGCGGGGTGCACTCTGCCATGGGCGTCCCAGCGCATAGGAGTGATTGTTGACGGATGCTCCGTCTATTGTACAACGGTCAAACACATATCCGTATTTACATGCAGGTGAGGTACTGGGCGCGGCAATCACGTTCCCCGAACGCTCTTCCAGATAGAGCAAGGCCCGATTGAAGTAAATGTCTCCACCGCCACAGATAAAGTCTACCGTGCCATGAATCTCACAATCTTCATAATACTGGCGTACATCCACTCCGGTTACTTGCGTATCCTGATGGCTCAACAACTTCACGTTCCTGTATATACTCTTGTCACTGCGGTCGTAAAGCGCCACGGCCACGCCGGGCTTAGCCTTGTAATCATAAGCGTTACATATGGTAAGGTCCTGAGCATAGAATCCCGTCACATTGCGTTCGATGTGGATGGTGGAACTGGTGGATATGCCCGTACCGTTTTTGTTGCGGATAATTACCCCCTCACGGCTTTGTCCTATCAGCGAAACATTCTTCGCCCTCAGTTCGGTAATATCCGTTCCGGCATCATATGTTCCGTTTTTCACAAATATTCTGAAGCGTTCCTGCCTGCCAGCATCCTGAGCGGCGGCATCAAATGCCGACTGAATGGTTGTTCCGTCTTCCGTTCCGTCCGCCGCCACCACAAAATCATAAACTTTCATTTTTACCGAAGGACGGCTCATGGTGGTGAAACGGATTGTCAATCCGTCGAAAGGATTTCCGCTTCCGTCGACAATGGCTCCCGGGGGAAGAACAAATTCATAATGGGTTTCATACTCCAATCCCGAATAGGCATATGTTACGGTTTTATTCGTAAACGTGGGATTCAGTATTTCTCCGTTCAGTGTAGCGTTTCCGTTTCCCGCCTGCACGCGTTCATCAAAGGTCAACACTATTTGTCCGGTGGCTGAAGCGCCTGCGGCATTATTCGTCGGAATGGATGAGCGCAGAACCGGAGCCGTCGAATCATTGTCTTTAACTTCCTCAGCCACGACATAGACATCGGCCAGCATCAGTTCATTACCCGATGTGGGAAAATCAGTAGAAGACTTGTCTTTGTCCGGATACCAGCGTACCCTCACCTTGTCCGCTCCGGCTGCATCGTCTGGCAAAGCCACTTCCGTTTCGGTCCATGAGGTTGCATTGATTTCCACAGAACGTATATCTCTGAAATCTCCTTCATCCACGGCATACTGAATCTTCTGCGTCAGGTAACTGAAGTAATAAGCCAGAAGCGATGAGCATACTTTTATGTTTCTGAATCCCTTTGCCGAAAATTCCAATTCGTAGTAGCCTCCGCGTCCCGATGCCTGAGGCTGATTCATCTGCACGCCATTCTTTCCGTGGCGAAAGCCAATCTTTCCACCTGTCCGGTTGCCGTTCTCATCGAAAATGGAGAGAATTGCCGCCTGCTCAGGATTGGAAAGGTAATCCGCACTAAAAGGAGCTTTCAGTCTTGAATCTGAAAAATCCCAACCCGCAATGTATTCGTCAGCGGCAAAAACGGCGCCTATATGTTTGTCGGCATCCATGGTCAAGATACGTTCTTTGTTCGTGCTGCCATTTTCCCAGTTGGAGAATTTAATCACCCGGTTGTCCACGGCAGTCAAAACCACTTCCGTTCCCGTTTCATAAAGTTTATATTCTCCATCTTTTCCGGCGGGCGAGATGAGTACATTCCCATACTTACCCGCTCCGCTTACATTCAGATGCAAGGAAAATACATCGATCGCCTCGAAACGGGCTTTCACCGTCTTATTCGAATCCATTGTAAAAGTATATTCCGCTTCTGTTGAAAGTACCGTGCCCTTATCATCCGCCCATGCCACAAAGACATATCCAAAATGCCTGGTAGCCTTAACGGTCACAGATGTACCTGATTCATATTGAGTTCCGGATGCGATGGATACGCTTCCCGCCTGCTCGTCCGTGTCTTGGGTCAGACCGGTGGTCAATGTATAAAGTGTGGCGGCTTGCTTGAGCCAGCGAGGGTCTCCGATAACTCCTCCTGCAGTACTTGCCGTAGCAAGCGGGGAAACGGAATAAATAGTGAAGTCTCCATTGCCCGGGTCGGAAAATCCGATGGTACTCATTCCGCTAAGCGTTCCTTCTCCCAACACAAGGTCATTCACAACGGAACTTTGCAGATTAGCGCCCGAGTATCCTCCGTAGTTTACAATCAGGTTCTTTTCCGCCAGCAAAGTTCCTCTTCCTTGCGTATCAAGCATGAAAGGCGTCTTACCTTCCACAAACGGTTCGGCAACGATGTTGTTACGGAAGATATATGCGGAGGATCCCGTGAAGTTTTTCTCTTCTATCTTACATAAAGCATACTTAGAGTCTTTACTCCATTTGTACACCGTGTTCTGTTCAAAAACAAACCGGAAGTCGAGTGTTTCTCCATAATTACGTATCCAGAATAGATGTTCTTGCGGGTAATTGTAGAATGTGGAGTTAGTAATAATCACTGTCCGGGTAGCACCGCCATTGTTGTAGATGTAACTGTATCCGGTAGCTTTATCCGGATTCACAATGCAACCGTCGATTATCAGTTCATCGTTTACCCCCTTTCCGCTGATGGTCATCAGACCGCGCTTAGATGTTTTGATATGGCAATTTCTGAATTGGAGCGATTTTAGTGAAGCGCCATTGCTTAAACTTATAAAGTAGTTCACCCCGCCCGGTTCTATGGTGAGTCCATCGAAAACCAACGTTCCTGCTTTTTCTTCCTTTCCGCTGATTTCGCTTCCGAACTTTAATACCGGCATTGCGCCTTTCGCCGCTCTCAAGGTAATGGAGCGGTCTGCAGGTATACCGATTGTCTGAGTGTATTCGCCCGCAGACAATAACAGAACTGCTCCATCAGGCGCGGTATCATAAACACCTTTCAATGTTTCGGGAGTAACGCTGAGTTCCGTTGTCTCTGTAGTCTCTTGCGATTCTCCATCTTTACTCTGATTTTCTGTAATGTGTGCGACCAGACTATTCATATACACCTCCAGGTTTGTATATCCTTCGGGACTTAACATTGTCGCGTTACCATCCGAAGCATTGTTCGGATTCAGTCCGTTGGAAGTTTCCCAATTGTCCGGTATTCCGTCTCCGTCCGTATCCGTAATGGTTCGTCCGGTATCTACGGGCAATGCCGGCCACGCTTCCTCTTCTCCGCTCTCTTTCACTTCCGTTTGTGAGTTGATGTAGCCCGGCTTGTTTCCTTCGGCTGTGTAGGTTGCCGTCCGGTTACGGGTGTCGGATATAATACGATTATCCACTTTATCACGATACAAGCAGCATCCGGCATAGTCTAACACTTTCCCGTAGGCGGCGATAGCCGAATGAGTGGTAATGATTCCCGTCTCAAGAGGTTCATTCAAGCGAATGGTATCCTTTGTTCTTTGAGTGTAGAGTCCATCGCATTGATCGGCTCTGATTTGCTCATAAATACCTTTTTCCCAATTGTCGGCCGAAACCTCTTCGTTCCCTTCGACTACATTTCCATTCACATAATACTTTCCCCACACATGTTCCATCGGTTTAAAAGAGGGGTTCTCCGTTACGTATTGAGTTGTACGAATACCTATCCCGGCAATTCTGTATTTTACTGCCGCCGACGCCATGTCCGTAGCGGGTCCGGGCTTGTAATAGTTGTTTACAATGTTTACTTTCATGCCTTCTCCACCGTAACAGCCATTACCTGCCCAATTGTAGAATACGTTGTTGCGCATATCCATGTACTCTTCTTGCTGTGTACCTGCCCTGGGTCCCAAACGTGGAGTACGACTCTCGCAATGCGCTATCAGATTATGATGGTACGACACTTTTTTTCCACCCCAATTACCTCCGTAGCAGTGGACGTTCTTGGAGTGTGTAGATTTTCTCAAGGCTTCCGAAGCAATACACCACTGCACAGTCAGATTCTCCATGCCATACACCGAAATGCATTCGTCCACACTCCAGCTCACCGAGCAGTGATCTACAATAATATTTTTCTTATCCATACCGCCCAATCCGTCGGGTTCCTTGCGACTGACATCTCCGGGACGGAAACGCAAGTAGCGGACAATGACGTTGTTCGAGTTGATGACAAAAGGCCAGCCGGCAATACAAATTCCTCCGGGAGAGGTCTGCCCCGCTATTGTCAGGTTGTCTCTCTTCGTTCTCATTTCTTGCTTCAGGTGGATGGTTCCCGCCACATCAAAAACTATGGTTTTAGTACCGGACTGTTCTAAGGCCCAACGGAGGGAGCCTTCGACTATCGATTCTCCCGGAGCATTGTCGTACAGGTTGGTAACGTGATACACGCTTCCTCCCCGTCCGCCGGTAGTGTAGCGTCCATGTCCTTCGGCTCCGGGGAAAGCCGGTATATTCTGCGCCTCCACACTCATCCGGGAGAATGTGCACAGCAACAATATGCAGAAAATAAAGTATTTTTTACTCATGTATAGAAGGTTAATGTAAGTTCTTTTTATGTTGTTAATCAATCCGCAAGCAGGCAAGGGATTAAGTTGAAAAGGATAAAAAAGGAGGAATCCGCAGATTCCTCCTCCACGCAAAGAATGTCTACCAAAATCTCACGACTTCAATAAAGACACATATCCATATTCGTTACGGCATCACGGTGCTCGCCCATCTGGGATCTCCGATACCGAGTTTGTAGATTTCATGATTGCGAACGGCTTCCGTGTTTTTGTAATAAAGTCCGTCAAGGTTATCCACCTCGTGCATATTGGGATCGGGATTCATACTCGGCGGATTGGGACTTACCATCAGATCCGTCGGCGAAATACCCGTAGCGCCCAGATGCACATCCAGCTCACTGGCACCTCCCGGATTAGTGTTGCCCCATTGTCCGGCACTGTTTTTCTTGGCACTGAATGCAGCCGCGCTGAAAATATTTCCGGCAGTCAGATTGGTATTGGTAGAGTAGTTCTGAGCGATGTCGAACGTTACAACTCCCGCACCGTTTATCTGACGGATGTCCATACCTTCCATATACAGATTACGATCATCACCATCTTTCTTGGTCAGGATAAAGAGGTTTTTCTTCACGGTAATCTTGCTACCGCTCGGCAAGTAGCGCAAATCGAATATTTTGCGACCGGAAGAGCGGGTACTGAAGTTCACAAATGTGTTATTTTCAAGCGTAATGTTATACTGCACGTTCGACGCCCACGTCAGATTCTTACCATTGTCCGTGAAGAAACACGTACGCGGTGAATCATAGAAGGTATTGTTACGGAAAATCATATTGTTGAAAATATTCGATTTGGGGCTGCTTCCGTCTCCGGCGATCCATGCATATCCCCTACCGTTGTTGTCATAGAATCCGCAGTTGTAGAACAAACTGTTTTCCACAAGGAACTTTTCGAAGTTTTTACGCTTGGTACCCTGTACGCGAACAAAGCCACGAATCATACGCTGGAAAGTACAGTTCTTTACCTCGAACGACTGAAGCGTAACCGCCATACCGTTGGAGTACATGTTGATAAAGTAGTTACCCGTTGCACTTCCATCGGCATAGTTTCTGGCATGCGGGCAATCGAAATCAAGGTTTTCGAAAATAACAGACTTGATGTTGATACCGCCCAACTCGCCCGATTGCGGCTGGCGACCGAACATGAAGTTCATCGGACGCTCGCATTGTCCGTTCACCGTACGCAAGCCACCCATAAGTATGCGTGCTCTTCCCGTACCGGGCTTGGCACGAAGTGTAAGCCCTTTACACAAGGCTACGTTGTTGGTCATATAGTACGTCTTTCCTCCTTCAAGCTCAAAGATGGTACCTTCGGCAAGCGAAGCATCTGCATTGTAATTGGCGATGACGGTATCAATGCGGCAAGCGTTGTATTCCACGGCACCGGGAATGGTGTCGTTGGGATCGCAGAAGTGGGTGATGAGCACAGGTTCGCCCGCTTCTCCGTCCATACGGATAACACAGGTATTGTAGATAGCATCCCAGTGAACTTCCTTGTTCTGGTTCTTTACGTTCACCAAATACACGCTATTCTCTTGCAAACCGTCCACATCGATGTAGCCACGCTGGAAATCTTCCGCCGTAATGGTATAGTTCTTCCACTTCTCATCTACAGTAGCGTTGGGATTCGTAGGCGAAGCCTCCACCGAGATGGTATGCATCACAAAGTTTCCGGCCTCATCCACTTCGAAGTTTTCCTTGAAAGTTCCGTCATCTCCCGATGTGGCATAGACCCGGTCAATGTTGATGCGGAACGTATTCTTTGTCACGTTGTTCACCACAATCACCTCAGGAACATTGTAGCGTTCTTCCGTAGTCAAACCCATATAATCCGCCCATTGGCGTCCGCTTCCGTAACCGTACCATTTGGAATGGTAAGCCTCTCCTTTCTTGGAGAGCGTACGTATGGCGAAACGATAATCGGTGCTGTATTGCAAATCCTTGATGAGTAGGTCCGTCACTTCAGGTCCTACCGTGGTTTGAAAAAGGATATTTTTCGGGTCTTCCCAATCCGATGCCAACCCGGAAGAGACATTGGGTTGCAAAGCCATCTTTATCTCGTAGCCGGCACAATCTTTCACGCCGTACCAATAGAGCTGAACATCGTTCAGGTTGACCACCTGACATCTGTAAGGGTCGGAATCTCCTTTTCCGGTATTATCATCCTTACGGAACATCGTCATAAACTCCCTCTCAACGGTTTCACTACCCGCTATATCGTCGTCCTTGCAAGCGAAAATCGATGCGGACAAGAGGAGCATCAGTATGTAATAGGCTGTATTCTTCATATTTTTCATTCTAAATTCATTTATATACATCTGTTACGCTTAGTTCTTATAGCCGTAATAGTTCTTATACGCTCCCGCACTTCGCTGTATGGCGGCATTCGGGTAAGGCAGGATGTAACGCACCACGGGCAGGTTCGATGCTCCCGTTTGCGGATAAGTCTTTCCATCGTTGCCTACCATGTAGATAACTCCTTCGCGGTCGCCTCGCATGAAACCGTAGAACGAGAAGAGACATTGGTCTCGGGGACATCCGTTACCCTCGTTCCACCAGTTGTAGAAGTCACCCGTACTCCACTCGTTACCTGGTCTGCTACTTGCATTGTACGGATTATATATTTCCAGTACATCAAGTACCGTATTGGGGTATATATCCACATTACCGGGGTTGGTCGCTATCTTGTAGTACATATTGTAGGGCAGATTCAATTCCAGATAACCGGGTTTACCATCATACTGTTCCACCGCCTCGATATAGTCCGAACTGCCTGCCGCATTTTCCGCCACGGCATAGTAACGCAGGAAGCTGTAATACAGCACCTCGTTGTAGATATTATTTCTCACCAAATCTTTCCAACGCATGTTTTCACCGGCAAACTCCCATTTCCGTTCATTGAGTATCGCTTTCAGGAAGTCTTCTTTCGAACCGGATACGGAAGCGATGTATCCATCCACCTTCGCCGGATTGGCAAACGCCCTGGCACGTACCTGACGCAGCGCCTCCACCGCTTGCGTCCCATTGGGACCGCTTACGCCGTTTTCCAACTCGTTCACCGCTTCAGCAAACATGAGCAGCACGTCCGCGTAGCGCATATAGGGGTAATTTATACCGGTGTTCCCACTCGTATTTTTCCCCAGAGGAGAAACCGTCCAGAATTTAGACCACTTGTTGTTATACACCGTATAGTCGGTCAGAATGGTGGGCGTACCGTTATGAAGGTAATACCAAAGTCCGTTCACGTAGTCGCGACGAAGGTCCTCCTCATCGAACGAATAACGATAGAAAGCACTCAGGCGGGCAGAGCCGCTGCTCTCTCCCCAGATGTTATTTCCGGAAGAGTATCCTTCATAGATTTCTCCTTTAGGTCCATGGATGTAGCCGATATTTCCGGTGGAATTTTGTGCAAACGGTATCTCGAAAATGGGATCATCATTGTTATTCACCACGTAGTTACATTCATTTATAAACACTTTTCTGAAAGGCAATGCCAGCGTGTGTGTACCTGAAGAGATCACAAGCCCGGCGTATTCACGCGCGGTCTGGTAATATTCGAGGTAATTGTCCGGGCGTTTCATCGTTCCATAATTATCCGGATGCTCCTTATCGGGACGAAGTGAATATCCGCCGCAAGTGAGTGACATACGGGCAATCATGGCCCAACAGAATTCTTTGGACACACGTTCCACTCCACCGCTGATATCCCGTGCAAACTTCATCTCAGGGGCAATGGACTTGAGGTCTGCAATCAATGCTTTATGAACTTCTTCCCTGTCGACCACCGGCATCACAAAGTTTTTCTGTTGGCTGCTGGGAGAGAAGCTGAAAGGTATATCGCCAAACATCACCACCAGATCATGATAAAACATGGCTCTCATCACTTTGGCCTCACCCAACTGCTGCATGATTTCTTCGTCTTCTTTACTGAAGATGGAGCTGTTTTCCAGATTATAAATAAAGTTATTGGCATACTCTATCCCCCTGTATGCGGCTATCCAGTACTTATTTATCTCGCTACCGTTGCTGTTACATTCGAAACGGCGATAACCATTGTTCGTCTCCATCTCGTTAGAGGATATCCACATCTCTACATCGCTGTTCAGAGCGAAAGTACTCAGATAGGCGCTACCATAGATATCTCCACTCAGCAACTGAGCATACACTCCGTTCAGTGCAACATCCACTTCGGTTTTATTGCCGTAAACCTCCTCATTATTGAACTTGGAGGGGGCATCCACATCCAAGAAATCGTTGCAGGAGGAAAGACCGCCTATGAGCAAGCCTGCGATAAGTATATTTTTTATTTTCATAAATGCTGTTTTTTATAAAAGAGGTTAGAAAGTGATATTTGCGCCGAAGACGAAGCTGCGGCTGCGCGGATAGCGGTTGTAGTCCATACCACTGGTCAATCCGGTCTGTACGTCTACTTCAGGGTCGTAACCTGTGTATCCGGTGATGATGAAGAGGTTGGAACCGCTGGCATAAAGACGGAGTTTGGAGAGTCCCCACTTGCGGGTCATTTTCTGCGGCAAGGTATATCCTACGGTAATATCCTGACAACGCAGGAAAGAACCGTCTTCGATAAAGTAAGAGTGTGTTACTTTCTTAGTTACGTCCGCCGGGTTCCAAAGGGTTTTGCCTGCATTCATCTCCTTGTACATCTCCACAGAGTTCTCGATATACGTATTCCGGTACATAGACTCGCCGTCTTCGCGTGTATAGGTCCAACGGTCTTTGAAACGGGCAAGGATGTTATGGAAATTGCCGCTGTTTCCTTCGGAAGAGGAGAGTTGGTAAGCGGTAGCATTATTCACGTCGAAACCATACATATAGTTGAAGTTGGCCGTGAAATCGAAGTTCTTCCATTGTCCGCTCAGTCCGAAACCTCCCTGAAACTTAGGATTAGTGTTACCTATCACAGTACGGTCTGACTCCGTTATCTTTCCGTCATTGTCAAGGTCTTTGAACTTGATTTTACCCGGAAGTGTGGCCTCGCCCGAACTGCTGCTATCGTAAACGGTGTTGATAACGGTTCCTTTCTTGGGAACAGCCATGAGATTTTGCGTGGGGTCGAAGTCGAACTCATCGGGAGAGTACAATCCGTCGTAGACGAATCCGTAAATCAGTCCCAATTGGTCACCCACTCTCAGACAGTAATCATTATAGCTCGATTTCCAGCGGTTGTTCTGATCCCAGATCACGTCGTCGGTTTCATTCAGTTTGTCGATAACCATTTTATTGAATCCGAACGTCAGGTTTCCACTCAACACATAGTCCTTGCCACGGAGGATGTCTCCGTTTACGCTGAGTTCGAACCCGCGATTGGTTACCTGACCGATGTTGCGCATTTGTTCGACATATCCGGTGGTCGAGGGGATATCGGACTTATACAACAGGTCTTTGGTCGTGTTCCAGTAGATTTCGGGAGTCACGGTAAGACGGTCGTTGAAGAAGCTCATGTCGAGTGCCAAGTTACGGGTAAGGGTTGTTTCCCACTTGATATCAGGATTGGGGATAGCTCTCGAATTGGAGTTCTCATACCACTCCATGCCATACTTACGCTCTTCGCCGAAACCGGGTCCCGAGGTCTTGTTGACAACGTAAAGATAACGCCACATATCATCATCGATACGGTTGTTACCGGCCATACCGACAGCCGCACGCAACTTCAGGTTGTTGATAACCGTGTTACGTTCAAGAAAACTTTCTCTCGAAATCACCCACGCACCGGATATGGAGGGGAAGTATCCCCATTGCTTGCCGGGAGCGAACTTGGTTGAACCATCCGCACGCATGGTGAGCGAAAGCAGGTATTTGCGATCGTAATTATAGTTTGCCTGCCCAAAGAAAGAGGCGGTATTTTCGGCTGTGGAGCGCGGAGCATTATACTCTCTCACCTCTCCCATCTCCATAATGTCGAATACCTTGTCTCCCTTAATGCCTCGACGGATTTGATTGACCTTTAGATAAAAATCTTTCACTTGCCTGTGTTGGATTTCCTGACCGAGCAGGAATGAGAGATTGTGCATCTTGTTTATGTCAAAACCGTATGAAGCCGTGTTTGTCCACGTATACTTCATCACTCTTCTTTCTTTCATGGCCGCCACTCCCATTCTCTGGTTCTCTACTTTGCGTCCTTCTTCCGTAAGTGCACCCCAAAACTGGCTTTCGTCTCTGAAGTCCATCTGGTGGGCAAGATCCGTACGCAGCACCAAACCTGTAACCGGTTTCCATTCCAGATTGAACTGGTTCGTATAGGAATAAGAGTGTTTCTTCTGTGTATTTTGGTCAATGTCACTCTTGGGGTTGGTATATTCGAATATGACTTCATCATCCGGGTCTACGGTTGCAGGATCCCAGAATGCGAATTCGCGCAAACCGTTTGTGGGCCGATACCGAAGCACATCGATGATGCCGCCGCTGCCGACCTTATCGCCACCCGCTCCCGTATCGCGACGATATGAGAAACGCGGATTAATCATCAAAGACAGTTTCTTTGAAATCTGAATATTAAGTTTGACATTCAGATTCGTACGGCGTACGCCCGAACCGAGAATGATACCTTTGTCTTCGGAATTGGTTAGCGATGCATTGAAGCGGAAGTTTTCGGTACCACCTCCCACCGTCACATTCGTAGAGTAGTTCCATGGGGTCTCTCCCATCACCTCATCCTGCCAGTCGTGCGTCACTGCCCGACGGTAGATATCCAGGTCGTTCGGGTTACCGAAGTTGGCACGGAAGAACTTCGCATTGGAACTTCTGTTACCGTTAGCCGCCGCCCAGTCGTACTGATAACGTACAAACTCGGCAGTATTCATCAGCTTGAGCTTTCTTGCCAGTTTGCTCACCGAGAGTTGCGTATTGAGAGACACCTGCACTTTACCTTGCTGAGCCGATTTGGTGGTGACCACCACTACACCGTTACCACCCTTCGCTCCGTAAATGGCTGTCAGGGAGGCATCTTTGAGTACGTCTATCGAGGCGATATCCGTAGGGGGAATATCGTTGATGTTGTCTGCCTGAAAACCGTCTACAATATATAGCGGGTCATTGCTTTGTGTCACAGACGTACCTCCACGCACACGGATGTTTATGTCCGCACCGGGCGCACCGTCTACCGTGGTAACCTGCACACCGGCTATCTTTCCCTGCAATGCCACGGCTGCCGAAGTCACCGGTACGGCTGCCAGTTTGGCACCGGAAATGGAGCCGACGGAACCCGTCAGATCTTTACGGGCACGGCTACCGTAACCGATAACGACCACTTCTTCAATCGTCTGGGCATCATCTTTCAATATAATCTGAAGATCTTTTCCTGCTACGGCATCCACTTCTTGCGTTTCCATCCCTACGTACGAAATCAACAGCTTCTTGCCTTTAGCCACGGATATCGTAAAACGCCCGTCCAAGTCGGTCGTCACACCATTGGCAGTGTTTCCTTTTTCCACTACAGTGGCACCGATAACCGTTTCTCCGGTAGAGTCGGTCACGACACCCTTTACCGTAAGAGTTTGAGCAAACACTCCGACAGGTATCATAAGCAGAAGCATCCATATCGAGAGCAGTTTACTTTTCACTGTTCCATTTTTTTGTTTCATGATAGCATTACTTTGGTTAAACAATTATATTTCTACATTATATATATATTCTATATCATTCTCATTCAAGACCCGGAAGAAACGCCTCCCTCGTTCGGCAATATCCATTACAGAGTAAAGACGGCACCTCGAAAGACGACGTAAATAAGGAAAAGCTATGGGAAACTCTGAACGCCTCCACCGCAGGATGCGGAAAGAAAGCGGTTAGAGAAAAGAGTGCATGTCTCACGAAAAGCATTCACGGGAATAGATTTATTTTTGTTAACTAACCGCAAAATTCAATAATTCCGCATAAAGAAAGGGGGATTATCTATCACAATAAGCAGAAAAAATGATACCTGATGACAAAACCAATTTTTACACACACCAACCAAATAATACGAGCCATATGCTTCAGACAAGCCTCCAAGCTGTTATTCCCCTTCTCCCAAAGACTCTCCGGATACATCTCAAGTTTCATCACCGGCGGGGGAACACCCTATGCACAGTAGTTTTACCATAACGGTACTTTAGCCGAACCGCACGGGTGCGGTTCCCGAACCCTACCCGTATCGTTCATAAACTCTTCCAATCACCAGACAACATATTAAACATCAGCCATTTACGACATTCCACAAAAAAGCAACATCCCATGCAGATAAAGGAACTCATATCCAACCCTCTCGTACACCCAATATATCGACACTCCGTACACCAGGTTTGGCTTTTGCCCACGGCATTCTATGCTCCGGAGCAGGCTCACCTCTGTGTTAATCTTTCGTAATGAGGCTCCCGATAAGAAAATAAGTTGATTAACTTTGTAATTTAGCATGAAACCTGCATCAAATGCCGATACCCGCTTTTTACTCGAACAACTGATATTCGCACATAATTATGAAAATGAAAAAAATAATACCGACACTTATCTTATTCTTGTCTTGCCACACGCTCGGAGCACAAACCGAAGTGCTGACGGGAGTGATGCGGGGAAAAGATTACGGAGTTACCTACTTCCTCCCCCAAACCGAATTGCAACTCAACATACAAGTCACCAAACACACGTACACTCCGGGGGAATTCGCCATCTATGCCGACCGCTACCTGAGACTGGACAATGTATCGGTCACCCCCTCCGTACATTGGACGTTGGACGCCGTGGATACGCGTGTAATAGGAGTTCCGGACAAGAAAAATGTATATTTCGTGAAACTAAAAGACAAGACTTCAGCTCCGCTCATGGAAATTACCCAAGACGGTATTGTCCGTTCTATCAACATGCCCGTAGAAAGCCGGAAACAGAAAGAATCGGCAGAGGCTGGACAGACAAGGGATGAGGACACACAGGTAAATCCCCGAGATTTTCTTACGCAAGAAATCCTGCTCGCCGGTTCCACAACCAAGATGGCTGAACTTGTGGCAAAAGAAATCTACACCATACGAGAGAGTAAAAACAATCTGCTTAGGGGCGAAGCCGAAAACATGCCGAAAGATGGCACTCAACTGAAGCTAATGCTTGACAACCTGACATTGCAGGAACGTGCGCTTACCGAAATGTTTGCCGGAAAAAACGTCGAGGAAAAGCAGATGAGCACGATACGCATTACCCCAAAAGAAATGAAGAACGCGGTGGCGTTCCGCTTTTCACAAAGATTGGGCATAGTTGCGGAAAATGATTTGGCGGGTGAACCCGTCTATATCTCATTGACGGACTTAAAAACCGTAACACCATCCACCGAAACAACAACCAAGCAACTGACCG
>JBHADT010000141.1:0-5230 GCA_041855205.1 Bacteroides sp.
AGTTAACAACAAAATCATCAATCTTTTATGAATGAAGATCGCAAAAAACGAGGAACGGCTCACAGCAAGTTTCTCACGGCAGTGGCCATAAGCGCCCTGTTCTTAAGCAGCGGCAATGCGATGGCCAACCCCAATACCTCCACCGAGGTTGCAAGAGTGACAGAACAATTGCAAACCATCACCGTCAGAGGCTTGGTAGTAGATGCCGCAGGCGAACCGGTAATCGGCGCCAGCGTGGTAGAGAAAGGTACGAGTAACGGAATAGTCACCGACCTCGACGGTAAATTTACGCTAAACGTAAAACCGGGAGCAACGCTGAAAGTCTCATTTGTAGGCCATCAGCCACAAGAAGTGAAAGCAACCTCGACTATGAAGATAGTCTTGAAGGAAGACACGGAGTTACTGGACGAGGTTGTGGTTGTGGGATATGGTACGCAGAAGAAGGGGAACCTGACGGGCGCAGTAGCTACCGTAGACATAGGAAAAACATTAGACGGCCGCCCCATTGCCGATGTAGGCCGCGGTTTGCAAGGTTCCACCCCCGGCCTGTCCATCACATTGCCCGACGCCGAAGTCGGCTCTGACCCTAAAATCAAGATTCGTGGTCAATACGCTTCCATGAACGGAGGCTCCGATCCTCTTATTTTATTGGACAATGTAGAGATACCGAGCATTACTCTGGTAAACCCTGACGACATTGAAAGTATTTCTGTATTGAAAGACGCCGCCGCATCTTCCATCTACGGTGCGAAAGCCGCATTTGGCGTTATCCTGATCACAACCAAGAAAGGAGCTAAAACCGAAACGGTAAATGTTTCTTATTCAGGCAATTTTTCATGGCAAAACGTTGCCAAAGACTACAACATGGGCGGCATTGAAGGTATGCAATACACCGTAGATGCAATGAAAAACGCCGGGGCAACAGCTGTCGGAGCTTTTTATAAGGTTACAGAAGAAGGTCTTGCCAAAGCAAGAGAATGGGAGCAAAAATACGGAGGAAAACTGGGAGTAAACGATCCTACCGTATACGGCCGTGACTGGTACTTAAACGCTGCCGGTCAGAAAATAGGATTGCGCTCTTACGATGCTTACGACTATATGGTACGTGATTGGGCACCTACACAAAGTCACAATATATCCGTCAATGGAAAAAGTGGGAACACCACTTATAACATCGGCTTGGGATATTTAGACCAAAGCGGCATGAATAAAGTTGCCAAGGAAGACAAATTCACCAGACATAATGCTTCCGTAAGATTAAGTACACAGTTCAATAAGTATGTGACACTGAACGCCGGCGCCATCTACTCCAAACGAATCAAAAGTTATCCTTATCTGACGCAAAGTGCTTACGACCAATGGTACTACCTATATCGCTGGAGCACTTACTATCCGATGGGATATGACGAGAACGGAAACGAGCTTCGCAGCCCGGCTGCAGAATTCCATCAAGCCAATACCTCTAAATTGGAAACAAACTATACCAATATCAACTTAGGTTTCCATTTGGATTTGACAAAGGATTGGACCGTTGATTTTGATTACACTCATGCCAATGAAGAAATCAACTGGTTGCGTCCGGGTCAACGATTCACCGCTGCCGATACTTGGATTTCCCCCATTGCCCGTAAGGACGCAAGCGGTAATGCCGTATATGTAAACAGTGACGGACAAGTGGTAAGCCCCACAACCGCAGGCGCCATGCAGGCATACGATTTAAGACATTGGACATATACCAGTGTAGGAGGTGCTCCGGATAATATCAACAGACGTTCTACAAACGCTCAAAGCAACACAATCAATGCCTATACGACTTACAATCTGAATTTAGGAGACAGTAATAAATTCAAGTTTATGGTCGGAATGAACCGTGTAAGCTATGTCAAGGAATACCATCAGGCACAAAAGAAAGAACTGCTTGATTATGAGAATGTGCAGTTTGGCGGTGCCGCCGGTGAGCAAACCGTGGCAGGCGGCAAAGAATGGGAATCACAACTCGGCTTCTTTGGGCGTATCAACTACAACCTGAAAGACAAATACCTGTTTGAAGCCAACCTGCGTTACGACGGTACATCCAAATTTCCCACACACATGCAATGGCGTTGGTTCCCCTCTTTCTCTGCCGGATGGCGTGTAAGCGAAGAGGCATTCATGACGTGGGCAAAACCCGCATTAAGCACCTTAAAAGCCCGTGCATCTTGGGGTGTTATCGGCGACCAGACCGTACCGAACACACTATACAAATCTTTTTTAGGAAGCATCACCCAATCTTCTTGGCTGGATGAAAACGGTAATAAAATAAACCATGTGTATTCGCCTACATCACTTGCGGCAGACATAACATGGCAATACATTGCTACGTTGGATTTTGGAGTCGACGCACGTTTCTTTGATAGCAAATTAGGTTTTACGTTCGATTGGTATCAACGAGATACGCAAAATATGATTGTACCAGCTGAAGGTATCCCTTATGTCTATGGCGTCAATGCACCGAGAGGCAACTACGGTAATTTGCGTACCAAAGGTTGGGAACTTTCTGTTGATTTCAACCACCGTTTCTCCAACGGGCTTGGTATCAATGCCATGTTTACATTATCCGATGCGATAACTAAAATAACCAAAAGCGGGTCAGTCACGAGCATTGACGATTGGTATAATGGAAAGACTTACGGTGAGATCTGGGGCTACCGTACCGACCGGCTCTACCAAAAGGAAGACTTCGAATATGATACCAAGGGGAATTTAATACCAATTGTATTGACGGCTGAACACGGTGAAAAGAATGCCGGAAAGACAATGTATAAATTGAAAGGTGACAAACCTGTTTATCAAGGATTCTTGCAAGGTAGCGGAATTTTTAAATATCAACCGGGCGACGTGAAGTTCAAAGATTTGGATGGCGACGGACAAATCACAGACGGCAGCCGTTCTGTCAATGACCATGGCGATTTGGAAGTCATCGGAAACAGCACTCCTCGTTACGAATATGGATTACGTTTAGGCGCAGACTATAAGGGCTTTGACCTTTCTGTCTTCTTCCAAGGCGTAGCCAAGCGCGACATGTGGGGTAGCTCCTCCACCACCTTAGCCGGTTTCAACACAGCTGACGGCGCCATTGCCAAACGTTTCAGCACAAATTACTGGACAGAGAGCAATACGGATGCCTTTTATCCCCGTGCATGGAACATGGCCAACTCTGTCAACGCATACAACATGTATCGCCAAGACCGCTATCTGCTGGATATGTCATACATGCGTATCAAAAACATCACTTTCGGCTACACCCTGCCTATGAATATAACGAAGAAAGTGTGGATTCAGAAAGCACGTTTCTATTTCTCCATGGAGAACTTTGTTACATTCGACCATCTGGACGGCACTCCCGTTGACCCGGAAATCATTGCCGGCGTAGGTAGTTCCGGTTTGTTATCAGCGGAGAACTATCAATTAGGACGTGCAGGTATCAGTACACCGGCATTCAAGAGTCTGTCTGTTGGCGTTCAGTTAAACTTCTAAATATAATATACGTATGAAAAAATATATACTAACCCTTTTCGCCGTCTCAACCCTGATTTTAAATATAGGGTGCGAAGATTTCCTTGATAAGCCTCAATTGGACATGATAGAGGATAATGACAAATTCTGGAGAAATGAATCGGACTTCCGCATGTACAGCGTAGAATTCTATAGTTGGTTCCTCAGCGGTTACAATTCCGGCTACACCACCAACTATGCACCGCTCCGAGGTTATACTTTCAGCGACGACGTATGTTCAGGAGAAGGGAAGCAAGAGAATTTTATCTCTTCCGTCCCTGCTAAATTGGGAGTTGCATCAATTCCCGGGAAGCTATTGGAGCAAACTTGGCTCCGCCAATATTCCGGAGAAAGATGGAATTTCGGATGGGTGCGCAAGGCTAACGTCATGTTACAACGTGTTGAAAATTATAAAGGCAATTTGAGTGAAGCCGCATACAAACACTGGAGCGCCGTTGCCCGTTTTTTCCGCGCTTACGCCTATTTCAACTTGGTTGTTTCTTTTGGTGACGTTCCCTATTTCGACAAACCGATAGATGAGACTGACCAGAAATACATGTTCAAGGATCGCGATGACCGAGGTTTTGTCATGGATAAAGTGTACGAGGATCTGCAATATGCCATGGCCAACGCTTACGAAAAAGACAACAACAGCACGCAATATGTCAACCGATATTTGATCGCTGCCCTGACCACACGCTTCATGCTGTTTGAGGGTACTTGGCAAAAGTATCATAAATTAAGTGACGAGCGCGCAAAGAAATACCTGCAACTCTGCACAGAAGCAGCTGAAGTGATAATGAAAAGCGGAAAATACAGTTGCTCCAAGGATTTCCGTTCACTCTTTGGTTCAGACAATCTGGCAGGGCATCCCGAAGTCATCTTCTACCGTCACTATGCCACAGCAAAGGCACTGCACAGCATCGCTTCCTACTCAAACGGAGATGAAGGGCAAAATGGGGTCAATTTACAGCTTTTGAAAGCATTCATCTGTACGGATGGGCAGCCTTACCAAACGTCTACCGTACCCAATGCCAAAGATTTCAACTTGTCTGTAATGGCTAAAACACGCGATCCGCGTTTTGAAGCAACATTTTTCAACTTCCCCAGATTCAAGGCGACAAGTATGGTATATGCCGACAAGTTCATCAGCCGCGAAGGCGCTTCTTATTGGGCTCCCGATAAGATTGCCAGCCGCCCGGCACAGTTCGGTGGTTCATTGAACGAGAACGACGCTCCCATCGTCCGTTATGCGGAAGTGCTGCTCGATTGGATTGAAGCCAAAGCCGAATTGGCAGAAAGCTATGGTGGCACCGCCTTGACTCAAGAAGATATAGACAAAACGATCAACGCCATCCGTAACCGTCCGCTTGACAATACAGCGAAGGCCAACGGCGTGGAAAAGACCAAGCCCTTACTCCTATCCGCGTTGCCGGACGACCCCGCAAGAGATTCTGATGTTTCTAAAATATTGTGGGAAATCCGCCGTGAGCGCCGCATGGAATTCGTTTACGAACATACCCGCTTACTCGACATCAAACGCTGGAAAAAGTTATCTTATATGGATAACAACAAATATCCAGACACGATGTATGGCGCATGGGTAAACTTCCCCAAAGATGTTCCGAACTTTTTAGCGAAAAGCTATATCGGTCTCTTGACCGTGCGTAATGCGGAAGGTAAGGATATTGTATAC
>JBHADT010000142.1:0-4187 GCA_041855205.1 Bacteroides sp.
CCACGCTCCATACATCGCCGAAGTTTTCCATCAGGCGGTATTCCTCAGAGTCGATGACCGATTCCAGTATGTCGTGTGCCTCCTGCCATTTCTCCTGATAGAGGTAGACCTTGCCCAACAATCCTTGGGCTGCACCTTTCGTGGCACGCCCCATCTCGGTTGGAGCATACTCACTCCGTTTGGGCAGTGCAGATGCCGCAGCTTTCAGGTCGTCTTCGATGAATTTGTAGGTGTCTTGGACGGAAGCACGGGCGATGCCTTGTATCTCTTCGGGCATCATGAAACCTGTCACAAGCGGTACTCCTCCGAAGTTTCTGACTAGTTCGAAGTAGAAGTAAGCACGCAGGAAACGTGCTTCGGCTATCAAGCGGTTCTTGACTTCTTCGTTCACGACAGGAGCTTGCGGAAGGCAATCGATGGCCACATTGCAACGTAAAATGCCTTTATAGCGGTACTGCCAGAAGTTGGATATGGCCCCGTTGCTCTGCCCCGTACCTTGATAGTGTGCCAGAGAGAGATAATCGCTCTGGCTTTGAGTGGTGTTGCCCATCCATCCATCGTCACTGCACATTTCGGAAAGCAGCCATACGGTGTTGATGTTCCACCATCCACCGAACGTGATTGCTTGGTAACAGCCTGTGATAAAATCCTGGGCTTCTTCTTCATTTTGGAAATAAGTATTCAGGTTTTGCTTTCCCCGCACCTCTTCGTTGAGGAAGTCATCACAAGAAGTGAAAGCGAACGAAGCAACCAATGCCAATATGGTAAATATCTGTTTCATAGCTGTACACGGATTAAAATTTTAAGTCAATACCGAATAGGAAGGTACGCGGATTGGGATAGGCTATACCGTCTATACCAGTTCCAATCACACTACCGTCCATCAGCGGGCGTTCTGGATCCATACCGGTGTATCCGGTGATAGTGAATGGATTTTGTGCGGAGAAAGAAATGCGCAACTCTGCTCCGCCAATCATCCTCTTCGGGAGCGTATAACCTAATTGCAGTAGTTTGCAACGCATGTATGAACCGTCTTCCACGTAGAAGCTCGACACCCTGCTGTAGTTCAGATTGAGGTCGGCATAAGAGAGACGCGGAATGTCGTTGCTCGTTCCTTCTCCATGCCATGCTTTTTGCAATGTACCAGCCCAGACGTTTTGTCCTCCTGTACCTGCATACATCCCTTTGGTCTTGTTATAGATGTCGTTGCCGAAGGTCCCATAGAAGTTGGCTGTAAAGTCAAAGTTTTTGTATTTGGCTCCTACATTCAAGCCGAGCATAAGGTCTGGATACGGGTTTCCTATCCAGGTCTTGTCTTTCTCATCGAGCGTGCCGTCGTGGTTCAAATCCTTGAAGCGAATGTCTCCCGGCTGTGTCTTGTCTACTTCCTGCACCAGATTTCCATATTCATCGGCATGAGCATATATTTCCTCCCAGTTCTGGAAAATACCGTCTGCCACATATCCGTAAAAACGTGAGATCAGGCCTCCGTCTTCGTTACGGATGATCTGGTCGCCGTTGAAACCTCCCGTCAGAATGGGACCGTCTCCGGAAAACTTCACCGCTTTATTCTTCACTGCGGAGATATTCAAACCTATGTTGTACTGGAAGTCTGAAATGTAATCCCGCCAATTCAGGCCAAGTTCCCAACCGCTTGCCTTCATGCTGCCGATGTTCATCCATACCCTGCTGTTCCAGCTTGGATAGCCGATGGCGAATATGTTCTGTTTTTCGTACAGCATGTCTTTTGACTTCTTCTGGAAATATTCGAACGTCACATCCAGACGGGAGTTGAGAAACGACATGTCTGCACCGATGTTCCAGTCCTCTACCGTTTCCCAAATCAAAGCGTTATTGCCCACGGTAGAAATCATGGTACCCGTCACACGGGCGGGGTTTGTACCCAATACATAATCCGCTTGTCCCAGCAACGTCAGAGTCGCATCGTTTCTGATGTTCTGATTCCCGACACGTCCCCAACCTCCACGAAGCTTCAGATTATTGAAGAGTTCCTGGTCTTTCATGAATTCTTCGTTGATAACACGCCATGATGCCGATACGGCAGGGAAAAGTGCATACTTGTTTCCGGCAGGGAAACGCGAAGAGCCGTCGACACGTAAAGACGCCGTCAGGTAATAGCGCTCATTGTAGTTGTACATCACACGCCCCAAATAGGAGAGTAATGAGTTATAGGAAGTCTCTCCTTCTCCCTTCTGATTGTCTGTACCGGCATTCACCTCGTGTAAAAGGGACATGTTGTTAGGGATGTCATCACGCGAGGCCCTAGTATTGAACCAAGCATTCCGTTCGGCGGTGAAACCAGCCATCACGTTCAGGTTATGTTTCTCGGCAAATGTGTCCATATATGTCACCGTATTCGTCCAGTTCCAGTCAAACCATTCTTGAGACTGACGGGAAGCATTGCTCAAAGTAGATTGTTCCAAAGCATCAATATAGAACTTCGGGGTAAAGTTGTCGGAACGGCGATAATGTCCATTGGCAGCGAATTGCGTTCGCAGAGTTAGCTTTTGGATAGGATTTACTTGCAGATAAGTGTTCAGAAGAGCACCCAACTCACGCGAGTGGGCATTCTGGCGCGCTAAAGAACCCATTGGATTCCATTCTTGATTATTGTAAGAGCGTTGGTAATTATTGAATTCATTGTCTACCCACTCGCTTTCGGGTTTGAAGACAGGCGTGGTGGGGTCCATAGACATTGCCGCAGAAAAGAGATTGGGAGTATTGTCCCACGATTCCATGCGCGGAGCAATATCAACTCCCAACTTCACATACTTGTTGAAAGTATACTCTGTGTTGAGCCGTATGTTCACCTTGTCCCAATAACCGTAATCATACTGTGAGTCGTTACGGAAATAACCTAAGCTAAGGTTGTAGACCAACTTATCCGTTCCTCCGGATACTCCGATTGAATAGTTCTGTATCAAAGCTGTCTTATTTACCACTTTGTCCCACCAATCTGTTCCGCCGGGATTTGTCGTAGCTCCAGTATTTTTCCAGATAGAGGTTGCTCCGTCATTTGTGTAGCGTGTATTGAACACCTCATTGTATTCTGCCACACCTGCCATGGCCGGTTTCGCCAATGTCTGGAAACCTACCGAAGTGCTGAAGTTGAGATTCGTTTTGCCCGCCATTCCCTTTTTAGTCGTAATCAGGATGACCCCGTTGGAAGCTCGCGTGCCATAGATAGCGGCAGCCGATGCATCTTTCAACACTTCCATCGATTGAATATCGTTGCTATTCAAGAAATTGATGTTGTTTCCTACCGGCATTCCGTCTACTACATAAAGAGGGGCTGTTTCGTTCACGGTAGTGATGCCTCGAATAATAACTTTCGGAGCTGTTCCCGGACCGCCTCCGCCAATTACCTGTACACCATTTATCTTGCCCTGCAAGGCCTCCATTGCGTTGCCGGTCACCGTTTCTGTGATCTGCTCACCCTTTACGGTGGAGATAGAGCTGGTCAGGTCACTTCTCTTCACAGTTCCGTAACCGATAACAACCACCTCATCCAGTAGCTCGGTCGCCTCTTTCAGCACAACGTTGATAACTGCGCGTCCATTGACACTGATTTCTTGTGTTTCGTAACCAATAGTGGAGAACACAAGTACGGCATTGGTGGGGAGATTCGTTATGTAATAGCTACCGTCTATACCCGTTATACTTCCGGCACTGGTTCCTTTTAACTGAATCGTGGCTCCGATGACAGGCTCGTTGTCAGAGGCTGACGTTACAACTCCTCTCACTGTAGTCTGGGCATAGCTGCATAAGCTTATCAGCATCAGACATAATGATAATATTTGCTTTCTCATATCGTTCAATCTAAAGTTCTTTGATTAATTAGCGGGTACCACCTTCGCACGCCCCAAGTGAGCATCAAATATCAGTCTGTAGTTGCCTGTGACATTGACTATCGGTTTCACCCAGTTATCTCCAATCCAGTTTTTGGGCTCTACTTTTTCCCTCCATTCCGGGTTGGCATATTTTCCGTAATAGCCCATTATTTCGGGGTTTTCAGAGTCATCGGTACGCCAAGTACAGTAGTTCCACCAGCCATCGTGGTGCCAGTTGTGTATCACGAAGTTCATCTTCTTGCCCGCTTCAAGAAATAAGGGGGTATCTAGCGTATAGAGATGTGGGTTGGTAGCGTCCTGTGTGAAACGTTTCAC
>JBHADT010000143.1:0-9600 GCA_041855205.1 Bacteroides sp.
AAAGCATGGTGCAGGGTGTGAATATCGTTTGTTGTTTCTAATAGTTCAAAGATAGGAATTTGAAAGCAAATCACAACACCCTGTCACTTACGGTTTTCAATTGTTCAGTTGTTTCTAATAGTTCAAAGATAGGAATTTGAAAGCAAATCACAACATAGGAACTCATGTCGAAAAACTCCTTAAAGTTGCTTCTAATAGTTCAAAGATAGGAATTTGAAAGCAAATCACAACATATCACTATTACCACTCAATAATCAATCGTTGCTTCTAATAGTTCAAAGATAGGAATTTGAAAGCAAATCACAACACTCCATCCCTTCATATAATCTATATAGTCGTTGTTTCTAACAGTTCAAAGATAGGAATTTGAAAACAAATTCCTTGCTCTTTGCACTATATTTCAGCATAAAAACGGAACGGAGATGCCTGAGAAATCTTTCAGGTGTCTCCGCTCTACTTGTTATCTACCATTATAATTATGGTGACTATATATTGCCTTGCAGCAAGCCCTCTATAAATCGTACAATCGTTTATAGAGGGCTTATATTTAAGATGTACTATTGCTTAACAGGGATTCACACTGTGTAAGGCAATAATAGTTACAATAGATTGCGTTTACTTCTTCTCCGGTTTGGGGAGCAATACCTTGCGGGAGAGTTTAAACTTGCCGGTCTTGGGGTCGATGTCGAGCAGTTTCACTTCCACTTCGTCTCCTTCTTTGATTCCTGCTTCTTCTACCGTTTCCAGACGTTTCCAGTCGATTTCGGAGATGTGCAGCAGACCGTCCTTGCCGGGAAGGAATTCTACAAATGCGCCGTAGGGCATGATGGAGCGTACTTTGCCTTTGTAAACTTCTCCCACTTCAGGAACGGCAACAATGGCTTTAATCAAACGCATTGCATCGTCGATGGATTGTTTGTTGGTGCCAGCTATTTCTATGCGGCCCACATTGTCCACTTCTTCAATGGTGATGGTGGCTCCAGTCTCTTCCTGCATACCTTGAATAATCTTTCCTCCGGGACCGATGACGGCTCCGATGAATTCTTTCGGGATGGTAAGGGTTTCGATGCGGGGAGCGTGGGGTTTCAGCTCTTCGCGGGGCTCTTGGATGGTCTCCATCATCTTGCCGAGAATGTGCATACGTCCTTCTTTGGCCTGATTCAAAGCGCGTTCCAGTATTTCATACGACAGTCCGTCTACCTTGATGTCCATTTGGGTAGCGGTGATACCATCTTTTGTTCCGGTAACTTTGAAATCCATGTCGCCCAAGTGGTCTTCATCTCCGAGAATGTCGGAAAGCACGGCATATTTCTCTTCGCCTGCGTTCTTTATCAATCCCATGGCAATGCCTGAAACGGGTTTCTTAATCTTCACCCCGGCATCCATCAGTGCCAATGTTCCGGCGCAAACGGTAGCCATCGAGGAAGAACCGTTGGATTCCAGAATATCGGAAACCACACGTACCACGTAAGGATATTCGGCGGGAATCATACCTTTCAACGCACGCCAAGCCAGGTGTCCGTGACCAACTTCGCGACGTCCCACTCCGCGTTGCGGTCTTGCTTCGCCGGTGGAGAATGGAGGGAAGTTGTAGTGTAGCAGGAAGCGTTCTTTGCCGTGGGTCAGTACGTCGTCGATAATCTTTTCGTCCAATTTGGTTCCCAACGTCACGGTAGTCATCGATTGGGTTTCTCCGCGGGTGAACACCGACGAGCCGTGAGGTCCCGGCAGGTAGCCGACTTCACTCCAGATAGGACGTATCTCGTTTGTCTTACGTCCGTCCAGACGTTTGCCCTCGTCGAGGATGCAACGGCGCATGGCTTCTTTCTCTACGTCGTGGTAGTAGCGGTCTATCAGTGCACTTTTCTCTGCCAGTTCTTCTTCGGAATATTGTGCTTTGAATTCTTCGCGAATGGCGTCGAATGCGTCTTGGCGTTCGTGCTTGTTGTGATTGCCCGATGCCGCGATGGCGTATGCTTTTTCGTAGCAAGCCGAACGGACTGCCTGGCGGAGTTCTTCGTCATTTACTTCATGAGAGTATTCTCTCTTGAGGGTAGAACCCACCTCTTCTGCCAGTTCCATTTGTGCTTTGCACTGTATCTTTATAGCTTCATGGGCGGCTTTCATCGCATTCAGCAAATCGAGTTCGGATACTTCGTCCATTTCGCCTTCGACCATCATGATGTTTTCGTATGTGGCACCCACCATGATGTCCATATCCGCTTTTTTGAGTTGTTCGAAAGTGGGATTGATGACAAAAGAACCGTCAATGCGCGCCACGCGCACTTCAGAGATAGGACCGTTGAACGGAATGTCCGAAACGGCAAGTGCGGCCGATGCTGCCAGTCCGGCGAGTGCGTCGGGCATGTCCACTCCGTCTGCCGAGAAAAGAATGATGTTTACAAATACCTCTGCATGGTAATTATCGGGAAATAGAGGGCGGAGAGCACGGTCTACGAGGCGGCAGGTCAGAATCTCGTAGTCGGATGCACGACCTTCGCGTTTGGTAAAGCCTCCGGGAAAACGGCCGAAAGCCGAGAACTTCTCCTTATACTCTACTTGCAATGGCATGAAATCTGTTCCGGGAACTGCGTCCTTGGCGGCACAAACAGTAGCTAAAAGCATGGTGTTGCCCATGCGAAGCATTACAGAACCGTCTGCCTGTTTTGCCAGCTTTCCCGTTTCGAGCGTGATGGTTCTTCCATCGGGGAGCTCGATCGTCTTAATAATAGGGTTAATCATAAAAAAAGTTTTATCTGTAAATCTTTCAAAAATTCGTGCAAAGATACACATTTATTCATGTAATTAGGTGGGAATGAGCTAAAAAGTTTACCATCCATCGTTTTTAAGTCGTACAGACTCAAGAAGATATCCGGGTCGGGGACAAGATTGTTCAATACACCTGTCCGGGATTTCTCTGCGCGACCATAAACGACAGACGGCCGCGTGGCTGGAACAGCCGGGTGAAAACACTTCCGTACGGTGCCCGTAGAGTTCGAACAGCACACCTGCTCGGTTCGAATACCGCACCCGTGCCGTAAAAGTACCGCACCTGTGTCGTTTTCAGGACCTGTTGCAGGCATATCCGGAGCGTGTCCGTAGCAGATGAGAAACACCCCGGTCCGGGATGATTCCCGGGATGCTTTCTTGTATCGAACCGGCGTAAGAAGATGGCAAAATGCTTTGAGTAATCTTGAAAAGAAGTATATTTGCAAACCCTTTTCCGGATATTCACCTGATTTTCAAAACGGAATGCCCGAATATCCGTTGAGTGGGGATGTCGCCGCAGAAGAAACGGAATACCGGGTGGCGCGGGCGGATATCCTTAAAGAAAGGCTTCCGTAACGGAATTTCCCGCGGGGAGGAAACGGAGTACTTGATATAAGAACCAAAACCAAGAATTAAATAAATCATGAAAAAAGTTTCGATAGTTGCGCTTACGATTGCGCTGATATTGAGCGCATGCAATACCGGAGAGAATTTCAAGGTAAAAGGAGAAGTGTCTGAAGCCGATGGCAAGATGTTGTATCTGGAAGCTGCCGCTTTACAGGGTGTGGTTTTGCTGGATTCGGTCAAGTTGAAAGGAGACGGCTCTTTCCGGTTTAAGCAACCCCGTCCGGCATCGCCCGAGTTTTACCGGTTGCGAATTGACGATAAAGTCATCAACTTCTCGATAGACTCCACCGAAACCCTATCCGTAACAGCCGCTTATGCCGACTTTGCAACAAACTACACCGTGGAGGGTTCTCCCAACAGCAGCCGAATCAAGGAGCTGTCGCTAAAACAGCTTTCCCTGCAAAAGGAAGTAAACAATCTGACGCGAAGCGTTCAGGAAAACAAAATCGGAACGAGAGTCTTCGAAGACAGTTTGAGCGTGCTCCTGGATAAATACAAGAACGATGTGAAAATCAACTATATTTATGCCGCTCCCAATACGGCAGCTGCTTATTTCGCTCTTTTCCAGAAGCTGAACAACTACCTCATTTTCGACCCGTTCAACAATAAGGAAGATAACAAATGCTTTGCGGCGGTTGCCACCAGTCTGAACAATCTTTATCCCCATGCCGATCGTTCCAAAAATCTGTATAACATTGTGATAAAAGGAATGAAAAACACCCGTGCCTCTTCACAAAAGGTTCTGGAACTTCCTCGCGAAACAATCGTAGAGACGGGAATCATCGACATAAGTTTGAGAGACATCAAAGGGAATGTGCGTAAACTGAGCGACCTGAAAGGAAAGGTCGTGTTGCTCGATTTCACCATCTATCAGGCCGCCACATCCACACCTCACAACTTTACGCTGAACAGCCTGTACGAAAAATACAATTCTCAAGGGCTGGAGATCTACCAAGTGTCGCTGGATGCCGATGAACACTTCTGGAAAACAACCGCGGACAATCTCCCGTGGATATGCGTGCGCGATGCAAATGGCATATATTCCGCTTTGGCTGCGGCGTACAATGTGCAAGCCGTGCCCACCCTTTTCCTTATCAACCGGAAAAGCGAATTGAGCGCCCGCGGAGAAACGATAAAGGATATGGATTCTGCCATAAAAGAGCTGCTTTAACTCATTATCCTTAAGCCCTTTCCCTGTCAAATGTGTTACAAAGCATCTCTTTTTGCTTGACACGCATTGATTTAAAGTATATCTTTGCCACATGAAAATGTAAGAAGGGTTCCAGCATGTGACCATGTTGGAATTCTTTTTTGTATAATACCATAAATCATATTTACGAATAAGGAGGAAACAGTATGGCTTATATGTCTGAAGAGGGTTACAAGAATTTGTTGGCCGAACTTAAAGAACTGGAAACCGTGGAACGTCCTAAGATTTCGGCGGCAATAGCCGAAGCGCGTGACAAGGGCGACCTGTCGGAAAATGCGGAGTATGATGCCGCCAAAGAGGCGCAAGGTATGCTTGAGATGAAGATCAATAAACTGAAGATGATTATAGCGGATGCTAAAATAATTGATGAATCCAAGATTAATACCGATTCCGTGCAGATTCTGAATAAGGTGGAGTTGAAAAACATGAAGAACGGTGCGAAGATGACTTACACCATCGTGTCCGAAAGCGAAGCCAACCTGAAAGAAGGGAAAATCTCGGTGAATACTCCCATTGCCCAGGGATTGTTGGGTAAAAAAGTGGGAGATGTTGCGGAGATTAAAGTTCCCCAGGGAGTAATCAGTCTGCAAGTGGTAAACATCTCTTTTTAGCAAATAAGGCAAGTCGCGTCTCGTACGGACTTGCCTTATTTGCTGTTATTCCACACTTGATTTTACATTCAATTCTCCAATCAGAATCATAAACGAAACAACATCATGGCATCAATTTTCAGTAGAATAGTGGCAGGTGAAATACCGTGCTACAAAATAGCGGAGAACGAGAAATTCTTTGCTTTTCTGGATATCAACCCTTTGGTGAAAGGACATACGCTGGTGATTCCTAAAGAGGAAGTGGATTACATCTTCGACTTGAAAGATGAAGATCTGGCGGAGTTGCACGTTTTTGCGAAGAAGGTGGCGCTCGCCATACAGAAAGCTTTCCCCTGTCGTAAGGTGGGTGAGGCTGTTGTCGGGCTGGAGGTTCCTCATGCACACATCCACCTCATTCCCATACAGAAGGAGTCCGACATGCTTTTCTCAAATCCCAAGCTGAAGCTCCCGGCAGAAGAATATGCAGATATAGCGGAAGCCATCCGCAAACATCTCTGAAAGCCTGTCTTCTGACCGCTACATTTTCCTCCAAACACGCCACAGGGGTTGTCTCTCGCATCGAGACAGCCCCTGTGGCTTTTATAGTAAGGATAATCTTTTCCGTAACATTTGCAATGTGCGTGAATGTATGCACTTCTGTTACACTGTCCTAAACATGGCGTGTTAAGATGTCTTGGACGTGTGAGGCGAACGATAATCGAAATCTCGTGCCTTATACACGGGAATATTACACGAAGTCCTCGCCAAACTTGATTTGGGCGTCATTTACATACTTGCGGATAGCGTGCTCCGCATCTTTTCTGCATATCAGCAGCACATTGTCCGATTCTGCTATGAGGAAATCATCCAGCCCCTCGATGACGGCCAGCTTGCCCGGAGAGAGCGCAACGATATTCCGTTTGCTGCCATACATCAATGTGTGGCATTTCAATGCGACATTCTCATCTTTATCTTTATCCGAGAGGTCGTAAAGCGAACCCCATGTTCCCAAATCGGACCATCCGAAATCTCCCAGCGAAACACATACATTGTCCGCTTTTTCCATCACGCCGAAGTCTATGGAGACATTGGGGCAAGCCGGAAAATTCTCGTTGATGAACGCCTTTTCGCCCGGAGTTCCATATATCCCCCTACCCGGAGACAGCTTTGCCGCAAGTTCGGGTAGTAGTTCTTCAATCTTTTGCAAAATGGAATTCACGTTCCACATAAACAACCCGGAGTTCCAGTAGAACTCACCGCTTTCTACAAATACTTTTGCCAGTTCCAGCTCAGGCTTTTCCGTGAAAGTTTTCACCTTGTATACATTGTCGCAGGTCTGTTCCGCAATCTGAATGTATCCGTAACCCGTCTCCGGACGGTTGGGTTTGATGCCTAACGTAAGCAGTCTGTCTGACTTGGATACGAAATCCAATCCCTTTTCGATAGCCGACAGGAATTCGTCTCCTTTCAATATCAGATGATCCGACGGGGCCACTACTATATTTGCGTTGGGGTTAAGAGCGTAAATGTGATGTGCAGCCCAGGCTATACACGGAGCAGTGTTTCTGCGTGTCGGCTCCAATAATATCTGTTCGGGTTTCAACTCCGGGAGTTGTTCCTTCACCAGTTCGGCGTACATGTCGTTGGTGACAACGAGGATGTTTTCGGTGGGGATGATTTTATTAAATCGGTCGAATGTTTGCTGAAGCAAAGACCTGCCGGTTCCGAAGAAATCCAAGAACTGTTTGGGTAGTGTCTTACGGCTGAAAGGCCAAAAGCGGCTCCCGATTCCTCCTCCCATAATAACGCAAAAATTATCCTTATTTACTTTCATAACGAGTTGTTTATAAATTTCTGCTAAGGTACATCATTTAAATAATTTACCTGCATACAACAGGTAAATTGTACTTTTTGTGCTCTTTTTTGTCTTAAAAGCATTGTATATTTAGAAAATAGCCATATATTTGCACCGCTCTTTCAGAAAAAGACGCATTTGCCCAGATGGCGGAATCGGTAGACGCGCTGGTCTCAAACACCAGTGGATTCACTTCCATCCCGGTTCGACCCCGGGTCTGGGTACAGCCAAAGCCAAGTGATTGAATATTCAATTGCTTGGCTTTTTTCTTTTGCTTGTTCCTCGCTTCATAACTGGCAGTTGGGTATAGGAAAATGCTGTTTAGTAAGTTTCAGACAAGATGCGTTATGAGAGAAAACGCCTCTGATGTAAATAAAGAAGAATGATACGGAGGTGTTCTCTTCTCAAGAGAGGGGTTAATGTAGACTTCTTTCCAAACAGTTGATTAACAGTTGATTTACTGGAGGCTGAATTTGGCTTCCAATGTACGGGTAATGTTCTTCTACGGGACGGACGCGGTTCTTCTACGAAACGGGTGTCTTGGGAGATAGGCACGGGTGAGGTTTCCGAACTCCGTGTGTCGCCGGTCCGGGATATGCTGTAATAAGGGATTTATGTAAAATAAACGGAACAGGGAGTTACTCTAACTGCTCTTTGGGATAGTTCACCAGATAGAGTGTGGATGTGGCGCGCGTAAAAGCCGTGTAGAGCCAGCGGAAATAATCGGGTGTAAGATAATCGTCCGCCATGTAGCCCTGATCGAGAAAGACATTTTTCCACTGCCCGCCCTGAGCCTTATGGCAGGTTACGGCATAGGCATACTTCGCCTGTAGGGCATTGTAGTGAGGGTCGGCTTTCATTTTCTTCATGCGTTCGCGTTTGAGGGGAATGTCGGCATAGTCTTCCAGGACGGCGGTGAACAGGCGTTCGCTCTCCGTCCGAGACAAAGCGGGGGAGTCGCTGCCCAGCGTGTCGAGCAGCAGGCTTACTTCCGGTTCGAAGCCCTCGTGCTCGGGGAAAGAGAGAGTTACGTCCGCGAAACGAAAACCATACATTTCGCGTGTACGGCGAACGCGTCGCACCACCGCTGTTTCCCCATTGGCTATGAAGTCCATCTCTTTATGCTTTTCCGTCCAGTAGTAATTGTTTTTGGCAATCATCAGCCAGTCGCCGGTTTCCAGTTCTTCTTCCCTCCAGAGTATGCGGGAGCGGATGCCCATGTTGTAAATGTTGGCACGTTTGTTGCTTCGGCACACCACAATTGTTTCGTCCTGTCCGTCGCGTGCGTAACAGTTTTCCAGCGTTTCTATCAGCTCTTCTCCCGGGACCGCTTTAATGTCCGCAAATCCCGTGAGGCGTATCTTGGGCAAGGCGTGGCACTCGTCTCTCAGGAGAAATTCGCGCAGGCGGGTGGCATTCCAAAGAATACCCGACGCCTGCTCTTGCCGCACCACTTGTGTGAGTTCGGTTTCCCGTACCTCCAGCCCGTATCCTTTCAGCACCTCAGGGAAAAGTGCGGGACTCAATTCCTCGCCCACGGGAGGTAGCTGCGCCATGTCTCCCATCAGCAACAAGCGGCACCCTTCGCCCGAATAGACGAATTCCACCAAATCATCCAATAGGCGTCCCGAGCCGAATATCGCTCCGGAAAGTCCCTCGTTGGAGATCATCGAAGCCTCGTCCACTATATACAAGGTGTGGGTGGCGAGATTCTCGTTAAGAGAAAAGTTTCCGGTTTCGTTTGAAAAAGATTTCTGTCTGTAAATTTTCTTATGAATGGTGAAGGCGGGGTGTCCGGCATATGCGGCGAAGACTTTGGCGGCGCGCCCGGTGGGAGCCAGTAGCACACACTTCTGTTTCAGTTTGTCCAGCAGTTTCACGAAAGTGGCGATGAGCGATGTTTTCCCCGTTCCCGCATAACCCTTGAGCAGAAACGCCTCGTGTGTGCGTGCAGATAACAGAAAGTCCGCCAGCAACCCGATAGCGTATTCCTGTTCGGAAGTGGGAACGTAAGGGAAAATTTCCTTAATTTGTTTCGCTAAATAGTTATTTATCATTGCCGAAACCGAAAAAAGTCTCCGTGAACTATCGCCATTAAAATTATTTATTCTATTTTTGCGAGACGAATATAATAACTAAAAACATATTTATCATGAAAACAGTATTTAATGTTGTTTTAGGCTTGTGCGCGCTGGTGCTGCTGTATATTTGCTATGCCAGCATAATGGGTCCCATCAATTTTGATAAGGAAAGAAAAATCAGAGAAAGAGCCGTTATCGCTCGTCTGATAGATATCCGCAAGGCGCAGCAAGAATATCGCAATCTCAATAACCAACAATACACTCCGAGTTTCGATACTTTGATCGACTTTGTTAAAAACCAGAAATTGCCGTTCATATATAAAGAAGGTGAACTCAACGACAAACAACTGGAAGAAGGTCTGACAGAGCGTAAAGCCATCAGCATCATCAATAAAGCGAAAAAGACCGGTAAGTACGACGAAGTGAAGAAATGGGGGTTGGAAAACTTCAAGCGCGACACCATGTGGG
>JBHADT010000144.1:0-5018 GCA_041855205.1 Bacteroides sp.
ATCTTCAGCGTGTAAAATTCGGAGCCAATGCCCAGCCATTCTACGTGTTGATAGATAATGAAGGAAATCCTTTGAATAAGTCTTATTCGTACAGCGAAGATATAGCTAAGTACATAGACTTTCTGCAAACGGGTTTGTCTAATTATAAAAAGACAAACTGATTTGTGTGTTTTTTATTATAGATTTCCTTATAAGTGAAAGCGATGTGAAATATTTAGTGATAAATATTTGCTTGTTTCGCTAATAAACTTTACTTTTGTATCGTTTTAATAAATTTTTCCTGAAAAAATGAGATTTTACGTAAGATATCACCATCATCATCTCCTGACGATTTATCGGTAGGCAGGTGTTTGATGTCTTTTGTGTAAATACAAAACAGATTCCAAAACGAGACTTACCAATGCAGGTGGGTCTCGTTTTGTATTTCTGATATATAACCACAATTTAAATAGAAAGAGAATGTTAAGAATTGCAGTGCAGGCCAAAGGGCGTCTATATGAAGAAACTATGTCTTTTTTGGAAGAATCGGATATTAAACTTCGCACAACGAAGCGAACTCTGCTGGTACAATCCCCTAATTTTCCCATCGAGGTATTGTTCCTGCGCGATGATGATATTCCTCAATCGGTAGCTACAGGAGTTGCAGATGTAGGAATTGTTGGAGAAAATGAGTTTGTGGAAAAGAGTGAAGATGCGGAAATTGTTAAACATCTTGGATTCAGTAAGTGCCGCTTGTCATTGGCGATACCCAGTGACATTGATTATCCGGGAGTAAGCTGGTTCGAGGGGAAGAAAATCGCAACCTCATATCCGGGAATTTTGACTCGCTATCTTAAACAGAAAGGGGTGAAGGCGGAAATTCATGTCATAACCGGTTCGGTGGAAGTGGCGCCGGGTATCGGACTTGCCGATGCTATTTTTGATATTGTGAGTTCGGGTTCTACGTTGGCGAGTAATAGGTTGACAGAGGTGGAAGTGGTAATGAATTCTGAGGCGGTGTTGATAGGTAATAAGCAAATGAGTGAGGCTAAGCGTGAAATCTTACAAGAATTGCTATTCCGTATGGATGCCGTAAAAACGGCGGAAGATAAGAAGTATGTGCTGATGAATGCGCCTAAAGCTCGCCTGGATGAAATATTGCAAGTACTTCCGGGAATGAGGAGTCCTACTGTAATGCCATTGGCGCAGGAAGAGTGGTGTTCTGTTCATACGGTACTTGATGAAAAATCTTTTTGGGACATTATCGGTAAACTGAAATCATTGGGGGCGGAAGGAATATTGGTTCTGCCTATCGAGAAGATGATTATTTAAGCAAATATGTTCATCCTTTATATAATTAAGGAATATATAAACTAAGGATATGAAATTGATTAACTATCCCCCTCAGGAAGAATGGAAAGAGTTGTTACGCAGACCCATGTTTAATTCCGAACATCTTTTCAGTTCTGTACAAGAGGTTATAAACTCGGTTAGAAAAGAGGGAGACCGGGCAGTAATAGAGTTGGAGGCTCGTTTTGACAAAGCTCAGCTCTTATCTTTGGCAGTTACGGAACAGGAACTTCATACAGCCGGAGAACAGTTGGATGATAAACTTAAACAGGCTATCTTGCTCGCAAAAAAGAATATAGAGACATTCCATCTTGCACAACATATCCAAGTAAAGAAGATAGAGACAATGCCCGGAGTTATCTGTTGGCAAAAGTCTCTCCCCATTGAAAAGGTGGGTCTTTATATACCCGGTGGAATGGCTCCTTTATTTTCTACCGTGTTGATGTTGGCTGTACCTGCTACGATTGCCGGATGCAAGGATATTATACTATGTTCTCCGCCGGATAGCGAGGGGAAAATACATCCTGCCATTTTGTATGCGGCGCAAGTAGCCGGAGTGAATCGCATATTCAAGGTGGGTGGTGTGCAGGCTATTGCCGCAATGGCTTATGGTACAGAATCCATACCGAAAGTTTACAAAATCTTCGGTCCGGGTAATCAGTACGTAACAGCAGCAAAACAACTGGTAAGTTTGAGGGATGTAGCCATTGATATGCCTGCAGGACCATCTGAAGTGGAAATCTTGGCAGATGAGACTGCTAATCCGGTTTTTGTCGCCGCAGATTTATTGAGTCAGGCAGAGCACGGAGTGGACAGTCAGTCTATATTGATAACTACTTCTGAGGAATTGCAACTGGCTGTTGAGGCAGAAGTGCATCGCCAGTTACAGCTATTGCCGCGTAAAGAAATTGCGGAAAAGTCATTGGCGAACAGTAAACTTATCGTGGTTAAAAGTATGGAAGATGCTATTGCGTTGACCAATGAGTATGCACCGGAGCATTTGATTATTGAAACAACCGATTATTTGCAAATAGCCGATCGTATAGTAAATGCCGGTTCTGTATTTCTCGGCTCCTATACCCCTGAAAGTGCGGGTGATTATGCCTCAGGCACAAACCATACTCTTCCGACCAATGGCTATGCAAAGGCGTATAGTGGAGTAAATCTGGATAGTTTTATCCGGAAAGTTACTTTTCAGGAGATATCTTCTCAAGGAATACAACAGATAGGACCTGCTATAGAAACACTGGCATCTCATGAATGTTTGGAAGCGCATAAGAATGCGGTGACAGTCAGGTTGCAGGAAATATTAAACAAATAAATCTTTCTTTATAATATAATCGAAAATGGCTATGACTCTCCTTCAGGAACTGGTTCGTCCGAACATCTGGGATTTGAAGCCCTATTCTTCGGCACGTGATGAATACAAAGGTGTTGAGGCCTCTGTATTTCTTGATGCAAATGAGAATCCCTATAATGCACCTTACAATCGGTATCCCGATCCGATGCAACATAAACTCAAGAAACTCTTGTCTCAGGTTAAGCATGTCGATCCCGAAAGTATTTTTCTCGGTAATGGCAGTGACGAAGCAATTGATTTGCTGTTCAGAGCTTTCTGCGAACCGGGAATAGATAATGTCGTTGCGATAGATCCCACATACGGTATGTATCAAGTTTGTGCAGGAATAAATAATGTCGTCTATCGTAAGGTATTGCTGGATGAGGATTTTCAAGTTTCGGCAGAACGCTTGTTGGAAGCGACGGATGCTCATACTAAATTGATATTTCTGTGTTCGCCCAATAATCCCACGGGGAATGACCTTGCGTGCAAGGAAATAAAAAAGATTTTAACTCGCTTCAGAGGATTGGTTGTGGTGGATGAAGCATATAACGATTTTTCTGAAGTTCCTTCATTATCGGGAGAGTTGAAAGACTTTCCCAATTTGGTTGTTCTTCAGACTTTCTCTAAAGCATGGGGAGCAGCCGCCATTCGATTGGGAATGGCTTTTGCTTCTCCCGAGATTATTGCTATCCTTAATAAGATCAAATATCCCTATAATGTCAATCAGCTTACACAACGTTGTGCTATCGAGCTTCTGCAACGATATTCCGAAATATCACTGTGGGTAAATGTGTTGAAGGGAGAACGCAAATCTCTCATGGAGCGTTTCGAACGTTTGACTGTAACTGTAAAAGTATTCCCCTCCGATGCCAATTTCTTTCTTGCACGAGTTACGAATGCCGTGAAGATATATGATTATCTGGTAAGCGCAGGTATCATTGTCCGTAACAGACATTCTGTGTCACTGTGCGGTGATTGTCTGCGTATAACGGTAGGTAGTCCGGAAGAGAATAATATTTTGATAAATGCTTTAGAGAAATACGAACAATGAAAAGAGTGTTGTTTATAGACCGTGACGGGACATTGGTTATAGAGCCACCCGTCGATTACCAGTTGGATTCTTTGGAAAAACTGGAGTTTTACCCCAAGGTGATTCGTAATCTTAGTTTTATATGTGCGAAATTGGATTTTGAGCTGGTAATGGTCACGAATCAGGACGGTTTGGGTACCGTCTCTTTTCCTGAAGAAACATTCTGGCCTGCACAAAACCTGATAATAAAAACGTTAGAGGGGGAGGGGATTGTCTTTAACGAAGTGTGCATTGACCGTAGCATGCCGGAAGATAATGCTCCCACACGTAAACCGGGTACGGGGATGCTGACTAAGTATTTGAATAATCCGGACTATGACCTTGCGGGTAGTTTTGTTATTGGAGATCGTTTGACAGATGTGGAATTAGCCAAGAATCTGGGATGCAGAGCTATTTTGCTTCAGGAAAACAGACCGGTTGATGATAAGACTTCCCTTTTGGCTGAGGAATTAAATTCCGTATGTGCTCTTATTACGAAAGACTGGGATAAGATAGCCGAATTTCTTTTTGCTGGTGAGCGTTGTTCCAAGGTTCGCCGTACTACCAAAGAGACGGATGTATACGTAGCCATGAATCTTGATGGAAACGGTGTGAGTGATATTTATACCGGTATTGGATTTTTCGACCATATGTTAGAGCAGATAGCCAAACACGGTAATATTGATTTGACCATACAAGTGAAAGGTGATCTTGCTGTGGATGAACATCATACGATTGAAGATACCGCCATCACCTTGGGAGAGTGCCTGCTGCAGGCTTTGGGTAATAAGCGAGGAATAGAACGTTATGGTTACACCCTGCCTATGGATGATTCATTATGCAGCGTTTGTTTGGATTTTGGCGGCAGACCGTGGTTGGTATGGAATGCAGAGTTTAAGCGCGAGAGAATAGGGGATATGCCGACAGAGATGTTTCTTCATTTCTTTAAATCGTTGAGTGATGCTGCGAAAATGAATCTCAATGTCAAAGCGGAAGGAGATAACGAACACCATAAAATAGAAGGCATATTCAAGGCGTTGGGGCGAGCTTTGAAAATGGCAGTCAGGCGCGATATTTATCATTTTGAACTTCCTACCTCGAAAGGAATTCTTTAAGGTAGAGTTTCTTATCCTCGGTCACCTCGTACGGATATGGAGACTATCGCAAACAGTTTCCTGTTTGCGATATATTATGAGGAAATGGAAAACTCCCGTATATCTTACTCTATCATGCATGAAGCAGTGAGACATACGGGAGTTTTATTATATTAATATACAT
>JBHADT010000145.1:0-24035 GCA_041855205.1 Bacteroides sp.
CCACATAGATCCGGCAGTTACGGGTTTGTTGGTATGTTTGTGTATATAGGCTGCACAAGTGGCAATAAACCGAACCACATTATCGCGTGATAGGTTTCCACAATTAGCATCTCTCCACATATGTTCCGGTTCGTTACATATATCATACCCCATGACGTACGGTTCATTGTTGTATCTTTTAACAAAAGGAACAAGAAAATATTCACAATACCACTTCGTTTTATTCGGGTCATTAATTATCTGCCGAAACTGGTTCCAACGAGTTGCATTATAGTTATCGATTACCATATCAAAAGACCAAAAGGTGGGCATTATGTATATTTGTTTCGCTTTAGATAATGCGACAAGCCTATCCATATCCTCCCAAAACAGATTGGTGGCACCGGTCACCAATCCATCACCATTCAATGACGGACTGCTGTTACCTCCTCCGTGTATCCATATCCGGGCAAGATTGATTTTGTTTTGCGCGTATCGGCTAAATTCTTGTTCCCACCACGTATGATTGTAATTTCTTCCTAAAAAATCCAACCGATAATCTTCATTCCACTGCCATGCCGTGTTTATACCGTTGAAGAAGATAGGCTTATTATAAGCATAAAACTTATTCCCGCTGATTGTGACTGCCGGACTATTGGAATTTATATTCCTGTTTACAAGAGCTATCTCATCGACATAAAAAGAAAAAGCAGGTTTGGACTCATAAGGAGCCGGGAGTAAAGTAATCCTATTGAATTCTCCTTCCTGAAACCTGTCTAAAGGCAATACAACCTCCTGCCAAACACCATTTGCATTATACGAGGGGCGTGTTACCCAGTCAGAGACGGAAGCACCCGTATTTGTGTTTTCCAGTTTCAGCACAAAAGAGAAGTTCCCCACATTGTATGATCTTACTCGCAGTTTAACTCCCGAATAATTAGATTTGGCAAACACACTGTTCAAAGTAAAATAGACTCCCTCGCCTTGATTATTGGCGGGGACAGAAATCAATGCAGCTTTACCAAGACTACCTTCTGCCGAGGTTTGAGTGTCCACAGCAACGTTTCCCCAAGCCCCGCAAGCGGAAGAAATGTAATTAAAATTACTTACGATTTTGTTCTGAGCAAACCCACCGGCTGCAAGTAGTAGAAGAATAAAATTAAAGATTAACTGTTTCATAATAGCAAGAGCTTTTGGTATAGCGCAAAGCTACTTACACTCATTTACAAACAGTTATACAATACTTTTGAATCTCAATACTTTTATGAAATTATTCTTTCGTTCCATCAATCTTTCTTTTCCACCTCATCCCTCTCCCTCTAACAACCCGAAAGGAGACATCAAAGCCATCCGTTGCCGGACAAGCTTCCATGCCTCCTTTCTTCTTTTACTTCTATAATGTGCGCACGCAACACACCTCTGTCGGTTTCAACCTCGCAGGCGTGCTGCTGTGCCTACGGGCTAAGCAATGCCGAAAGCCGCCTTCACCTTATCCACGTAGTCCAGTTTTTCCCATGTAAAGAGTTCCACCTCCAGAGTCTTGATGCCTTCGTAGCGCGAATGGAAAGTCTTGGTCACTACCTGCGGTTCGCGCCCCATGTGCCCGTAGGCAGCTGTTTCCTGATAGATGGGGTTGCGCAACTTCAGGCGGTCTTCGATAGCTTTGGGACGCAGGTCGAAGAGTTCGTCTATCTTGCGGGCAATTTCGCCGTCGGTCATCTTCACGTGGCTGCGACCGTAGGTATCCACATAAATATTGATGGGGCGAGCCACGCCGATGGCGTAAGACACCTGCACCAACATCTCATCCGCCACACCCGCCGCAACGAGATTCTTGGCTATGTGGCGTGCCGCGTAAGCCGCGCTGCGGTCTACTTTGCTGGGGTCTTTCCCGGAGAAAGCTCCTCCGCCGTGAGCGCCCTTGCCTCCATAGGTATCCACAATGATTTTGCGTCCGGTGAGTCCCGTGTCTCCATGAGGACCTCCGATCACGAATTTCCCGGTGGGATTTACGTGGTAGATAATGCGGTCGTTGAACAGTGCCAGTACCTTGTCCGAATGGATGGAGGCAATGACGCGTGGCATGAGTATGCCGATCACGTCCCGGCGTATTTGGAGCAGCATCTCCTCATCGGCTTTCAGTCTTGCCTCATCGCTCTCGTCTGCGGGTTGCACGAAATCGTCGTGTTGCGTGGACACCACGATGGTGTCGATACGCACGGGCACGCCGCTGTCATCGTATTCGATGGTCACCTGACTCTTGGCATCTGGGCGCAGGTAGGTCATCTCCTTGCCTTCGCGACGGATGTCGGCAAGCACCTGCAGGATACGGTGCGAGAGGTCGAGCGAGAGTGGCATGAAGTTTTCCGTTTCGTTGGTAGCATAGCCGAACATCATACCCTGGTCGCCCGCACCCTGTTCCATGGGGTCTTGGCGTTCCACCCCGCGGTTGATGTCGGGGCTTTGTTCGTGAATGGCGCTAAGCACACCGCACGAATTGCTTTCGAACATATATTCGCCTTTGGTATAGCCTATTTTCTTTATCACCTCACGGGCTATGAGTTGAAGGTCTACGTAGGCTTTGGTTTTCACTTCTCCGGCCAGTACCACCTGTCCGGTGGTTACCAGAGTTTCGCAAGCTACTTTCGAACTGGGGTCGTAAGCCAACAGTTTGTCAAGCACAGCGTCCGATATTTGATCGGCCACTTTGTCGGGGTGTCCTTCAGACACCGATTCGGATGTGAATAAGTATCCCATTGTTTTTAAGATAATAATTAAGAAACCGGAAAACGCTTCCGGTCTGGTTGTAAACAGAATCTGAACAATGAAAACAATCGGGAGAGTAGAAAGGTTGCCCTGAGGCACAGAAAGGAATGTGGTTTTAGCATTTTTTTCCGTGGTTGCAAGCTACTCAAATCTCTCCACTTTTATTTTCAGGGGACAAAGGTAGGGATAAAAAGCGGAATAACGAACAATTTGGCAAATAAACTCTCTTTCATCTGTTTGCAGCTGAGGTTCCACATCTTCCACACGGGCTTGCGGGCTCATCGGCACCACACGAAACCGAAAGGTTCGAAACAGGCGACCGGCGCGGTGGATGCACAGTCTGTTTCGAACCCTTCGGCGGGGTTGTCCGCACGGGGGGCGGACGGGTGCGGCATATACCGCGTTATGCTTTCTTTTTCGCGAATCGCCCGCGTCTTCCTTTGGGCGAAGCCGCTTTTTCGTCTTGCAACTTGATGATGTCCAAACAAATCTGCAAACTCATGTTTTGCGGGATGATATCCTTGGGAATGCGGTAGTTGTTTCCCTTGTACGATATGTACGGACCGTATCTGCCGTTGAGGATTTCCAATTCGGGTTCTTCGTCGAACTTCTTGATGCTCTTCTTGGCCTGCATCTCGTTTTTTTCCTTTATCAATCGCAGTGCCTCGTCGAAGGTAACACTCATCAGGTCTGCATCTTTGGGAAGCGAAGTGTATGTTCCGTCGTAGTGCACGTAGGGACCGAAACGTCCGGCGTTCACGGTGACGGGTTTCCCTTCGTGTTCGCCCAGCGTACGGGGCAGCTTAAAGAGTTCGAGCGCTTCGTCGAGCGTAATTGTTTCGATGGACATTCCTTTGGGCAGCGGAGAGAAACGGGGTTTCTCCTCATCGTCCGCCATGCCAATCTGCACCACGGGTCCGAAACGTCCTATCTTCACCGTCACGGGCTTACCCGTACCCGGCTCCGTCCCCAACTCTCTTTCACCGGTCTTGCGCACGCTCTTGGAGGTGAGTGTGCTCTCCACCAGCGGATGGAAAGTGTGGTAGAATTTATCCATGATGTCGGTCCACTGTGCTTCGCCTTCGGCCACCTCATCGAACTGTTTTTCCACCTTGGCGGTGAAGTTATAGTCCATGATGCCGGGGAAGTAAGTTATAAGGAAATCCGTAACCACGGTCCCCGTATCGGTGGGGAATAGTTTGGATTTCTCCGCCCCCGTCGTTTCGGTGCGCACGGCATCGTTCAATCTGCCTTCCCTGAGCGTGATGATGTGGCATGAGCGTTCTTCTCCCGGTTTATCGCCTTTCTCCACATACTGCCGTTGCTGAATGGTGGAGATGGTGGGCGCATAGGTAGACGGACGCCCGATGCCCAGTTCCTCAAGTTTGCGCACAAGGCTTGCTTCGGTGTAGCGGGGCGGGTGCTGGGTAAAACGCTCGGTAGCCGTGACGTCGCTGTACACGAGCGTCTGCCCCTTATGCAGGGGGGGCAGCAGGTGCCCTTCGTCTTCCTGCTCCATGTCATCGTCGTACGACTCTTTGTACACGCGCAGGAATCCGTCGAACTTCACCACTTCGCCCACGGCTGTGAACGTTTCCTGTGTTTCGCCTATGCTTATGGTCGCGGTGGTCTTTTCCAGTTCGGCGTCCGCCATCTGCGAGGCGAGGGTACGTTTCCATATGAGGTCATACAGTTTCCGCTCCTGCGCACTTCCTTCTATCTGTGCGTTCTCCATGTAGGTGGGGCGGATGGCTTCGTGCGCTTCCTGTGCTCCTTTGGTCTTGGTGCTGAAGCGGCGGGTGTGTACGTAGTGCTCGCCCATGAGGTTGGTAATCGCCTCCTTGCTGCCTGCCACGGCATAGGACGAGAGATTTACGGAGTCGGTACGCATGTAGGTTATCTGTCCCGATTCGTACAGGCGCTGCGCCACCATCATGGTCTGCGCCACGGTGAATCCGAGTTTGCGTGCCGCCTCCTGTTGCAAGGTGGAGGTGGTGAAGGGAGGCGCCGGGCTTTTCTTTACAGGACGGGTGGCTATATCTTCAATGGTAAATGCAGAGTGGGCGCAGAGTTCGAGCAATGCGGCGGCTTCTTCTTTTGTTTTGAGCCGGCGGCTGAGTTCGGCTTTCATCTCCGTGAAATTACCGTCGGCGTCGGGTACAAGGAATACGGCGGTCACACGGTAGGAGGCTTCGCTGCGAAATGCGTTGATTTCGCGTTCGCGCTCCACGATGAGCCTCACCGCCACCGACTGTACGCGTCCGGCGGAGAGCGAAGGCTTCACCTTTTTCCACAACACGGGCGAGAGTTCGAAACCCACAATGCGGTCGAGCACGCGGCGCGCCTGTTGTGCGTTCACCAGATTGAGGTCGATGGAGCGGGGCTCCTCGATGGCTCTCAATATCGCCGTTTTCGTGATTTCGTGAAACACGATGCGCCGGGTACGCTCGGGTTGCAGACCGAGTACCTCGTATAAGTGCCATGCGATGGCTTCTCCCTCACGGTCCTCATCGGAAGCCAGCCACACCATGTCGGCTTTATTCGCTTCGGACTTCAGGTTTTTCACCAACGCCTTTTTATCTTCGGGTATTTCGTAATCGGGGGCGAAACCGTTTTCCACATCGAGACTGAACTCTTTCTTCTTCAGATCACGGATATGCCCATAGCTGGAAAGCACCTTGAAGTCCGCTCCGAGGAATTTTTCAATCGTTTTCGCTTTTGCCGGTGACTCGACAATAACCAGGTTGTTTGACATAAAATTCAGTTTAGTAAGTAACTCCTGTCCATGTATTCGGCGGCAAAAGTAGAGAAAATAAATGAAGAATAAAGTACTTTGTAAGTGAAGAAACCGCTTCGATTCTCCTTTTTTATATTTCGTACGGGGCGTTGTTCCGCTCACAGGCTATCCGGAAAGGGGATGCGGCACGTATGCCGGAACGCGACACTCGCCCGACCCGAACGGACACGCGGAAGAATACGCCGGAAATAAAAACAAAGCCGTTTTTTACTGCGGACAATAAGAAAGGAGAAAGGATTTTTTCTTGTCATAAAGATTCTTAAATAAGATTTCCGCTAACCGTTCATCCGCCCGAAAACAACGAAACAGAGCGGAAAAAACGACGCAACGGGCAGCCGGCGTGTAAGACACCCATGTCTTGGAGGAACCGCACGGGCATGGTAGAAGTAAAAATACCGTCTCTTACCCGATAAACAACCAAGGTCCGGAAGCGGGAACGGAACGTTTCGGAACAGAAATACGGATGCTTTATGTATAAAAATCCATTTCAGAGGAAATTCATGACTTCAAAAGCGGATTTAGAGAGAGCCCGAAGCATTAATAAGCGTACCGCGGAATTTTTCAGGAAGAGGCATTTTCCGCTTTCTGTCTGTAAACAAGGCGTTTATGTGCTTTTCATTCGAAAAAAACGGAACAGACGGCATCCCGTACGCAAACAGACGATTCTCAGCCCGCAGAAAACACAAAGTGTCAGCCCGGAAACCGGACTGACACTTTACTCATATCTCATTCTCCGCAAGCGATGGTGCGGGTGGCGCTACTCGAAGCACTCCTCACCTTTGAGCGTGGCGGAGCTTGCCCCGGTGATGCGCACCTTCACAAAGTCGCCCACACGGTGCTTTCCGCGGTCGAAAACCACCACACGGTTCTGCTCCGTACGCCCGAAGAGTTGTTCGCGCGAGCGTTTGGACACACCCTCCACAAGCACTTCGTAGGTGTTGCCTACGCAGCGTGCGTTGGATTCCGCCGAAAGGCGGTTCTGCAGGGCGATGATCTCGTTCAGGCGACGAATCTTCACCTCTTCGGGTATGTCGTCGGGCAGATGCTTGGAAGCGTGCGTTCCGGGACGCTCGGAATATTTGAACATGAAGGCCGAGTCGTATCCGCACTCCTCCATGAGTGACAGCGACTGCCGGTGATCCTCCTCGGTCTCGGAATGGAAACCGCAGAAAATGTCGGTGGAAAGTCCGCAATCGGGTACAATGCGGCGTATCGCCTCTACCCGTTCCATATACCACTCCCGGTTGTATTTGCGGTTCATCAACTTAAGTATGCGCGAACTTCCGCTCTGCACGGGCAGATGTATGTGTTTGCACACGTTCGGCACTTGAGCTATCACCTCCAGCGTCTCGTCGCTCATATCCTTGGGATGCGAGGTGGTAAATCGCACACGCACACCCGGAGCGGCTTCAGCCACGGTACGCAGCAGCTTGGGAAAGGTAATCTGCCCGCCGTCGGCACGCTCGAAGCAGTAGGAGTTCACGTTCTGTCCCAGAAGCGTGATTTCTTTGTATCCCCTGCTCACCAGGTCGCCCACTTCGTTGAGTATGCTCTCCACATCGCGGCTTCGCTCCCTTCCGCGCGTATAGGGTACGATGCAGTAGGTGCAAAAGTTGTTGCATCCGCGCATGATGGACACAAAGCCCGAGATGTTGTTCCCGCAGATGCGCGAGGGGATTACGTCGCGGTAAGTCTCCGTAGTGGAAAGCTCCACGTTGATGGCTTTCTCGCCCGCCTCCACCGAAGCGATGAGGTCGGGCAGCGTAAGGTAAGCGTCCGGACCCACCACGAGGTCTACATGATGATTCTCTATCAGATCGTTCTTCACACGCTCCGCCATGCAACCCAGCACGCCCACTATGAGTCCGGGATTCTTCTTCTTCAGCGAGTGGAAGAAGTCGAGCCGGTTGAAAATCTTCTGTTCGGCGTTCTCGCGAATCGAACACGTATTCATAAACACCGCATCAGCCTCCTCGAGCGATTCCGCTGCAGTATAACCCGCCATCTGCATCACAGAGGCAATCACTTCACTGTCTGCCACATTCATCTGGCAGCCGTAAGTTTCGATGAACAACTTCTTGTTCTCGTCCGCAGTTGCAGATTTAAAGTCTGCTCCCGTCTGTTTTTCCATAAAGTTTCCTTTTTCTTAATTACAAAATAAAAATGCGCCGCAAAGATAGGGCTTCGCGCTGAAATACAGGACAAAAGAGAGCGAAATAACATTCCTTTACGAGCTTTCGTCGCCCCGGAAACGGAAAGTAAGAGAAAAATACGACGAACGGAATCGTCCCGCATCCGCCCCGGTAAATCGCCTCAAACACAAGGCATACCCAAGGAAAAAGAAAACAATAGTCCGCTCCGTTATAATAAATGTTAACAAAACAAACATACCATACATATTCGCTTGGTTTTATTAAAAGTTGTTTACATTTTTGTAGAATGAAAGAAACATAAGATTTTTTCATAGTTAAGGTTTAGGTTAAAGAAATTAAGGGGAGCTGTGAAGCTGCCCTTTTTTTATGATGTCCCGACCGGTAATATACGGGTACGGGAAAAGACAAATTTTAAACAAGCTACTTACGAACCATTCGGATAATTTATTAACTTTGGCGGTGAATCAAAAAAATGAGACATGGAAGATTTCTTACGGTTTATAGTCATAGCCGGCATCATTGTCGTAAGCATCGTCAGACACTACCGGAAAGATAAAGCGGACAATCCCGCCGGAACGCTTTCCGCTCCCGAACCGGAAATCATTGAGGAAGTCTTTCCCGTTCCGCCCGTTACGTCTCACAAAACGTCTCCACCGCGCGGAACTTCCGCCGGAAGAATGAATGCGAACAACCCGACCCACGAAAGAAAACCCGCCGCCGCAAAACCATATGCCAACGTACAGCGCATGGCGAAACAATCCGCGGCGCGACACGAATTCTTGTCGGGAGAAACAGCGGGTACAACCACGCCGCAACACAGCATTCCTGCTACGCCGGACGTTTCGCCCAACCGGACATTATTCTCCGCGAAATCCGAGAACGATTACTCCTTGAGTTCGCCGGAAGAAGCGCGCAAAGCCATCGTATGGGCTGAAATCTTGCAACGGAAATATTGAGACCTCATGACGACAGTTCCGTCCCCATCCAAAGAATTTACATAAACAGACAGGCAGACCTTTAAAACAGACGACATGGAAACCAGGAAGATATTCGTTATATTGCTCTGCCTATGCACCTGCTGCCTCGCAAGTTGCGGCAACGATGATGAAGGGGGCAGAAAAGTGACAGACTACCGGGAATACACACTGACCGTCGCTTCCAAGAAACTGCCGGGAGTGGTGTTCTCAGGCGGAAGCGACTCTCCGGCAGAAGTTTATGCCGTAAAAGAAGAGGGTTCGCAGCAATGGGAACAGCTATACGGAATTTCCGACTTCGAATACGAGAGCGGCTACGAATACAAAATCCGTATCAGCCGAACCAGCTATTTGGACCACAACATGGGAGATCCCGCATGGACAGAATACAAGCTTCTTAAAATCCTCTCGAAAGAGAAGAAAGAATCCGAAGGACTGCCGCAGAACTTTATCGTGGGCAACAACCATACACTTCTCCCCATTCACATATCGTATGCCATCGAAGCCGGACAGAAAGGAGTCATAGAGAACGACCTTAAAAACAATCCGCTCATCCCTTACGGTTGTTCTTATTTTTTCAACGGGAATATTACGGTATGGGCATTGTTCGACAGAAACGGCACGATGTCAGCATATGGGGCTTTGGAGAAAAAGAGCGTAGAAAACTCCGGGATTCCCGATTCTTTCAGGCTTCTTCCTCCGGAAGGACAGGTTTCTCTTTCGATGAGATGGACTTTTCATGAAGTGAATAAAGGAGACGGGGAAAAACGTTCTTACTTCGTGTTCCTGAGCAGAGACACCGGTTCTGCAAAAAACATTCCGTGGCTTTACGAAGATTTGACGGAATATTATAAAAACAAATATCCCGAGGCGGAGGTAAAAGCGGTTGTGGTACGCCAAAACTTTCGATTTTGAGTCGGGACCAATACCGGATAAAAGGAGTAATCCCCGTAAATATTACTTGGAGCTTAACATACAGAAAATAACTAAAAGAGAATTATGACATTCAACTACATCTCTGCAGCCGAAGCTGCAAGCCTCATCAAACATGGCTACAACATCGGGTTGAGCGGATTCACTCCCGCGGGAACAGCCAAAGCCGTCACGGCAGAATTAGCGAAAATAGCTGAAGCGGAACACGCCAAGGGAAATCCCTTTCAGGTGGGTATCTTCACGGGAGCCTCCACAGGCGACTCCTGCGACGGCGTACTGGCACGGGCAAAAGCCATCCGTTACCGCGCTCCTTACACCACCAACAATGATTTCGCAAGGCGGTGAACAGCGGTGAAATTGCTTACAACGACATTCATCTCTCGCAAATGGCGCAGGAGTTGCGCTACGGCTTCATGGGTAAGGTGGACGTCGCCATCATCGAGGCATGCGAGGTAACCCCCGACGGGAAGATTTACCTCACGGCTGCCGGAGGCATATCGCCCACCGTGTGCCGGCTTGCAGACAAGATAATCATCGAGTTGAACAGCGCCCACAGCAAAAGTTCCATGGGTCTGCACGACGTATACGAACCGTTGGACCCTCCCTACCGCCGGGAGATACCTATCTACAAACCCAGTGACCGCATCGGGCAACCCTACGTGCAGGTAGACCCCCGGAAGATAGCGGGCATCGTGGAGACCAACTGGGCGGACGAGGCGCGCTCCTTTGCCGAAGCCGACCCGCTCACCGATCAGATCGGGCAGAACGTAGCGGATTTCCTTGCCGCCGACATGAAACGGGGCATTATTCCTTCTACTTTCCTGCCGTTGCAATCGGGCGTGGGCAACATAGCCAATGCCGTGCTGGGCGCTTTGGGAAGAGACAATACTATTCCCGCCTTTGAGATGTACACCGAGGTTATCCAGAATTCCGTCATCGATCTCATCCGCGAAGGGCGCGTGAAGTTTGGCAGCGCGTGTTCGCTTACCGTTACCAACGATTGCCTGCAAGGTATTTACGACGACATGAATTTCTTCCGCGACAAACTCGTGCTGCGTCCGTCCGAAATATCGAACAATCCCGAAGTAGTGAGGAGACTCGGAATCATATCTATCAACACCGCTATAGAAACCGACCTTTACGGAAACGTCAACTCCACACACATAGGCGGGTCTAAGATGATGAACGGTATCGGAGGCTCGGCAGACTTCACACGCAACGCCTACATCTCCATATTCACCTGCCCGTCTGTGGCGAAAGACGGGAAAATCAGTTCCATCGTGCCCATGGTTTCGCATCACGACCAGAGCGAACACTCCGTGAACGTGGTAATCACCGAACAGGGAGTGGCTGACCTGCGTGGAAAAAGCCCCAAGCAACGTGCCGAGGCTATCATCGAGAACTGCGCGCATCCCGACTACAAGAATCTGCTGTGGGACTATCTGAAGCTCAGCGACGGAAAAGCACAAACGCCCCATGCCCTGCAAGCCGCACTGGGCATGCACGTGGAGCTTGCAAAAAGCGGAGACATGAGAAACACCGACTGGGCACAGTATGCCAAGTGACACTTGCCTGCCGGCAGGGAGAGAAGAGGATTATCGCCCTGCCCCGGTGCGCAACCGGCAAATACGTTCGAGACATAAATAGACGTTCATATTCCGACGAGGGCTGTTTGGTATTCAGACAGCCCTCGTCGCATATCCGGAACTCGTAAACGACGCCGTCCTGGGATAAGAAAAACGATGAGAACAGACCCGCGGTATATCCCGAAAACGACACAGGCACCGCACTTTTAGCATACGGGCAGGGTTCCCGAACCGTACAAAAGATGTTCCCGGAACCACACGGGTACGGTAGAAAGAAGCTTTCCGGACACTACATAAAACACTGCTTATCAACCATCTGCAACAACGCCTCAAAGCACTTCCGAACGTGCGGAATAGACTGATTCCGGTATCAGGGAAAATACGCCGGATAGTATTCTCGAGCAGCAGGTTCATCGGTTCGGAAAGAGGTAGACAGTCAATCTTCTTTACTGTTCTCTTATGTACAAAAACGGAGGATTTATGTACTAAACACACCCGTTCATCCGTGCCTCCCTTCATACATTTGCCGCAGAATCACCGCCGTTATTCCCGGGGTCAGGAAAGGAAAGATTCCCCGGGAGAAGTGCTTCGGTCCGGACGGGGATATTCCGGATACACAACGCGGAAGCAACTCTCCGGTGGAAACGAAAGAAACGCGGACAGAGAGCACCCAAGTTAAAAACAAACCGGACTAAACGTCAGACAATCTTATTCTAATATAGTATGAGCATTACAATCACCGAAAAATTCCGTAAAATATACGTTTTAAGTATTCTGTTGACGTTTGTCTGCATATTTGGCTTACGGGCGCAGACTGCCGTTACGGGAACAGTGACCGATGAGTCCGGAGAAACCGTAATCGGAGCCAACATACAGATAAAGGGAAGCGATGCGGGAACAATCACCGATGTGAACGGAAAGTACAGTATCCAGGTGCCGAACTCCAAAGCCGTGCTGGTATTCTCTTTCATCGGTTACGGCACGCAGGAAAAAACCGTGGGCAACCACACCGTTATCGACGTGGTACTGAAGGAGGACGGAGTGATGTTGAACGAAGTTGTCGCCATCGGATACGCCACCGTCAAGAAAGGAGACCTTACGGGTTCGGTAAGTAAGGTCAATATGGACAACCTGAACAAGGCGCCCATAGTCTCTTTCGACCAGGCATTGGGAGGACAAGTGGCCGGCGTGCAGGTAGTAAGCGGAGACGGGCGACCGGGAGCGGAAGCCAATATCGTCATTCGCGGGAGCAACACCATTTCCGACAACGCAGACGGCTCGCCGCTCTATGTCATCGACGGGTTTGCCACCGACTCACCCAACACAGCCGCCTACAATCCCAACGACATCGAGTCCATCGACATCCTGAAAGACGCTTCCGCCACAGCCATCTACGGAGCAAGAGGCGCCAACGGCGTCATCATCATCACCACCAAACGGGGTGTGGAGAGTGCTCCCCGGATAAGCTACGACGGATATGTGTCGTGGCAGCTAAGCCCTCAATATCTCCACATCATGCAGGGAAAAAGCTTCGTGGCCCTGCAACAAGAAGTGCTGGGAAAAGAAGAAATGGAGAAAACATATTACGGATACAGCGAGGAACTGGGGCGCAACCGTACTCTCAAGGATTACGACTACATTCCTTCGTACAATTGGCAGAAAGAAGTGTTCAGGGGAGCACCCATGACCAGTCATCACCTCTCCCTTTCGGGCGGAAGCAAGAATACACGATACAGCTCCAGCATTTCGTACTACCGGCAAGAGGGAGTCATCATCCATTCCTCTTATGAAAGTCTGAAAGCGCGTCTTACCTTAGACCAGCAAATCACCAACAACCTGAAGTTCGGAGCCACTCTCAATTTTGCCAACAACGTATCCGTGGGTTCCGCACCTTCGCAGGCAGGCGGAGGAACGGCACAGTACTTCCTGTATCAAGTGCTCGCCTACCGTCCTTTGGGCTACAACGAGACGGACGACCTGATGGAAAACACCGCCAACGAAGATACCACCTACCCTTATAATCCGTTGAAGACGATACAGAATCAGGTAGACCGTACCAAAAGCCGGCAACTGAATCTGAATACTTATCTGACATGGAATATCAACCGGAACCTGACTTTCAAGGGAACTTTTTCTTACAGTTGGAGAACGGATAAACGGCAACAGTTCAACAACTCGAACACTTATCTGGGCGACCCGCGCTATTCGGCAAACCGCGTGAACGGTGCGTTCTCCATCCGGGAATGGGACAACTGGTCCAACGAATACACCCTTACATACAACCGCCGTGCAGGAGACCACAACCTCACCGCACAGGGAGGAGCCTCCCTTTCGAGCCAAAGCATCGACGTGCTGGGTGCACAGGCGGTACATATCCCATGGGAACAAACCGGATTCTGGGGAATGGACAGCGGCACACCCAAAAGTATCACCGCCTCGCGGGTGGAAAACAATCTCATGTCGTATTTCGTACGCGCCAATTACGACTGGCGTTCGCGCTATTTGCTTTCGGCTATCATGAGAGCCGACGGTTCCTCACGCTTTCCGTACAACAAATGGGGATATTTCCCCTCCGCCTCGTTTGCGTGGCGCATTTCCGACGAGCCTTTCATGAAACTGCAACACTCTTTCCTATCCAATCTGAAGTTGCGCATAGGCTGGGGCATAACGGGCAATAACAACACGTACAACAACTACCCTTCATCCCGTCTGTACGACACGGACAATAAGTATGCGTTCAACAACGCCCTGTCGCCGGCGGTTTATGTAAGTCAGACAGCCAATAGAAACCTGAAGTGGGAAACCACTTACCAAACAAACTTGGGAATAGACTTCGGAATGTTCAACAACCGCATCAACGGAGAGGTGGACATCTACAACAAAGACACCAAAGACCTGCTGCTCTACGCCGAAGTACCGGCTTCGCTGGGATTCTCCTCCGTTCAGCAGAACATAGGCAGCATCAACAACCGGGGAGTGGAGTTTACCGTCAATACGGTAAACCTTCCGGGCGGGAAAGGCAGACTGAAATGGACTACCAACTTCAACATCTCGTTCAATAAGAACAAGATTACGGCATTGTCCGACGGACAGGAAAGCCGGTTGGTAAGTTTCGCCAGCCCCTCGGTGACTAACCCTTACATCTGCAAGGTGGGACACCCGCTCTCCGAGATGTATGGCTACGTGTACGAAGGAGTCTACCAGTACGAAGACTTCGATGAAGTGTCGCCCAACGTATTCGTGCTGAAGCCGCATATCCCCAATAACACGCAGGAACGTTCGAACATCCGGCCGGGAGACGTGAAACTGCGAGACATCAACGGCGACGGGCAAGTGACCTCCGAAGACCAGACAATCATCGGGCACGGTCTGCCACTGCACACGGGCGGTTTCACCAACAACTTCGAATGGAAAAACTTCGACCTGAGCATCTTCTTCCAGTGGTCGTACGGGAACGATGTCATCAACTACAACCGTGTCAAACTGGAAAGCCTCCGGGGGAAACACGTCAACCAGCTCAGTTCGGCGGCAAACCACTGGACTCCGCGCACGGACAACGGCGATGGCACGTACACCGACGGTAATTACACCAACTACCTGTGTGCCGTGAATCGCAGCCTTGCCAACGTAAACACCAGCCGTGAGGTGGAAGATGCCTCCTTCTTGCGCCTGAAGACAGTACAGGTAGGATACAACTTCCCCACCAAGACGCTGCGCAACCTGAAAATACGCAGCATGCGCCTGTATCTGACGGCACAAAACCTCTTTACACTTACCCGGTACACAGGCTACGACCCCGAAGTGTCTACCCGCAACTCGGCAATGACAAGAGGGTTCGACTACTCATCTTATCCGAAAACAACCTCTTTCACCTTCGGAGTGCGCATTGGGCTGTAAGTAACAACGGACAGCTCCTGCGGACAGAACAATAATAATCTTAAAGCGATACACACCTCATGAATAAAGTGAAAACAACCATGAAAAGACTTACATATACGCTCCTGCTGGCAAGTTGCTTCGCTTCATGCGATTTTCTCGACACGAAGGTTTACGACCAACCCGAGGGAGAAATCATCTACAACGACGAGACAAGCTGCATGGCGGGATTGACGGGCGTCTATGACATACTGGGAAGCAACGCTCTGTACGGTCAGCACTTATGGGGAGATTTGGATGCGGGTACGGACATCATGGTCTACAACCGTGCCTATGGCAAAGACTATCTCTACGTCTGCATGTATAACTACAACAACACCGAAAGTAGTCTCAACGACACATGGAAAGCGCTCTACGAAGGCATCAACCGTGCCAACGACTACCTGCAGCAACTCTCGCAACTCACAGAAGTTCAATGCGGAGGAAGAGAGAAGAAAGCCATGTTTACCGGCGAGGCCAAAGCGCTCCGTGCCCTGCTCTATATGAATCTGGTGGCTTATTGGGGCGAAGCTCCTCTGCGCCTTACACCCACCCAAGACCTGAAGCATCAACTCCTGCGCAAATCACCGCAGGAAGCCATATACGCACAAATCATCGCGGATCTGCTGGATGCCGAACAGGGCTGCCTCACCGCCGACAAACTGAATGCACCCGGACGCATATCCCGCACCACCGCACAAGCGTTGCTGGCACGTGCCTATCTGTGGCAGGCAGGCTATCCGGTGAAGGGAGGCACATGGGACAAAGCGCTTGCCTACGCCCGTAAAGTAAGAGACAGTGGTCTGCACGAACTCTATCCCGAACAGCAGAGTGTCGACGGTTACCGTTCGCTCTTCATCAACATGTGCTCCAACAGATACGACCTTACGGCACGCGAAAGCATGTTCGAAGTGGAGTTTTACGGAAACGGGACGGAAGCCAGCAATGAATCGGGCAGAGTGGGACTGTACAACGGAGTGACACAGAGCATAAGCACAGATCCCGACGTACCTTTCGCTTACGGTTGGTACGACGCGACCAAGATACTGTTGCGCCTTTACGATGATACCGACAACCGCAAGTGGTGGAACTGTGCCGACTTCAGCTATAAATCCGGCATCAACGGAAAGGTGGAGAAAGTTGTTCTCACCGCAGAGCAGAAGAAAACAAAAGACAACAACATCTGCCCCGGGAAGTGGCGGGCGGAGTACGACCCTGTGCGTCCGTGGGCACGCAACAACTCGTCCATCAACTTTCCCGTAATGCGATACAGCGACGTACTGTTGATGATAGCCGAGGCAGCCAACGAAACCGCCGGTCCCACACAAGAAGCCGTCGACGCGGTAAATGCGGTACGCCGCCGCGCAGGAGCCCCGGAGATATCCCTCGCCGATTACAACCAAGAACAGTTCCGTCAATTCATCTTTGAAGAGCGTACCCGGGAGCTCTGCTTCGAGACACCTCGCCACATGGAACTGCGCCGCATGGGCAAGGACTTCTTCTTCGAGCGCATCGCCCTACTCAAAAGTCAGGAATTCAACAACCCCGCCGACAAGAGACCCATCGGATACAGCCTGGACGATGTAAAAGCGGTTCCCGCCATCAACATCGCTCCCAAGCACATTTATCTGCCCATTCCTCAGAACGAACTGAACACCAACACCATCTGCGGGCAGAATACAGGATGGTGAAAACGAGAACGAACCATTATTCTTTAACCGTAGCAAAGCACCATGAAAACAAAAAACATAGTCATAGCATATGCCTCCCTACTTCTCTGTCCTGTGGCACTGACATGTTGCGACCGCAATGAGTCCGAACCCGTACGTTTCGATGTAAGCGTACCGCAGACTACCGTCAAGGTGGGCGAAGCCGTAAACTTCGAGTTCACGGGCAATCCGGATTATCTTGTGTTCTACCCCGGTACAAAAGAATGCAGCTATGCCAACCGCGAACGTACACAGATCGAGTTGGACAGTCTGGGCATTTCGTGTACCATAGATCAGGTGTACACAGACCTTGTGAGCTATGCCGGCGAGAACAATACTATACTCAGGGTATTCCTATCGAAAGATTATTCGGGCGAAAACACTCCCGAAGCCTTGCAGAAAGCCACATGGACGGAACTTAGCGGAAGCGCCGACGGCAAGTTGCACACACCCGTGGCAACTACAAACCCCACTGTTTCGGTTCCGTACACGGCAACGGATATCTCCCCGTACCTGAAAGAGCCGTTCTGCATCGGTTTCCGCTACAAGGCGGCACCGAACACCAACCCGAACTCGAAATACGGTAAACCCCGCGTGCAGGTGAAACAACTGACGCTCGCCAAGCGTGACCCGGAAAAGAACGTGGTGTACATGAGCGATGCGGTGAACGAATGGGGCTTTAGCATTCTGCGAGTAAAGGTTGCCAAAGAGAACAATACCCGCTACACGGTGGAAAAAAATCAGCTGACTTTCTTTCCCGACGCCTCCACGGAGAAAGATCGCGAAGTGGAAGTGTGGATGGTAAGCAAGAAGATAGATCCGCGCTCGGTGCAACCTGACAGGGGAATGCCTATCAAAAGCACCAATGCCAAACTGCCGGGCTATCAGTATGTGTACGACCGTCCCGGAACATACACTGCCACTTTCGTGGCAACCAATGCCAATGCATGGAGTTCCGAACGCATCGTACGCCAACTGACTGTGCGTGTGGAGGCAAACACCGCGACGCAACAATAAGCACTACAATACAATCTTTCCAAACCCATGAAAAAAAGATACAACCATTTCGTTTCAACGTTTTCTCTGCTCCTCCTGAGCGGCATATCGGCGATAAGCTGTTCCGACAAGGACAAAGAACATCCGGACTACTCACGCCATCCGGTGGTTGTCACCGCACAGGCTTTCGGTTACGACAACTCCACGCCGGGAAGTACGTGGCACAAGGGAGAGAACATCGGTGTATATATGCTCGAGAAAGGAACGGGAGACCCCATACTTCCTTACCGGAACGTGCGATACTATGCCAATAACAGGGATGATCAGGATTACTTTCTGCCGGGAAGCAACGACTCGGTACTCTACCTTCCGGCAACGGGAGAAGCGGCGGATGTGAGCGCATACTATCCTTATCTCCCCACCGCCGATGACGATTACATACCGGTGAACGTACTCGATCAGAACGCCGTATCCATATCGACCATACTCTATGCCCGCGCCGACGGTTTGCACAAAGGGCAACGCAAAGCCATACTGTCGATGCGTCCCGTGCTCACCAAACTCACGTTCGACTTCCGCCCGGCGGGAATTTCGGCGGCGGAACTCAAGGGAATCAAGGTGACGCTGCGGGGAATGTCCGTGTCGGGGCTGTTTCACCGGGGTACGGGCGAGATACGTTCCCGCCATGTATATTTCGATATCCCGCTCAAAAGCCCGGAGAGCTCCGCAAACGCGTCTCTCTCCACGGAGGCCATCGTGCTGCCATCGGGACAGACAAAAGACTACCAGGTGGTGGTAGAACTGCCCGTATTGAACAAACAGTATGTCTATGAAATCAGTAAGGATTTCGACATGCTGAACGGCGCCACCGAATATGTTTTCGACAGTGCGCTCGGTAACGATGCAATGGTGGTCAAGGTGCAATCCTCACCCATCACCGACTGGCAAAGCGGCGGAACAATAAACGGGGAAGGAAAGGAAACGAACTGACACGCGATAGATAAACAATTGTAATTATAATGTTTCACTTTTAGATTTAATAGTTTATGAAAAAAAGCAGATTTTTTATGCTGACGGCAGCAGTCATGTCGCTGCTTATGACAGGATGTTCCAATGAACAGGAGAACGAAGTACCCGCCGGAAAAAGAAAAGCGGTAACTTTCGAGATGAACCTTGTACCCGCCACAAGAACGGCGACGGAAAGCAACTATGCCACCAAGTTCGTGGCGGGAGACGCCGTGGGTATCTTCGCCTACGAAAGAGGCAGCAGCAACGAAGACGCCAGACTGGTAGTAACCAATGCCAAGTATGTACTGGGCAGTGACAATATATGGAAAGCAGAAGGCAGCGAGGGTATCTATGCCGAAAACGAAAAGACATTCAACTACTACGCCTACTATCCTTACAAGGAAGGTATCTCCGACCCTGCAAGCATTGCCATGAGCATAATCACAGACCAGTCTGTGGATGCCGCCGCCAATTACAATGCGAGCGATGCCCTCACGGCAAAGAACGTGGCGGTGAGCGCGGGAGCTACCAACGTTCCGCTTACCTTCAAGCACGCATTCTCGTTGGTACAGGTGAACCTGAAAGGGCTCAAAGCCGAAAAGAACGCCAAGGTGAAGATGATGAACGTGTTTCCCGCAGCCACGCTGAACGCCAAAACGGAAATTGCCGGCGAAGCCAACGGTGTGAAGGGTGAGGTGAATATGTACTCCCTGCCCGAAAACCAAGTAGGCGACAAGACCGAGTTCGCCTTCCGCGCCGTGGTTCCCGCACAGCAGATTACCGCCAACACGGTGTTGCTGGAAATCGTATCGTCCGGAAAAACCTACCGCTTTACCTACACCGCCAACGTGAGCTACGAGCAGGGTAAGATACGCGTGATGAACGTGACGCTGGGCGAATCGGGACACACTACGCTCACCATTCCCGCATCCGACGTGAACATCGACATTTGGGGCAACTCGGAAGAAGGCTCGGGCGAAGGTAAAGTGGAAGAAGTGGTGGAACCCGCCGTTAACCTGATAACCAAAGCCATCGGTACGCTGGAAACAGGAAGCATCTCTGCCATCACGTCGGACAGTCAGCTCACTCTTTCCGAAGCAGGATGGTTTGCCGTTGTGAAAACCGGAAGCAGCACTTACGAGGTAGAGGCCGACAACACGCACACCAAAGCCATCAAGGCTACATTCGCCACGGGACAAAGCTGGTATTCGGACTTTGTAGGTTTCTACAATCCCTCTCAAGACTTGCTGAAAGAAAAAGAATACAAACTCACCTTCAAGGCGAAAGCCGACGCAAGCTCAGGTACTGCGCAGATATGGGCTTACATGAAGATTAAATCTGCCACCAACACATTCTTCGGTGTTTCGGGTATGACGAAAGAGACCATCACTCAAGAAAAAAACACCACAGGAAAGATATTCAACCTCACTTCGGAATGGGCGGAATATACCGTAACGTTCACTGCCGCAGCGTTCGGAGACAAATCTGGTCCCGGCAGCCAACCGACCACAGGCTACTCATGGTCCGAAGTATCGGCCAAAGACTATTACCTGGGTCTGGCTCCGTTTAAGGTGACAGGCACTTACCACATAGCCGACGTTAAATTGGAAGAAGTGAAATAACTCCTACGCATGCCTAAGGGCTATGCGAGGTAAACTATGCAGAATCCCCTTGCACCCGGACTCCGGTTTCACCGGACGGGAGGCAAGGGGATTTCTGTTGTCCGTCTCCTCCCCTATTCCCTTTCTTTCAGAAAGCTTACCCCTGCACACGAGAGCTGCATTTCATCTTCTTTTATCAACTCTATCTGATAAATAATGGGTCTGAGACCGAAACGAGCGTATCCGGCACAAAAAATGCCTGCATCCGCACAGGCGGACACAAGCGAAAGCAAAACGGTATACGGGTTCGATACAAGCCCTATTCAACACATATGGGAGGAGAAAAAAGATGTTCTTTCAAATAGTTGATAAACAATGTATTACATAAAATACGGAACCGCATTTGTAGCGCACCCGTCCGGTTCGGGAACGACACACAAACGGTACTCGAACCATACCGGTGCGGTTCGAGTACCGTACAAGGGTTATTCCCGGAACGTCTCCAATCAGAGTAATTGAGACTCCGTTCTTACGGTCTTTTTTTCAGCCTGAAGTCCACCGGCTGTCCATGGATGCAGGTCACACTCACCACAGTTTCTCCTCCCTGGGAAACAAGGCGCACGGCGGTTTCGGGGAAAAGGGAGCCTGTATAGTCATGCGGCATTTGCTCCCACTCACCGCGCAACCTGAAGGTTTTCACCGAAGGCGAACTCGGTTCGGAGGTGGTGTATGTCTTCTCACTGATGTGCAGATTGGGGTCGCAGACACTCACCGCAAGCGTTCCGTCTGCGTCCGTGCGACGCATCAACATGGTTTCGCCGTCTATGCCAAGCAGCAGTTCATCGGCAGTAAGAGCCGTCTTTTCGAACACCGCATAGGCGGTGATACCCGTGGAGCGGTCGTGCACGACGTGAATCTCGTTGTCGCGCCGCAACACGTCATAACCCGGCGAACGCTTTGCCGCCTCCAGTTCACCGGCAGTGGGGCGAACCAGCACCTCGTAAGCATACGAGGCATCCGAGGGAGCCAACCCGTGTATGATGAATGCAGAGGCAAAAACTCCTTGCGTGGGGGCTTTCGTCTTCTCGTGAGCGCTTTGCTGCGTGGCAATCTGCACACGTACCAGCCCCTCCGTCACCCGATAGTGATTACCATAACCGTCGCGCAGCCAGCAGTTATCGCCTCCCGCCAGTTTCGCACCGAATGCAGGACGGTCTATCTCCTTGTCCATGATGGCGATGGGAGTCTCTCCGGGACGATATTCACTCTGGAAGAGGGTGGTTTCGGTGGGATACTGAGCGTTGCTGTTGGTAATACCCGTACCCAGACACACCAGACGGTTATCAAAGCAGAACACCGATTTGCGTGCCTTGAAGTCGGGCGTGAAATTAGGATAGTCCGCCTCGCGCAGCTTCATGGCAAACATGCCGTTTTTCCCTTCCAATGAGGAACTTCCGGCAAACTCCTCGGGCGAACGGGCCATGAGCGTACCGGGACGGGGGCTGTCGAGCAACTCTAAAGGCAGATGTATGGTGGTGGTTCCGGGCAGGCGGTTCCAATCCCATCCGTCCTGCACATAACCGCTTGCCTCGCGCGAGGGGAAACCCATGATTTGTACCGAACCGTAACTCGTGTATCTGCCGTAACGGTTATCTTTTGCATAAATCTCGGCACCCCATACATTGGTATTATAGCCCTTGAGAGTCACCATCCAATCTGCACGCCGGTGGATACCCGCAGCTCCGTAGTTGTACACGAAGAACCCCTTCGGAGCCTCCGCGGGACTAACTCCTTTCGCGGCGAAAAAACGCGTTTCCTCACTCTGTTCGCCGTTCATCAACCGGAGGTAGTCAGCTGCAAGCGAATGGTCGAACTCTTCTCCTCTGCCCGAAAAGTCGCCGGAAAGCGACAGCTGGGCAAACGACTTAATGTCCGCTCCGCCCATTTTTCCTCCGAAAGGATGACGGCCGCCCAAACCCGTGTTCCACTCCGTGAGATTGGAGTAGTTGCGCATGGCGCGGAAAGCACCCGCCAGCAGACTGCGGGCTTCTGCCGAGGGCATATAAGAGGTGGCGATGGTCATTGCCACGTAATCGCTCACCGAGGCAAGTGCGCCGGTGGTATATGCAGGATAAAATCCGCCGTGGTGAAAAGTGGTTCCGTCTACCTTGATGCCGCCTATGGTTCCCGGAGTACAACTCACCGAACCGTTGACCCAGCGCGTAAGTCCTTGCATGGCCTGCGCACGCTCGCACTCATCGGAAATGAGCATGGCGGCTATAAGCTTAGGCTGCAAAAGCGTATTCCACGCGTCGAGCAGCTCGTCGCGCACCTCCTCGCACGGGCGGCGGGTCTCTTGCAATGCCGCCCAGAAACGAAGCGTCGAGAGAATCTCCTCACGCCGCGAGGAACGCCAGATAGCCCTGCGCATGAGCCAGGCGGTGGTATATATTTTACGTATCTGATAGCCATAGTGATGGTTGGTTCCCATCCCGCTGCCGTAAGCGAATCCCTGATCCAAAGCATACCCCCATACCGTGAAGTAATCTCGCTCGGCTTCGTACGACTTGTTGCGCAGCGCATCATAAGCCAGCCCGCTCAACATCGCTTCCAAATCGTTCCATGAAAGTTCGCCTTGTTTGCGCTGAAGTTCATCGGGAGCCAGCAAAGGAGCACCTTTGAAACCGGCGCCCGACGGATAAATGTCCGCCTTGACATAAGTGGAACGCGCAAGCTTCACCGCCGACTCCACATTTTGGGGCATGCTCAAGGTCCTGTCCAGCCGCTCCTCAATGAGTTTAAGCTCCCGTTGTTGGTCTGGGGTAAGCTTTGCCGGGAGGGGTATGTCGTACGCTTGCTGCTCCCACTCCCACACCCTGCACCAATGCCACAAGTCACGCCCCGTGGCAAGGTCGTTGTATGCAATCTGCATATCGGGCGTAGTGCGCAGGTTCATCGCTTTCTCGGGAAACTTCAACCTGTCGAAAAACACACGCCCCTTACGTTCGGGAGCCACCACACGATAAGCAGTCACCACGGGGTCCGACTTCGTTCCCCGCATGCTCTTGAAACCTATCCAACAGGCGCGCCAACCCGTTGCCTGCAAACGATAAGTGAACCAGTAGGATACCTCTCCCCGCGCATTCAGAAACTCGAAACGAAGCGAATCGGGACGAGACTCCTCGTTGTATATCCAGAGTGTGATACCATAAGTCTGACCCGCTCTGCCCGAAAGGTCCAAAGACTCTTCGGGAACTATATCAAGTACAGCGCCCGGAAGGAAATCCCATTGCAGGCTCTTACCTCCTTCCTTGTAATAGCGTGAGGAAACGGATAGCGACTTTTTATCGCCGGAACTGAACCCGGTGGGTACGCCTTCCTCAAAACCAATTACCTGCGCCCGCAACGGATGTGCGGGCAACAGGCAAAAGATGAAGAGAAAAAAAAGTGAATTTATCTTCGACATGAACAGTAATATTTAAACTTTAAGCATGAGACACCGGTATCATCAGGGTGCGAACTTCTCCAGCTTGAGTTCCTTGACGTAAAGGGTGGAGTTAGCCTGATTGTTATAGAAATAGATGTTGATGTGCTGCACATCCTCGTCGGTGGTTTCCC
>JBHADT010000146.1:0-18972 GCA_041855205.1 Bacteroides sp.
CCATTGATTATTACATTATTTAACATATATAAAATCCTCTGTATCCGAATTATACACAACAAAAAGGGACTTCGATTCTGAAAACCCGGAAACATACGGACCACACAGAAAAGACACATTGCAACGAAGGAGAAAAGCGATATGCCCCACCCGAAAGAGCAGATACGAAACCGGAGTGTTTAAAAGAAATAACAATCTATAAAAGAGAATAATACGCATCAAACAAGAGAGAGGAAAGGGATAGGAGGAGAGAAAGAAAATCCCTTGAAAAAAGTGAAAGAAAAGCACAAAAACATCTGAAAACTTTCTCATCTGAAAAGCATCCGGAGACAGTTTGCAAGAGGCAAGCCGCACAGAAGTAAAAAACGAACAAAACCTCGAAGAAGGGATTCGGACAAGCAGGCTCGCCACAACCCGGATTCGTCCCGTGGCGGCAGAATGGAACTATTTTTTACCTCACGCCGGACGTTTTCTCACCTAAACCAAAGAACTGATTCACAGAATATTATCAAACCACTTTCAAGACACCCGTGCGGTTTTCCTACCGCACCCGCCCCGTTCCCGCATCATACCCGTGCGGTTCCCGTGGCGCACCCGCATGGTTCTGCCGGCACATCGCGTTGTGAAACAGAAATACATGGTTCAGACTCTCCTCAACCTCTGTCTTGTAGCGCGCCAATCAAGGCATACACATCCCGGCGGTTCCTGCGACAGGGGGTTCCGGAAAAGAGAGGCACACGAACTGCTTATGCATAAATAAAGCCCCGCCACCGAAAGAATATGCAATAAACGGGAAAGCGTCAAAGCATTACTTCCGGTGGCGGGGTTCAAATCTTACGTCCGGAGGGAAGGGGGTATCAATCCAGCGGATAAGAGTCGAAAGCAAACAGTTCGGTGGACAGATAACGCTCGCCGGTATCGGGCAAAAGCACCACGATGCGCTTATCCGCAAACTCCGGACGCTGCGCCAGGCAACGGGCTGCATACACCGCCGCCCCGGAAGAGATTCCCGCCAGCAATCCCTCGGTCGAAGCCAGTTCGCGCCCCGCACGGACAGCCTCGTCATCCGGTATGGAGAAAACCTCGTCGACCACCGAAGCGTCGTATATGGCAGGAACAAAATTGGCGCCGATGCCCTGGATGCGGTGCGAAGCGGCCACCCCGCCTTGCAACACAGGCGAAGAGGCGGGTTCCACCACCACCACATACACGTCCGGACGGTGCAGTTTCAAGCCGCGCGCCACCCCGCAAACGGTGCCCGCCGTACCTGCGCCCGCCACGAAGACATCCACCCTGCCTTCCGTATCGTGCCATATCTCTTCCGCCGTGGTGCGGGTGTGCGCACGGGGATTGGCGGGATTTTCGAACTGCCGCAGAATGACCGCACCGGGAATCTTGCCACACAGCTCTTCGGCTTTAACGACAGAGCCTGCCATCCCTTCCAGTCCATCGGTCAGAACAATTTCCGCACCCAACGCCTTCAACAGGTTGCGACGCTCCACGCTCATGGTTTCGGGCATGGTCAGTATCAGTCTGTAACCCTTTATAGAACACACCATTGCCAACCCCACGCCCGTATTCCCGCTCGTCGACTCCACGACGGTGGCGCCGGGCTTCAACACGCCACGCTCTTCGGCATCTTCCACCATTGCCAGCGCCACGCGGTCTTTGACACTGCCTGCCGGATTGAAGGATTCCAGCTTGGCGACGAGCGGTCGTTTCAACTCATACTTTCCGCTATATCGTGCCAGCTCCATGAGCGGCGTCCGCCCGATGAGTTCAATCAGATTTTTTGCTATTTTATTTTTCATAAGCCATTCATACACATCAAATACGACTTCATATCGTGACAAAGATAGAGAAAATCCCGTCACCCCACTTTAATCTGCCGTCCAAATCAGGAAAGGGTTCACTCGCGGAGAGACGAAAAAGAGAATCGAAACTCCCGGAAACGGCTCGCCGCCGGAGGTTGCGGGCATACCTCTTTCATCTTTCCTCCGCAGCACCGGGACTTTTAATTCTTTCATTGCAATATATTTACAAAAAAGACTTGCTGTTTTCATTTTTATCATTATCTTTGAGGAAAAAGAAGAACGGACTTAACTTTTTGAAAAAAGGATATTTACACACCTTTTCCCCTTGCTTTCGGCAATTTATCGAATCGAAACCAATAATAAAACTAAAATCTTTACATAAAACACATATCATCCGGCTGTATATCCAAAACACATGCTATCTTTGCGACCTCAAATATCAATTAATTTTTCAGTGTATGAAACTAAACAAAATCAGCCTGACTCTGTTGGCTGCCTTAACTATCGCACTTAACAGCTGTTCCGACCACGAATCCCATCAGGATATCACGCAAAAAAGTGAATTCAACGAATTCAACTTCTCGACCATACGAAATAAAGTAAACCTCGAAGTCGACTACCGGAACAACGGAGTCAAGGCAAGCGTTTATTTTGAAATTTACGATGTGATGCCGGTTGAAGAAACCGAATACGGCTACGTCAAAAAAGACGACGTAATGCCGCTCTCATCGTACTACACCGACAAGGATGGAGTGTTCAAGGGAGAAATAGACTTGCCCGACTATGTGCAGAAAGTCTACATCTACACTCCCGCATTCTTTGCCCGGACACTGATTGAAGCGGATGTCACCGGCAACCTCATCAAAGCCTTGGGGAATACGTCCGCCGTGTCGCGCGCCGTAGCTGCAACCACAGCCGAATACAACAGCTACATGACGACTCCGCAGGAGGGAACCCCCGTCGGATACCGGGGAAAACGCTGGCTGGAATGGCTCGGCTCTTTCGACCATCGCCGCAACGGAGAAATCCAATACAAGTACACCGGACCTTTGGCTGCCACCGAGAGCAATAATCTGTATGAAACGCACACCAGATTCATCAACATCCATAAAGTATGCCCGCCCGAATATCGCAGTCATTCGGACATGTACATCGAAAAGGAATCCGAAGCCGTGGTGACTTTCCTCGGACAAAATACCTGCTGGAACAACTCCATAGGATACTACTTCTATAAGGAAGGGGAAAGACCCGCAAACTTGCAGGAGGCAGACGTGGTGATGCTCATCCCCAATACGCAGGACGGCGAATGGAGCCCGATAGGCTCGTACCACCAATCGAACATACAGAAAGCCAAGGCATCGGCCGGCATAGACAGGCAGACCGCCGTGCAACTGAAATTCTACCCCCACATCAAGAACGGAAGCAAGGAGGGAGAAACCACCTTATTCCCCGCAGGATACAGAATAGGTTTCGTACTCGCCAACAATGCATGGAGCAACCGCGTCTACGAGAACAAAGGATACTACCGCGCCTCCACCTGCAAGGGATTCAGTGTAGACGAGAACAACCAGACGTACGACCAGCCCCGCACAGCCGTGTACAAAGCGGGAGAATGGATAATCGTTTCATTCGAAGACTATAAAGACGACCAGAACTTCAGCGATGTCGTGCTCGCCCTGAAAACAAAACCGGTCGATGCCATATCCGGTCTGCCCGTACTGGACACGAACGACAACAAAACAACAATAGCCTGCACCAAGGGAGCCTACGCGTTCGAAGATCTCTGGCCCTATAAGGGAGACTATGACATGAATGACGTCGTGGTACGCTACAACTACGAAAAGACATTCGACACGCAGAATAAAATTTACTCGGAAGCGTTCATCTTCAAGACTTTCGAGAATCACGCCGCCTACAACAACGGTCTGGCATTCAAACTGAACTCCACAGGTACGATAAGCAGCACAGAGTTCTACGTCAAAGGGAAAGGAGAAGAAACATTCACCGAAACCACCTATCTGTACGACCCGGCAGAGAAAATCTATACTCTCACCGAACATGTGAAGGATAACATGGGAGCCGAATTCAAAGTGAAGGTAAACTATGCCTCTCCCATCAACCAACAGTCGGACGCTCAGGCATTCATCTTCAAAAATGAAGAGAACGACAAACGTTGGGAGGTACACATCACACAAGAGGCTCCCTCCGCGAAGATTAACACCGTGTACCTCGGAAAAGGAGACGATGCTTCCCAACCGGACAAGGGTATCTACTACGTGCGCGCCGGCTACTACCCGTTTGCGTTCTTCTTGAGCGGGGCCAACGAAAGAGACCTGGCCAGGATACTGGAACCGAAAAACGAGATGACGCCCATCGACCACCTGTACAGCGGATACAAAGGCTGGGTGGAGAGTCAGGGACAAACCAACAAGGACTGGTATAAAAACAACTGATACTTCCCGAACTTTCCTTCACAACGAAAGTTCCCGGAGATAACAGAGGTGAAGATGAATCCCCCGCATGGGAAGAAGCATCTTCACCTCTGTCTTTAAATAAATATTACAGCCGAGAAAACTCCCCTGAAATCTTGTGCAATTCAAAATAAATAGCAACTTTCGCAAGGCGGAAAATATGTTTTCCGCAAAACGTAAACCTAAACCGTAATAAACCAAAACAAGTCTTATGTCAGCCAACCATCATCCACACACATGCCGGCATGAGCACACGCACGCTCATTCCCACGCACACGCCCACCACGTGCCTTCCGGCGACTCGCTGAACCGGGCATTCCGCATCGGCATCGGTCTGAATCTGTTTTTCGTATGCGCGGAACTTGCCGCAGGATTCTATTTCGGTTCGCTCGCCCTGCTCTCCGATGCGGGACACAACCTCAGCGACGTGGTAAGCCTTATACTTGCCCTTATCGCTTTCCGGCTCGCAAAAGTAAAAGCGAACGACCACTACACGTACGGATATAAGAAAAGCACCATCCTCGTATCGCTGCTCAACGCGGTGATTCTGCTCATCACGGTGGGTGCACTGTTCGTAGAGAGTTTCCGCAAACTAAGCCAACCCGAGGAAGTGGCGGGTGAAGCGGTGGCATGGGTGGCGGCTATCGGAGTACTCATCAATGGATTCACAGCTTATCTCTTTCTCAAGGATAAAAAGAAAGACTTGAACATCAAGGGGGCTTATCTGCACATGGCCGCCGACACGCTGGTGTCGGCAGGCGTAGTGGTGGCGGGGATTGCCATCAGCCATACCGGATGGTATGTGATAGACCCCATTATCGGTATAGTGGTGGCAGGAGCTATCCTTGTATCCACATGGCGACTGCTGCACGACAGTCTGAGGCTCAGCCTCGATGGTGTGCCTGCCGGCATAGACCGGAAGAACATAAAAGAAGAATTGTGCCGTATCCCGGGCGTAACAGGTGTACACCACATACATATATGGGCCATCAGCACCACCGAAAATGCACTGACAGCCCACATAATCAAGCAACAAACCGCAGGTATGGAAGAGGTGAAACACCTTATCCGTCACCGGCTGGAAGAGCTGAACATCCGGCACGTTACGCTGGAGTTCGAGAATCCTGAAGAGAAGTGCGAGGGGCGTTGCGGATATAGTTCGTAACCCATGCGCCTACCTCGCGCGTACCGAATTTTTCACCACCGGCCACCTGAATGTCGGGGGTGCGCACACCGCTCTCCAGCGAAGCTTCCACGGCTTCACGTATCAATGCGCCCTCCTCGTTCAGATTGAAATACTCGAACAGCATTGCCACTGACAGTATCTGAGCCAGCGGATTGGCTATATTCAACCCCTTGGCTTGCGGCCACGAACCGTGAATGGGTTCGAACACCGGTGTGCCCTCACCAGTGGAGGCGGAGGGAAGCAGCCCCATGGAACCGCTGATGCAGGAACCTTCATCAGTCAATATATCGCCGAACGTATTTTCCGTAACCATCACATCGAAGAAAGTGGGTTCCTGAATCATGCGCATGGCGGCGTTGTCCACATACATATAGTCGGTCTTCACTTCCGGATAGAGGGGTTCCATCTCCTGTGCTATCTGCCGCCACAAGCGGGAAGAGGCAAGCACATTCGCCTTATCCACTACCGTAAGGTGTTTGTTGCGCCTCATGGCATACTCAAACCCCACTTTAAGTATACGCTCTATCTCGGGGCGGGTGTAGAGGTTCGTATCGTACGCTTTATCATCGTCCTGATACTTCTCGCCGAAATACATGCCGCCGGTCAGTTCCCGGATGCAGAGGAAGTCGGCACCCTCCACCAGTTCGGCACGCAGAGGCGACTTATGGAGCAGACACCTGAAAGTCTGCACGGGACGGATGTTGGCAAACAGTCCCAACTTCTTGCGCATGGCAAGCAAGCCCTGTTCGGGACGTACGGACGCGGTGGGATCGTTGTCATACTTGGGATCGCCCACTGCCGAGAAAAGCACCGCATCCGCCCGCTTGCAAGCCAGATAAGTGGTTTCGGGAAACGGGTCGCCCACCTTGTCGATGGCATCCGCACCGCAAAGCGCATATTCATACTCCACATGATGTCCGTACTTCTCGCAAACAGCCGTCATCACATCCACACCTACCACGGAGATTTCGGGTCCGATACCGTCTCCCGCCAATACTGCAATATTAAAGTTCATCTTCTACTATTTTTTTATTACAATTATCTGTTATGTTTTTTATTCGCCGGCTGCTTACGACGCAGCTTGTCTCCCGTCAATCAGAGCAGCGGAACATACCGCCGCGTGCAGGATGCAGAAGCACGTTAAACGCCAATAAGCCACGTTCCCGACTGACGTTTCTAAGATTCGTATTCGTTTTCAATGATATTCAGCATCTTCATAGTAGCCTTTATCGCCGCCTCCGTTTGGTCGGCATCGAGTCCGCGGGTGCGGAATATCTTATCGTTGAAGCTCCACGTGATCACCGTCTGTACAAAGGCATCGGTACGCCCGCCGGGAGGGATGGTCACCGCATAGTTGGTGAGCATCGGGAAGCTTCGTTTGAGGGTTTGTTTGTAGATTTTGCGCAGGGCACGCACAAAGGCGTCATATTGTCCGTCTCCGCCTGAACTTTCCTCGTACTCCCTGCCGTTTATCTCTATCTTCAGCGTAGCCATGGGTTTCAGCCCGTACGCCAGATTCACGATGTAAGTTTTCAGCTTCACCTTGTCATCGGCAACACCGTGTTTCAACACATCGGAAACAATGTAGGGAAGATCTTCCTGCGTGACGAGTTCTTTCTTGTCGCCCAACTCGATAATGCGTTCCGTTACCTTTCGCATCGTCTCCTCATCGAGTTCCAACCCCAGGTCCGCCAGATTCTTGCGGATGTTCGCCTTACCGCTGTTCTTTCCGAGGGCATACTCACGCTTTCTGCCGAAACGCTCCGGCAGCAGGTCGTTGCAATAGAGGTTGTTCTTATTGTCTCCATCGGCATGAACACCCGCCACTTGCGTAAACACGTTTTCGCCTACGATGGGTTTGTTGGCGGGAATCGCCACGCCCGAGTACGACTCCACCAGACGGCTGACCTCATTCAGGCGGCTTTCATTGATGTTGGTAACGGCATTGAAATGATCTTTGAGTATGGCTTGCACGCTGGAGAGAGGAGCATTTCCGGCACGTTCACCCAGTCCGTTGATGGTGGTGTGCAACCCTTTGGCGCCGCAAAGCACAGCTGCCAGTACATTGCTCACGGCAAGATCGTAATCGTTGTGCGGATGAAAGTCAAAGTGTACATCGGGATAACGCTTTCTCATTTTACGCATATACTCGATAACCTGCAACGGGTTGAGGACTCCCAACGTATCGGGCAGCATGTAACGCCGGATACCTGTGCCTACAAGCGCATCCATCAGTTGGAATACGTACCCGGGAGAATCTTTCATCCCGTTGCTCCAGTCTTCCAGATACACATTGACGGAAAGTCCCTGTTTCGCGGCGTAATCCACCACATACAGTATGTCTGCTATATGCTCCTCCGGAGTCTTCTTCAACTGATGCGTGCAATGCTTGAGAGAACCTTTACAAAGCAGATTGATTACACGACAGCCTGCGTCGCGTATCCAATCTACCGAAACCCCTCCGTCTACAAATCCCAACACTTCCACACGCGAGAGGGAGTTATGTCTCACCGCCCAATCGCAAATCATCTTCACCGCTCCGAACTCGCCGTCGGACACACGGGCAGAGGCTACTTCCACTCTGTCTACATTCAGTTCTTCAAGCAACAAACGGGCTATCATCAATTTCTCATGGGGTACGAACGAAACGCCGCTGGTCTGTTCACCGTCGCGAAGCGTCGTGTCCATGATTTCCACACGCGGACGTTCAACTTTCATACTTTCTCTCCCACATCTCTATTTTATCCTTGTTACCCACAAGAAAGTCTATATCATCCAAACCGTTCATCAAGCAGTGCTTCTTGTAGGCATTTATCTCAAAGTTCTCGCTCTTGCCGGTGAAACAGTTGGTGATGGTCTGGTTAGGCAAGTCCACTATCACTTCCGTGCGTGGGTCGGCAAACACGGAATCGAACAGTTCTTGCAAGAATTCCTCGGTCACCACCACGGGTAAAACGAAGTTGTTCAATTCATTATTCTTATGAATATCAGCGAAAAAACTGCTGACCACTACCCTGAATCCGTAATCGGCTATCGCCCATGCGGCGTGTTCGCGACTGGAACCTGAACCGAAATTCTTTCCCGCCACAAGTATCTGCCCGCCGTATGCAGGGTTATTGAGTACGAACGAGTCAATGGGATTACCCTCTTTGTCATAACGCCAATCGCGGAAAAGATTCTCGCCAAACCCCTCTTTGGTTGTCGCTTTCAGGAAACGGGCGGGAATTATCTGGTCTGTATCTACATTTTCCAAAGGAAGTGGCACACAGGTGCTGGTTATGATGTCGAACTTTTGTTTCATAGTCGTTTCTCTTTTTTTTTCTTATTTCTTACTACAACGGAAAAAGGGCAAATCACATGAGTGTTCTGGGATCGGTGATGCACCCCGTAACGGCTGCTGCGGCAGCCACCAGCGGACTGGCAAGCATGGTACGTGCTCCCGGTCCCTGACGTCCTTCGAAGTTGCGGTTACTTGTAGACACCGAGTACATTCCGGCAGGCACCTTATCGTCGTTCATCGCCAAGCAAGCCGAACAACCGGGCTGGCGAATGGAGAAACCGGCTTCCGCAAGTATTTTATCCAGCCCTTCGGCTCTGATTTGCGCGTCTACCAACCAAGAGCCCGGCACGAGCCATGCCACCACATGTTCTGCTTTCCTGCGCCCTTTCACCAACGAGGCAAACGCACGAAAATCTTCAATGCGTCCATTGGTGCATGCACCCAAAAAGACATAGTCAATCTTTTTCCCCAACAATTGTTCGCCCGGATGAAATCCCATATAGTCGAGCGCCTTGCGAAAAGAAATCCGCTCCGCCTCGCTCATGCTCTCAACAGTGGGGATGCTTTGCGTGATACCTACCCCCATGCCGGGATTTGTTCCATAAGTAATCATCGGTTCGATGTCCGCCGCGTCAAAGCGCACTTCCTTATCAAAAACCGCGTCCACACCGCTATTCAGTGTTTTCCAGTAGGCAAGCGCTTTGTCCCACTCTTCACCCGCAGGGGCGTACTCGCGACCTTTTATATAAGTGAAAGTGGTTTCGTCCGGCGCCACCATGCCACCACGGGCGCCCATCTCGATGCTCAAGTTACAAAGCGTCAAACGCCCTTCCATCGACATGTTACGCACTATCTCACCCGCATATTCCACGAAGTAGCCGGTGGCTCCGCTCGTGGTCATCCGCGACATCATGTAAAGGGCGACATCCTTGGGAGTGACACCCTCCTTCAAGGTTCCGTCCAGCGTGATACGCATCGTCTTCGGACGGGTTTGCAGGATACATTGCGAGGCCAATACCATCTCCACTTCGCTGGTGCCGATACCAAAAGCGATTGCTCCCAACGCTCCGTGCGTGGAGGTGTGCGAGTCGCCGCAGACGATGGTCATACCCGGCAAGGTCAGTCCGCGCTCCGGCGCCACCACATGAATGATTCCGTTCTTTTTGTCCATCATCCCGAAGTGTGCCAGTCCGAACTCACGGGCATTTTTCGCCAACTCATCCACCTGCTTGCGTGAAACGGGATCTTCTATGGGCTTATCCTGATCGTGCGTAGGCGTATTGTGGTCGGGCATGCAGAATATTTTCTCCGGTCGGAAACAGGAGATTCCGCGCGCTCTCAAACCGGCAAAGGCTTGCGGACTGGTCACTTCATGGCAATAGAGCCTGTCTATATAGAGTTGTGTGGGACCCTCTTTGACCTGCTGTACCACGTGCGCATCCCAAATCTTATCAAATAATGTATTCATATCGGTTGTTTAATGTTTTTATAATAAATGATTCAGAGCTTGAATTTGTTTATGCAGTCTATGTAAGCTTCCACCGACGCGGCGACAATATCCGTATTGGCACCAAAACCATAGTAGACACGATTGTCATATTCCACTTGCATGTGCACCTTGCCCATATCGTCGCTGCCTTTGCTGATGGCCTGAATCGTGAACTCTTTCAGGGTCATATGCCTGTTGATAATCTTCTTCAGCGCAGAGATGGCGGCATCCACCGGTCCGTTGCCGCTGGCGGCGGCTTCAAACTTTTCGCCGGCAATATTCAAGCCTATACTCGCCACTGAGCGCACTCCCACCCCGCTGGTCACTTGCAGGTAGTCGAGCTTGATGCGATGCTTCTGCGAACGTTCCGCTCCGGCAAGCAACAATACGTCGTCATCGGTAATGTCTTTCTTCTTGTCCGCCAACTTAAGGAAAGCTTCGTACACTTGATCCAGCTTCTCCTGTTCCATATCCACTCCCAGCGTTTGCAGGCGATTTTTAAGTGCCGCCCGCCCGCTGCGCGCCGTGAGCACGATGGAATTATCGTCTATACCCACCTCACGCGGATCGATGATTTCGTAGGTCTGCACATTCTTCAACACCCCGTCCTGATGGATGCCCGAGGAGTGTGCAAACGCGTTGCGACCGACAATCGCCTTGTTGGGCTGCACGGGCATATTCATCAAGCCGGAAACGAGTCTGCTGGTGGGATATATCTTCTGCGTATTGATATTGGTTTCGATGGGAATGTCTTTGTGGCACTTGATAATCATGGCGATTTCCTCGAGCGAGGTGTTGCCCGCACGTTCTCCTATCCCATTGATGGTAACCTCCACTTGTCTGGCTCCGTTAAGTACTCCCGCCATGGTGTTGGCTGTAGCCATCCCCAAATCGTTGTGGCAATGGGTAGAGATTACCGCCTTGTGTATACCGTCGACGTGTTCTATCAGGTATTTTATCTTTTCTCCGTATTCAGACGGCAAACAGTACCCCGTTGTATCGGGTATGTTCACCACCGCGGCTCCCGCTTTGATTACGGCTTCGATCACCCTTGCCAGATATTCATTATCCGTTCTTCCGGCATCTTCCGCATAAAACTCCACTTCATCCACAAAGCGTCGCGCATACTTGACGGCAGCCACCGCACGCTCTATGATTTCCTCGCGGTTCGAGTTGAACTTGTACCGGATGTGCGAGTCGGACGTACCGATGCCTGTGTGTATGCGCTTCCGTTTGGCATACTTCAATGCTTCGGACGCCACTTCGATGTCTTTGGGAACCGCACGGGTAAGCGCGCAGATGGTAGGCCAAGTAACTGCTTTGGAAATTTCGATGACCGAATTGAAATCTCCGGGACTGGAGACGGGAAAGCCCGCTTCGATGACATCCACCCCCAACTGTTCCAGCGCTTTGGCCACTTGAATTTTTTCTATCGTATTCAACTGGCAACCGGGCACTTGCTCACCATCGCGAAGCGTGGTGTCGAAAATAAACAACTTATCACTCATAATCCGTTTCTCATTCTTTTAATGTCTTTTTCCATAAATCTCTCTCGTGAAGAACAGGCTGTCGCTACGTTCCGGAACGTACAATCATAAAAAAAGCCTTTCGCACCCGGAAGTGAGAAAGGCTTAATATATTTTACGACTAACTACATATATCTACGCACAACATTCACTTCCGCCGGGATACTCCGATAGAATAATAATGTTGCACAATAGAATATTTGTATAGTTCTGTTTCATCTTTTTTCTTTCAGTGTCGCAAAGGTATGTCTTTTTTCTTATCAAACAAGAAAATTCGTTGCTTTTTCGGCAAAAATATTTCATTTCATAAGAAAATACAGCTATTTTCTTATCGCTTCATTGCTTTCCAGGGCACTAAGGCGTTTACTTCTGCCGGATGTAAATATTGATGGGAGTCCCGGTCAGGTTCCACTTTTCACGCATCTTGTTTTCCAGAAAACGCCGATAGGGTTCTTTGACATACTGCGGCAGGTTAGCGAAATAGACGAAAGAAGGCACCTTCGTATTGGGCAGTTGCGTGATGTACTTTATCTTTATGTACTTTCCCTTAGTCGAAGGCGGCGGATAAGCCTCGATGAGTGGCAACATCTCTTCGTTCAGACGGGCTGTAGGGATGCGGGTCATACGGTTGTCGTACACGTTGCGCGCCTCTTCGAGCACTTTCAGTATGCGCTGCTTGGTGAGCGCCGAGGCGAAAATGATGGGAAAATCCGTAAACGGCGCAAAGCGGGAGCGAATGGCATCTTCAAAGGTTTTCATCACCTTTACCGTTTTATCGGGCACCAAATCCCACTTGTTCACCACCACCACCAGCCCTTTGGCATTGCGTTGTATCAAAGAGAATATATTCAGATCCTGGCTCTCTATCCCGCGTGTGGCGTCAAGCATCAGAATACATACATCGGCACTCTCGATGGAGCGGATGGAACGGACAACCGAATAGTACTCCAAATCCTCGTTCACCTTGTTTTTCTTGCGGATACCTGCCGTATCTACCAGATAAAAATCGAAACCGAACTTATTGTAGCGGGTGTAGATGGAGTCGCGTGTGGTACCGGCTATTTCCGTCACGATATTGCGTTCTTCGCCGATAAAGGCGTTTATGATGGATGACTTTCCGGCATTGGGGCGCCCCACAACGGCAAAACGGGGTATGTCTTCATCCAGAATTTCATCGGATTCTTTCTTGAATGAGGAGACGATGAGGTCCATCATATCGCCTGTGCCGCTACCGGTCATGGCGGAAATGCAGTATGGGTCGCCCAAGCCCAAGCTGTAAAATTCCGGGGCGTTGTACTGCAATTCTCCGTTGTCGGTCTTGTTAGCTATCAGCAAAACGGGCTTCTTGGCGCGACGCAGGATGGAGGCAACCTGCATGTCGAGGTCGGTAACTCCGTTCATCACGTCTACCACGAAGAGAATCACATCGGCTTCTTCCACCGCCATCAGTACCTGTTTGCGGATTTCTTCCTCTAATATATCGTCGGAGTTTACCACCCATCCGCCGGTGTCTACCACTGAGAATTCTTTCCCCAGCCATTCCGACTTCCCGTATTGGCGGTCGCGCGTGGTGCCCGCCTCTTCGTTGACAATGGCCTGACGCGTCTTCGTAAGTCTGTTAAATAACGTGGACTTGCCCACATTGGGGCGTCCCACGATTGCAACTAAATTTCCCATAGTTTCTCTTTTCTTTTGTTAGGCGGCTCTCACAGCCACATGAATATTTTCAATCCAACTGGTATCCGAAACTGCTTAAACGTTTATCGGAATTACGCCAGTCTTTATCTACCTTGACAAAGGTTTCCAAAAAGATAGTCTTCCCGAAGAATCGTTCCAGATCGCGGCGCGCCTCGGTAGCTACCTTTTTCAGGGCTTTGCCTTGCTTGCCTATGATGATTCCTTTCTGGGAATCCCGCTCCACGTATATGACGGCGCTGATATGGATTTTCTTCGCTTCCTCCTTGAACTGCTCTACTGCCACTTCAACGGAATAGGGTATCTCTTTATCGTAGTAAAGGAGTATTTTCTCGCGAATGATCTCGTTGACAAAGAAACGGGCGGGTCTGTCCGTCCACTGATCTTTATCGAAGTAAGGCGGAGAATCGGGCAGGAGTTCCTTCACGCGTTTCATCACGTAGTCTACATTGAACTTGGTTGTCGCCGAGATGGGGATTATCTCCGCCCGGGGCATGAGTTCTTGCCAACGTCCTACCAGTCTGACAAGTTCTTCCTGATTGGTAAGATCTATTTTATTTATCAGCAACAGCACGGGAACGTTCATCCGGATTACTTTCTCCATGAAGTCGTTGTGCTTATCGGGTGTTTCCACCACATCGGTCACGTAGACGAGTATGTCCGCGTCGGCCAGTGCCGAAACCGAGAAGTTCAGCATCGATTCCTGCAGTTTATACTGCGGCTTCAACACGCCCGGGGTGTCCGAAAAGACAATTTGCATGTCGTCCGTATTGTATATGCCCATGATACGATGCCGGGTGGTCTGCGCCTTGAAGGTGGCAATGGAAATGCGCTCGCCCACCAACGCGTTCATTAGCGTGGACTTACCTACGTTGGGGTTGCCTACAATATTCACAAAACCTGCTTTGTGCATAATTCTTTCTCTCTTTTGATTTGAGACAAAAAAACGCACCGAATTTGTAGTAGGATGCGTTTCTTCTATTATTTTTTATCTGTTCCGACAAAGTATGCTATGCTTTCTTTCCGTCGTACCCCCATTTCACATAAACGGCTCCCCAAGTGAATCCGGCTCCGAATGCCGTGAAAATCAGGTTATCGCCTTTCTTCAACTTTTCTTCAAAGTCCCAGATGCAAAGGGGAAGGGTTCCCGCGCTGGTGTTTCCGTAACGCTCGATGTTTATCATCACTTTTTCGTGAGGAACTTCCAAGCGGTGGGCCACCGCATCTATGATGCGCAGGTTGGCCTGGTGAGGAATCACCCAGTCAATGCTGTCCTTGTCCAGATTATTCCGCTCGGCAAGGGCGGCGCAGGTATCGGACATATTGGAGACGGCGTATTTGAACACCGTGCGTCCTTCCTGATAGATGTAGTGCATGTGGTTGTCCACCGTAAAATACGAGGGAGGACACACCGAACCTCCTGCTTTCATGTGCAGAAAGGGAAGACCCTTTCCGTCTGTGCGCAGGATGGAGTCGAGCACTCCGTATTCTTCGGTGGTGGGTTCCAGCATGAAAGCCGCCGCACCGTCTCCGAAAATAGGACAGGTGGCTCTGTCTGTATAATCTACCGCCGACGACATTTTATCGGCTCCGACGATGATTACTTTCTTGTATCTTCCGGAGCGGACGAAATTGGCTGCCGTTTCCAACGCATAAAGGAAACCGCTGCAAGCTGCCTGCAGGTCATAGGCAAACGCGTTCTTCAACCCCAACTTATCGCAGAGTATGGAAGCGCACGAGGGGAAATGATAGTCGGACGTAGTGGTTGCGACAATCACCAAATCCACGTCATCGGGATCTGTTTGCGTGCGCACCATCAACTGCTTGGCGGCTTTACGAGCCATGTAAGAGGTTCCCAGACCTTCTTCGTTGAGGATACGGCGTTCTTTTACCCCGATACGGGTCATAATCCATTCGTCGTTGGTATCCACCATTCTTGAGATCTCATCGTTCGTCAAGATATAGTCGGGCACATACCCTCCGACTCCTGTAATTACTGCATTTATTCTTTCCATTAATTCTGTAATTGATAATACTCAAACAGCAGACGTCCCTGTTTTGTTTATCTACGAAAAACTTTTTCTTCCGGACACCCGACGTTCAAGTACACTATTCTTAAAACAAGGAAAGGGAATTATACTGCGGCTTCTTTTTCTATCGCCAGTTTTCCTCTGTAATAGCCGCAAGAACCGCATACCGTATGATAAACATGCCATTCACCGCAGTTGGGGCAAATTGCCAGTGTAGGAGCTACCGCCTTATCGTGAGTTCTTCTCTTTGCAGTTCTTGTTTTCGACTGTCTTCTCTTAGGATGTGCCATTTTCTTTCGTTTTTAATTGTTATCTAATATTTTTTTCAATTCGTCCCAGCGAGGGTCTGTCCCTCCTTCGTTCCGGATGTCGCCTGCTTCCGGCTCTTCATCCATCGGAAATGCGTCTTGCGAATCCTCGTCGGCGTCCACGCGCAGATGCTCGTTCAGCTTAGCCCGCATACCTTTGTTGCACTTTCCCGGCGCATGCACATGCTTCATCGGGATTGCCAACGACACGAACTCATACATAAACCATGCGACGTTGATTTCTCCGTCTTCCTCCGGTATTATCACCAGATTATCTCCCTCTTCGGCATATTCACGTCCGAACTTGACCATCAGTTTGTCTTTGGAGGAAACGGAAAGTTCCATATCATCCAAGCAACGGTCACAAGGAACCCACACCATACCGTCCGTCTGAAAATTCAGTTCAAAGGCGTGCGAAGTCTTTTTCACATTCAGCGACACGTTCACTTTGCCTTTCTGAACCTCAAGCGCATCGATTTGGGCAAAAAAAAGATTATCCAGCAGAAACTCGTAATTCACTGAGTCTGACCGCATTCCCTTCAGGTCTATCTTGTATGCATCGAATTTTCCCAAAACGTCATCTTTTTATTCGGGCAGCAAAGATACAAATAAATATCCTCAATATATAGAAACAAGTTTAAAAAATCATTTTTTAACGTGCCTTCCGGCTGTAAAATCCGCCGTTCCGGCAGGATGAGAGAAAAAGTATGCGCCGGTTCCGGCAGCGATGCGTATTCGTCCCGCACAATCATATGTCAACATTTTTCTATATGCAAAATGTATGTCGCGGGAGTTTTCGAAAGAAAGTGCGTCTTCACGCCCGCACTAACACCTAAGGGTTAAACCTCTATATATAAACTTATTAGCTTATCCGTTCAAATGTGCTTCCAACCCGGCAACAGCACACGGGCACGGTTCTCCTGCCGCACCTGCATGGTTCCCGAACCTCACCAGCATGGTTCTTCCAAAGTGCGGAGGACATTTTCCCGACGTGCTTGCACAGTGAAACAGAGAGTCTTTCGTGTTATGTTTTTTTCAGGTTGCTTGTATGTGTGCAACGGGATTTCTTTTGCGACGGCATAGAAGCGGACGAAAAAGTGATCCTGGGTCTGATTCAGCCCGCACCTTTTTTCAGTTCGATTCTGAAGACAGTTTCTTTGTAGGGTTCTGAAGATTTCACGAATATACGTCCGAAATGATATTCCGCAATGATTCTGCGGGCTAAAGACAAGCCCAGCCCCCACCCCCTCTTTTTTGTCGTATATCCCGGGGAAAACACCTCTTCGAAGTACTTTTTATCAATACCCTTACCGGTATCCGCCACATCTATATAGTAACGGCGGGGTGTTTCGCTTACCGTAAGCGTCAACTCCCCCATTCCCTCCATCGCATCGATGGCGTTCTTACACAGATTCTCTATCACCCATTCAAACAATGCCTCGTTGAGTTGCAGCATCGTATTTTCCGCCATAACATTCAGTGTTATCTTCACCTTGTCCGACGAGCGGTGAGCGATATAACTCAACACCCGATCCAATAGAATGCGCAAATCAACCTCACACAGATCGGGCGTGGAACCAATCTTGGAGAAACGGTCTGCAATCATCTGCAAACGTCCCACATCATCGACAATGGCCGGAAGCAGTTCATCCGCCGGATACTTCTCTTTCAGCAACTCCATCCACGCCATCAACGACGAGATGGGAGTACCCAACTGATGGGCCGTCTCCTTGGACAGACCTACCCAGAGTTTATTCTGCTCCGCCTTTTTGGCACTCAGCAACGCAAAAATCACAATCAGCACAAAAAGCAGGAAAACCGCCAGTTGGATATAAGGATAGACCGCCAGACGGGTCAGCATCAACGACGGAGCATAACACACATCCAAAGATTCTCCCTCGCCTTCCAAATCGATATGAACAAAAGAGTCCGCCTTTTTGTAAAGCCTGCATTTCTCTTGCAGCACAGCCATCGTGTCTTTCGAAGTTATTTCCACGTTCCTGTACGTCTGTATCTCCCCCCGCTGATTAACCACAATCACCGGAATCGTCTGGTTGGCATTCAGCACACTCAAAACCATCGTCAGGTCCGTATGCTCATCAGCCACTTCCAGCATCTTCATCGCCTGTGCCCAAAGCTGCATCCTGTTTTTTTCTTCCACAGACAAGTCGCGCACCAGCGAGTGCGAGATATAGAGCGAGAGAATCGCGATAACCGTAGCGGTCAGCAACAAATAACCTTTTATCGAATAGCTCCTTAATCTAATCTTCATAACAACAAACATTAGGGAAGTGCTTATAACGGACTGAAAAAAGCGTCTGCAAAGAAAGAAAATAATACACTCCTTTAGACGCAAAGATGGAAAGGAATAGTGAGCCGGCTTCCATCCGTAATAGAAGAAACGAAAAAAATGGTTTTATATTATAAACAATGCTCTTAAGATAACTATACACGCTATGCGTTCATCAATTTACATCATCTCCCGAATACAGGAGTAAGGTTCAGCATATGTATAAAAACCTTATTCCGTATTTCCTCCTCTTACAGTAATATCCGTTCGACCTCGACAGCAAGACCTTATTCCTTATTTCCTCTCTCAAATACTTATATGAACCGATACAGTTTATTCTAAGAACAGAACGGAAAATAGATGACTGTATTCTCTTGAAATACTATTATGCCGTTACTCTGCCGGCAGGAAACAGTCGGAACACCTCTTTTTTAAAGAACAGAACGGAGGATAGATTATTGTATTCAGCGCCTGAAATCAGGAAGGAGATGGCACAGAGGAAGAGGCAAGGCAGGCAAACCCTCCCCCGGATACACCCTCAAAGAAAGAACAAGTGGCATACGGAACTCTCCCGCTCCGCCTCTTGCAGAATAAATCCCCGCCCCGGGGAAGATGGCAGGAAAAGGCGGCGGCGTATGAAAGCCTCATTCCAGCAAAAGATACAGTAGTAGTGGGTGTCAGCATAAACACCTGAACCCTGTGAGTAGTAATATAATAGTAGTAGTAGAAGAAGAAGAAAGGGCATGTGCAAGCAGCAGCAAAAGAAGAAGTAGTAATAGAATAATAATAGAGGAAGAAGAGAAGAGTAGTAGTAGAAAGAAGAAGAGAATGGCGCAGACGGTTTTCCCGGAGGAAAGGGAGAAAGAAAGAAAGAAGGGAAAAG
>JBHADT010000147.1:0-19158 GCA_041855205.1 Bacteroides sp.
AAACAGAATTTCGGAACGGGAAAACTGTATAGAAAGAGAGATTTTATGCGAGAAGAAGGGCTGTTTTATTGCTGATGACCTGTTTTTCGACTTAGTAGGAGATTAGTGGGGATAGGCATATAGTTTGATTAGGCTACTTACGTTGAGGAGGGGGATATTGCATGGCATCCTAACGGTGTTTGATGTGTAACTCCTGCATGGGGTATCGCATGTCAACTTCTGTACATGAACCCTATGAATAAAACAAGTTTGGCTTTTTTGGAAAGATGTCCCTACAAATTCTCTCATGGAAACGGATAAGTCCGAGGTAACTTTAATCACAACTTTATGCTTTTCTCGTCAATTCTCTTTAAGGCATCAATAACTTCTTCGGACTTTCTGCCTTCCACTACGGCTACAAGACTCTCTTGGCGTGTTTGTGTTATGCGACTAGTTACAAAGGTGTATAGCTCTCCTATTAGATAACAAGGTCTCATCGATGGCAAAATTCTCTCGTTTCTTTTAGAAAAGCTCCAAATTCCTTGGAGTGTCGGACATCAAGAGCTGCCATATCAAGTTTTATGAGCAAGCAGAAACTCTTACCTGTGCAAACGTCCGTCCACTTGTGACGAGATATTTTGAGTATCATTTTATGCTCTCTGATGGGAAAGTAGATAATGTTGGTTTAATAGATGATGTCGAGGGTTTTTATAATAGTGGAGATGTGGCAATGAATCCGACATATCAAGGTACAGGTTTAAAGATAAAGACATTTGAAGCATTATCTTATGATAAAATAACAATGGTTCATCCCCATAGTATGATAGGTATTTATCGCCCTGATACGGCTCCTATATTCGCTTCTACCGTAGCACAAGAGTGGGTGAATTTCTTGGATAAAATATGGACTGATAGGAAACTACTTATAGATATAAAGAAACGTAATAGAGACTATCTCAGGGCGATGGAACATTTTGTGGAGAATGAGTATAGGCGTTTCTTCTCTAATTTGAAAGTAAGCTGACTCTTTATCAAGGATAATGTATAGTTACTTTCAATTATATATAATGCTATTATTCTTTGAAAGGAACTATATATACCACTCCTCCCCTGCCGGTATGGATAGTTCCGGCAGGGGAGGAGTGGTTTAATGAAATGCGGAAGCGTTGTGCTTGCCAATCAGAAAGGGACGAAAGTGACTCCCCAACGATACTCCTTGTCGGCGGGAATCAGGTATTGAGGATCGGGAATGGAGCCCCAACTGTCGTAGCCGCCTACTCCCATTTGCATCATGTCTATACAAACCTCCACGAAATTCCGTGAGACGATGTCGTTGATATGTGTCTGGCGGGGTCTGATGTTTCTGGCTGTTTCTACGTTGTGCCTCAACTCTTCCTCGTTGCGGTTCAACCATTGGTAGTCGCGATGCGTGGCTTCTTCTCCGTCGAAGTCTTCGATGGCGTTACGCAGGGCGTTGAAACCGAGGGTGCGATCGGCATATATGGTCAGCCCCTTGCCTTTACCGTCTTTCAAGGTCAACCGGCGGACGTCGGTGCGGTGTCCGTTTTCTTGAGGGCGCACATACGGGAAGTACATCTTTTCCGCTGTGGTATTGAAGTGGTCGATAAACGCTCCGGCATTGCGGTCGACATAGTTCTCTTCCGGTCCGCGGCCGAAGTAACTCACATGTTGCATATCCGCAGGCAGGCGGAAACGTATGCCGATACGTGGCACGGTCAACGCTTTCCCTTTGTTTATCTCCCTGCCCGGAGTGAAAGTAGCCGATGCTTCGGCTTCCGAGACTTCCGTACGTTCGGCTTTTTGCATGGTAGAGGTAAACATATAGTCTGCCCGAACCACTCCCGAGGGGTGGATGCGGTAGGTGGCGACATAGAAATTGCCTGCGGGCAGCAGATAGCGTGCCGTGAGCAAGGCGTCTTTCCCTTCCATCTTCAATCCGGCTTCCACCACGTTGAAGTTCCTGCTCGATTGTTTCCATATCTGCAGACGCTTGGGCATCTGGCTGCCGTAGTCATTGTCATTGGGCGCGCGCCAGAAGTTGGGCTGGAAACCGAATTCGTCCTGAAAATAGCTTGTCCCGTTTACTTCGTAGCTTTTCACCATTCCGCTTTTCCGGTCGAATGCGAAATTGACTTTTGCGGAAGAAACCCGCAACAAATCTCCCTCTGTACTGCAATGCAGCGCGGCGCCGTTCGTTTGATAGGTGTGAGGCAGCGGTTCTATGGGCAAGCGGAACTGTTCTTGCGCTATTACATAACCTGTGGGCAGTAATGCTTCCTCCTGTGTGGTGGCGACACTGAAATTAACGAAATATTCGGTTCCCGCCTTAGGTTTGAGTCCCTTTACGTTGACGGTGAACGGAGCACTCCCTTGAGGAGCGATGTCGAGCGAAACCTTTCCGCTGCGTATGACTTTGGAGTTCTCTTTCACCTGATACCGGATGCTGTATTTCTTTAATCCGGTGAAGTAGAAGCGGTTCTTGATGATGAATCTGCCTTCGGTCAGGTTCTCTGCCTCGAAAGCTACGTCCTGATGTGCGTATTTGACCTCACCGTATCCCGGATGAGGGGTGCGGTCGGGACCGACGATGCCATTACAGCAGAAGTTTCCATCGCTCGGCATGGCGATACCGAAATCGCCGCCGTAAGCCCAGAAGGGAGTACCGTCTTTATCGTGGTTCAGGATGCCTTGATCTACCCAATCCCAGATGTATCCGCCCTGTAGATTGGGGTACTTGTAGATGGCTTTCCACTGATCCCACAGGCTACCGGTGGAATTACCCATGGCGTGGGCGTACTCCGAAGGAACCACGGGACGGTCGCTACCGTTCCGCCCAATCTCTTCGAGCCATGCGGCAGACGGGTATTGGGGCACATACATGTCGGTGTTCCACTCCCACTGCGCACGTTCGTAGTTTACGGGACGGTTCATCAGGTCCTTATCCGCGTTTTTCATCCACAGGTAGGTTTGGTAGAAGTTATAACCGTTTCCCGCTTCGTTACCCAGCGACCAGAAAGTCAGCGAAGGGTAATTCTTGTTTCGCTCAAACATGTTTATGGTACGGTACATATGAGGTTTCAGCCATTCGGGGTTGTTGCCCAGAGTACCTCCTTTGCTCAAGTCGTAGTACATGCCGTGACTCTCTATGTTCGCTTCGTCGTAGACGTAGAATCCGTATTCATCGCATAGCTCGTAGAAACGGCGGTCTTGCGGATAATGGCAAAGGCGCACGGTGTTTATGTTGGCGCGTTTCATCAGTTCGAAGTCTTTGCGCATCAACTCTTCCGTTACGTAATGACCGGTTTTCGGATCGTGCTCGTGTATGTTTACTCCTTTCAATTTCAGGGGTTGTCCGTTAACGAGCAGTACGGTGTAGTTCCTCCCTTTGGAGTCTTGCTGTGGGATGGTGCTAATTTCAATGCGGCGGAATCCTACGTTATAGGGAATGACCTCGGTTAGTTCACCTTTTTCCTTTACGGTCATGAACAGCCTGTATAGGTTCGGACTCTCGGAAGTCCACGTGCCGACGCCGGCTATCTGGTTCTCAAAAGTCACGGTTTCCTTTTCTCCGGATGATATGAGGAGTTGCCGTTCGCCTGCGATAATCTGTTTTCCGTGACGGTCTGTCAGTTCGTATCCGACGTTCAGTGTGGTGGAAACATCCCGGCGGTTGCGTACGTCGATGGCTAAACGGAAGATACCGTTCCGGTAACTGTCGTCGAGTGTGGAGGTGATACGAAAATCGTGTATGGCGGCTTTGGGTTGTGCGTAGAGGAAGACATCCCGCTCTATTCCGCTCAGGCGCCAGAAGTCCTGGCACTCCAGATAAGAGCCCGTGCTCCACCGGAATATCTTCAGTAGCAGACGATTTGTTCCTTTCTGCAGGAAATCGTTGATCAGATATTCGGCGGGATTTTTCGAGTCTTCGCTGTAACCCACTTCTTTGCCGTTGACATATACGTAGCAGCCTGATTTTACACCGGCAAGATGCAGGTAAATGTCCCTTCCTTCCCATTCACCGGGTATGTTGAACTCCCGCATATAAACCCCGACCGGGTTCTGCTCGGGCAATTGCGGAGGTTGCGGGTTGCAGGGTTGGAACTCATAGCTATGGTTGGTGTAGATGGGGATACCGAATCCTTGCAGCTCCCAGTTGCCCGGCACTTTGATGTCGTGCCATTCAACGGCTGTGGCGTCGGAGCCGGTGATGCCTTCGGGGAGTTCCTTGTATGAGTTTGCGTAGTGGAACTTCCATACCCCGTTCAACAATCGGTAGTAGGAACTTTGTTCGAAACGCCGACTGTCAGCCTGTTTGCGATCGGCATAAGTCATAAACGAGGTGCGAGGCGGCTCGGTGTTTACGGAAGTCGTCTGAATATCTTTCCAATAGGGCAGTGCTTTCTCTTGTGCATAAATGCGGAAAGATGCAGAGAGCATAACCATAGTGGCGAAAAAGAATATGCAGGACTTTCGGTTTGAACGGTGTTTCGCAGTCATAATATTCGCAATATTTTAATAAGTGTTTTTTTATAGTCATTCCGGGGGGACATGGATAATGGTGTTTTATTCAGCGGTTATCCCGGTTTACCCCATATGTTTTTATAACCTTTTGCAACGGTAAAATGTTCTGAACAATCACTCTTTTCGCATTGATGGCGCGCCGTTTCCGTTCCGTATTCCAAGCGAGGCTGCGCGACCGGAAGCAGTCCCGTTTGCCACGTGTATGACCCGGATATGCCTGCCCTATTCGGAGAGGGGGAAAACGACACAGGTACGCTATTCGAACCGGACGGATATGGTACTCGAACCGGACGGGTACGGTCCCCGAAACCATACGGGTGCGGTACGAATACAGTCTAAATAACATTATTCCGAATCCGGGTTGAAGTTATTCATGTCAGACAGGAGGTTCATTGTCGAACAAGTAACCTCCTGTCATCCGGTTCTCACAGCTGTTTTTTCCGTATCTCCCATCAGCGCAGGCGGGAAAAGACACCGTCGAAGCGATATGCCGGATTAATGCCAAAGCATATCAGGAGTTATGACCTTGAACTCCGGTTCATCGCTTTTACGTATCAGAATGTTGCCATCGTCCCAATTGGATGGCCAGCCGCCTATGACATGCCCTAAGAAAACAGCTTTCAATTCATGCATTCCCTTGCTCAACGCTACGGAAGTGTCATTACGTGAATAACGTTTTACTTCATTCTTATTACTTATCAGGAGCTTGCCGTTCAACAGGATTTCCTCCAGATTGGATGAGAAGAAATACACTCCGTCTTCCGGAATTTCCACATATCCCGTGGCAACAGCGGCATACTGTCTTACATTGCGCATGGATTCGATGCCGGGGATAGAAAATATCAGTCCCCGGGTATCTTTGATGATTTGCTTGCTTCCGGGTTGAGCGGTCGAGTGTTCGAACTCTTCCATGTTGAGATACGTCCCCTGAGTGACTTCCATCTCCAATCCTTGTTTCAAGGTCTCTTTCTCCACCTTCAGGGCGGGCGCGAGCGATTGTTTTTCTACTTTGATATTGCGTACCTTGCTCAGTTTGCCCGAAGGAAGCAGAGAAGCTATTTTCAGTACACCCTCCTCTTTGAAAGAAATGGGAGAGGCGTATACCTCTGACCGGGCGTGAGGTTCCGTTCCGTCTGTGGTGTAGACCATAACCATCGGGCGGCTGGTGGTAAACTCCAATGAGACGCTGTCGGTAAACGCGACGTGGTTGCACGAACCGCCGGGTTGTTCCGGGAGCGGGATATGGTAATTGATGTGATGTCCGTCCAGACGCACATAGGCGTTGAAGATACGGCGTTCGAAATCCGGATAGTTCTTTCTTTCAGGGGCGCTCCAGGCTATTTCGCTCAACGCCATCGTGCGAGGATACATGTGATACTCACGGATATCGTTGTTGTAGAAATATTCGCTCCAGTTGTTGGCTTGTACACCGATGATGTGGTGTTCTTTCCCAATGGAAACCAGCGTATCGGGAACAGGTTCGTAGCCATACACCTTTTCCAGCGGAGAATATCCTCCGATGGTTACCGGTTCTATCTTGCTGTCTCCCTGATAGTAATCCAGATAAAGACCGTTAGGACCGGGAGACATGATGACATCGTGTCCTTTCATTGCGGCGGCAATGCCTCCCTTCTCTCCACGCCACGACATGATGGTGGCAGTGTTGGCGGGATTTCCATCCAGTATCTCGTCCCAACCGATGATTTTTTTCCCGTAGCGGGCAAGGTATTCTCCTATCCGGTTTACTACGTAGCTTTGCAGTAAATCTTCGGCGGTGTGGTTACGGTCTGCTTTCAGTCCCTCTTTCCGGATGCGCTCCTGGCAGAGCGTGCAATCCCTCCAACTGCTTTTCGGGCACTCGTCTCCGCCTATGTGGAAGTATGTTCCGGGAAACAGAGGAACCATTTCGTCTATCACATCCTGCAGGAAAGTAAAGACTTCCTCTTTACCCGGACACAGCACGATGTCTTCGATACCCCAGGTGATACGGGGAGTAATGGGTTCTCCCTTGCAGGAGAGTTCGGGATAGGCAGCTATGGCAGCCAGTTCGTGACCAGGTATTTCCAATTCGGGGATAACGGTTATGAAGCGTTCGGCTGCATACTGCACGATATCTCTCACTTCGTTCTGTGTGTAGAAGTACGGACCGTATTGTGTGCCTTCGGCCTCAATTCGTTTGCTGCCCACTTCCGTCAGTCTGGGATACTTCTTTATTTCGATACGCCAGCCCTGGTCTTCTGTCAGATGCCAGTGCATGCGGTTTATCTTGTACATGGCCATTATGTCCAGTTGTTTTTTCACTTCCTCTACGGTCATGAAGTGGCGGCAAGGATCCATATGTATGCCCCGGTAACCGAAACGGGGAGAATCCGCGATACTTACGGCGGGAGCTTTCCACTCGACATCGTTTACTTTGACATCGCTCTCTATCTCCGCGGGTAACAGCTGCATGAAACTCTGCATGCCATAGAATAGTCCCTGAGGAGTGCGTGCCCTTACCGTTACGGAGTCGGGGGTGACATTCAGCCGGTACTCTTCGTCGCCGAATGAGGGCTCGTCTGCAAGAATGAGCATGATACCGCCCTTGTCTTTAATTCCTATATCGTATCCGGTGGCCGACTTCATTTTGGACGCGAAGTAAGTTGCTACCGGTTCTATCTCAGGGGCGTTTATCCCGATGGACAGTTTGGAAGTCAGCTTGAAACAGCCTTCCAGCAGATTTATGCTCTGTGGCGCCGGAATGATGTTGATACCTTCATTGTAAGACTTCATACTATACTGCTTGTTGCCGCAGGAGGCGACGAAAAGAGACAGTATGCCGAAGCATAGTGCTGAGATGAAATTTTTCATGGTACTGAATGGGTGATTAATTGTTTGCAAATCGGTTGAGGGACAATCGTTCTCAGATTGTTTCCGGTGCGTATTGGTTTATGAGGAGAAATAAAAGCCGGAACAAGCATATATGCCTGCTCCGGCGAGGGGAATGTATTAAGTTAATACCTATTGATGTTGATGAGATTAACTAATAAAACCTCTTTTCTCATTCAATATGTTATATGTCGCACACTTGCTCGTAGCGTTCTCGTTTCTTGTCAACGCTTTAGGTGGGTGTTTCTTTCCGCTTCTGCGGGCGGATAGTCGTGATACATGGAAGAGGCGTCTCTCCATGCGGCTGTTACATTCATATTCTCCTTAACCACAACATCCGCCGGCAGGTTGTAAGTGAATGCTTGGCCCGATGCGTTTCTGCTGTGAGTCAACGTTCCTGCGGGAACCAGTACCTCGGTCTGATTGCCTTTGCGGTATTCGTAGTTATCTTTCAGGCGATTCATGCGGAACTCATCGGCACGGCGGGTAACCAGGGCAAGTACATAGCCTGCAACTTCATAACCGTGTTCCGTGTAGGCAGCTTCGGCAAGTTGGCTGGCGTTCATACCATCTACTGCCGATACGGATGCTGCATCTGCATAAGCGCGTGAACGTACCTGCTTGAGAACCGTTTTAGCCAGTGTGAGATCCTGTCCTGCACGTGCGGCAGACTCTGCGTACCACAAAAGAACCTCTGAGTAGCGAATCAACTGATGACGCTTGTTGATACACATACCTTTCCAGAATGGCTGCGTGTAGTCATAAGCCTCCGTTGCCGGCGCTCCATCAGCCAACGCGTTTACGGAGAACGATACGTACATGGGACGATATTCCGTTACTACCGCATTACTCCCGTCGTACGCCTTCCCGTCTGTGGTAGCCCACCAGTCGACAAGGTTCCCGTCGCTTAAGGCGATTTGCTTAGCGAAAACTGCATCCTTGCGCGGTCCTTCGGGGAAATTCTTCCAGAAACGGCGTTCCACCAGAAAGTCTCCCCAACCGCCTATGCTTCCGAGTTGATGACACGATGAGATTTGAGAGTCCCACAAATCCCATCCGCCGGGAATGCTGTTGTAGTCTATACCGAGTAGAGTTTCGTTGTGATGGTTCATGCCATATGAATAAACGTTCTTCCAGTCATCCAGCAGCGAGTGGCTGTAAGTCCCGTTGTTCACGCCGTCAATGACTTCTTTGGCTTTACTTGCGGCGGTTGCGTAATATTCCGTCTTATTCAGAGGATATCCCGCCATTGCCATATACACGGCTGCCATGGTAGCTTTCACCGTCTGAGCCGAAACGTAGATGTTCTGTCCGTTGATGGAACGATTTTCCACGGTGTATTTTGCGGGCAGGTTGCATTTTTCGGCAGCTTCCAGATCGGTCACGATTCTGGCATAAACCTCTTCTACCGACGACAGCGGTGTTTGGTTATTGTCGGGTTGGTTGTACAGATTCATGGGTAGCGGTCCGAAGACACGTACCAGACTGAAATAAGAGAAAGCCCTCCAATAGTAAGCTTGTCCCAAAGCAATATTGATTTCCGTTTCCGATGCCGCCGCTTTTTGGGCATTTTCTATTATCAGGTTCGAGGCCTTGATGATGGCGTAGAGCTTCGACCAGTTGTCTCTGAGTCCTTTGGAGTCCGTTGGAGACTCGAAAGCGTCGGCGGAAAGATAGGCGGCCTTGTTGGAACCCGTGGTGGATGTAACGTCGTCTCCCTGACATTGTACGATCATGGGGTTGGAGTTGCATTGAAAATCTTGGAGTTTGGAGTAGAGAGCATATACACTCATATCCAGTTCACTTTGATTGGAGAAGAAGTTTCCCGGTGTCAGTTTCCCTTTGGGATCTTCTGTCAAGAAGTCGCTGCAAGAGGTTGCCGTCAACAAGGATGCTGCAATCAGGCAGCTTGATAATATTTTATTTTTCATAACATTCAATCGATTTAGAAATTCATTCGTACGCCAAAAGTGAAAGTTCTCGGAGTAGGATAAGTACCGGTGTCGATACCTGTTGCACGGTCGCCATATTCGCTTGAGAAAGAGAATCCGGCGGGATTGGAACCTTTGTAACCTGTAATGGTGAAGAGGTTCTGAACGCTGAAGCTGAGACGCAGGTCGGCAAACTTGGCAATGTTCTTCGGAATGTCATAGGCCAACGTAATGTTTTCGCAGCGGAAATAGTCGGCGTTTTCCACCCATTTGGATGAGTTGCCCAGATATTGGTTGTTGGCAACGCGGGGGTCGGGCATTGTTTTTCCTACTTCACTCAGGAATCCGGCATCGGTAAACATGCGTGAGTTACCAATCATGGAGTTCATGGCAAAGCGGAGCGCATTCAGACGTTGTACACCGAAGGCGGCGTTGAAGAACGCGTTGAGGCTCCAATTCTTGTAACGTACGGAGTTGTTCCAGCCCAAAGTGAAGTCGGGAGTAGACTTGCCGAGTACCACGCGGTCGTTGATGGACGGGTTGCGTGTGGTGCTACCATCGGCGGCGTAATAGGTGTCGTATCCTTCTTTGTCTATTCCCGCCCAGCGATAGCCGAAGAATGTGCCGATTGCTTCTCCTTCTTTAATAATGGTACAGTCAGTGATGATGGACTGGAAAGAGCCGCCGTAGATGATAGGTTCCTGAGCCGTTAGTTTTTCCACTTTATTCTTCAGAATCGTACCGTTGAGCGTAGAAGACCAGCTCCAGTCTTTTTCCTGAACGATGTTGGCTGTGAGCGCGATGTCTACCCCTTTGTTGGATACTTTTCCGGCGTTGATCAGGTAAGATGTACCTCCCAGATAGTCGGCAAGACGGGTTGCGAGCAGCGCATCGGAAGTCTGTTTGTTGAAGTAGTCCACACTCAGGTCGATGCGATTGTCGAATAAACTCAGGTCGAAACCTATGTCGAATTGCTTGGTCTTTTCCCATTTGACTTCGGGTGTGGCGAGTGTGTTGGCCCAGTATCCCGTCACTCCCTTGTCGTTACCGAAGTAGGTGGTGGTAGGGCTCAGCAGGGCGAGGGTGGAGTAAGGTTCGATATCCTGATTACCTATGATACCATAGCTGGCGCGCAGTTTCAGACTGCTTATCACGTCGCGCATGTTTTCCATGAAAGATTCGTTGGAAACGGTCCATGCCACTGCCAAGGAAGGGAAGTATCCCCATTTGTTCTTGGAGAAACGGCTGGAACCGTCGGCACGGAACGTACCTGTCAGCATGTAGCGGTTGTCGTAGTTGTAGATTACGCGTCCTACACCCGAGAGCAAAGCCCAGTCGGAATATCCGTTGGAACCGTCGCGTGAGCTGGCATTCTTTATATCCCACCAGCCTACCGATTCTGCCTGAAGCTGAGAGCCTGCGATGCCCATTCTGCGAATCTCGCTCTTGGTAGCTTCCCAAACGCCCGTAGCTGTCAGGTGGTGTTTATCGTCCCATGTATTAATGTAGGTAAGATTGTTGGACGATTGTAGCAACACGCGCTGCATGTTGTTGTTACCCATGCTGTTGCTGGTGTATGAAGTGCTTATCTTTTTAGGAGAAAAGTGGTAAGAGGTATAGTTGTAGTAGTCTATACCGTTGCTCGAAGTGAACGTAAGTCCCTTGGCTATGTTGAAGCGCAAATCGATGTGTCCGTTGAATACGTCCTGCCGTCTTTCGCTTTCGCTCTCCGTAATGATTCCGTAGGCATTGTTCTGAATGGTTCCGTAGGGGTCGTGGTTGTAATTGCCGTTTTCACTCTTCATCGTCATGGTGGGGGAAGAGTTGAATGCTATCCAGAGAGGATTGTATCCGGCCATTGCGAGTTCACCGATACCTTTACCTATTCCGCGAGAGGCGTTCAGGTCTATCGTTACGTCCAGCCACTTGCTCATGGAAGCTTTGATGTTGGCTTTGGCGGAGTAGCGTTCGTAGCTGCTTTTCTCGATGGTTCCTTCATGTTTCATGTAGTTGCCCGATATGTAAGTCTGAACGCCTTCCGAACCTTTGGAGAACACCAACTTATAGTTCTGTGTGAGTCCGGTGCGGAAAATCTGGTCTGCCCAATCGATACCCGGATTGCTCCCGTTCAGGTATTCGGTAAGATCCGCAGCGTTGATTCCTGCATAATCGACAAGCGCCTGAGCGTAGCTTTTGGTATCCATTATTTTGGGGAGATTACTTGCGTTGGAGAAACCCACCGATGCATCGAACGTGATGTTGCTTTCGCCTTTCACACCGCTCTTGGTGCTGATGATGACAACGCCGTTGGCTCCTCTCGAACCATAGATGGCTGTGGAAGAAGCGTCCTTGAGTATCTGCATGCTCTGAATGTCTTCGGGGTTGATGCCTTCCAGCCCTGACTCGCGTACCATGCCGTCTACCACATAAAGCGGCTCGTTGCTTTTGTTGATGGAGTTGGTTCCGCGTACGCGAATCTTGACCGAACCGCCCGGAATACCATCGCTCACTACGTTTACGCCCGCAACGCGTCCCTGAAGAGCGTCGCTTACCTGGGTGATGGGTTGATCCTTGAATGTCTTACCGTCCATTACGGCTACTGAGCCTGCCAAGTCCGCCTTGCGCACCGCACCGTAGCCGATGATCACTACCTCATCCAGTGCCTCGCTGTCTTCGTGCAGCGTCACAGCTATGCTTTTCTTCCCGTTCAGGGGAATTTCGGCTGTTTTGTAACCGATGTAAGAGAACACTAGTGTCGCGTTGGTTGAGAGTGTATTGAGTGAGAATTTTCCGTCTGTGTCAGTGATGGTTCCGTTATGCGTGGCGCCTTTCTCCACTACATTGACACCTATCAGGGGATAACCGTTCGAATCGGATACCGTACCCGTAATCTGACCGCTTTGTTGATTTACTGAAAGTTCGGAAATGTTTGTAACCGCTGTGGCGAATGTGTTTCCATTGCTCATCAGTAACCCGACGGCTAAAGGAATTGCCCGGAACAGCATTCTTTTTCCATTTTCCATAAGTAAGAGTTTAAAGTTTAACAATGTATTTTTTTGATTAAAGGTGTTGCCGGTCATAGCTGACTGGCGAAGCAAATCTATGTAGATAAGCAGAAATATGTCTTTAAAAAATGATTATCTTTTTTATAAAATCAGCTAAAAGATGGTTTTAGAACTATTTTTAAACGCTTTTCCTGTCGTTTTTTAAAACTCTTTCTTTTCCGATAAGAAACGTATGGAGTCGTTGTAGAGTTCTTGCAGACCGAACAATTCTTTCTTTAGCTGTCCGGTCAGTTCGGCATATCCATCTTGTCCGTACAGGTTCTTCATTTCGCAGGGGTCGGTTTGCAGGTCATACAATTCCCAGTGATTTATGTCGTTGTAGAAATGAATCAGTTTATGCCGCGGGGTGCGTATGCCATAGTGACGCTTTACCTTATGCTCGCCCGGATACTCATAGAAGTGATAGTAGAGCGCTTGACGGCGCTTGTTCGCTTTCTTCCCTTTCAGCAGGGGAAGGAAAGAAACGCCGTGCATGTCTTCGGGGATTTCAATACCCGCCAGTTCGAGAAAAGTGGGGGCATAGTCTATGTTCTGTACCGGTTCGGAAATCTCTCCCCGGCGATCGAATCCTTTGGGGAGGCGCATGACGAGTGGAGTGCGCATGGATTCTTCGTACATGAAACGCTTGTCGAACCATCCGTGCTCACCCATATAAAACCCTTGGTCGGAGGTATATACGATGAGCGTATTGTCCAACATTTGTTTTTCCTCCAGATAGCGGAGCAGACGCCCTACGTTTTCGTCCAGAGATTTCAGTGTCTTCATGTAGTCTCGCATGTAGCGTTGGAATTTCCACTCCGCCAGTTCCCGGTCTTGAGGTTTGCATTTCTGAAAGTCCTCCATAACAGGATTGTAGAACTTGTCCCATGCGGTGCGTTGGTCTTTGTCCAGTCTTCCCAGATATTTCTCGTAAAGGGTTTTCAGGCGAGAGTCTTCGCCGGGGCTCAGCATCTTTAAATCGTAAATCATGTCCATGTCGTTGACGATGCTCATTTCCTGAGAGCTTGCGGCAAGTCGCCCCTCATAATTGTCGAAGAAATTATCGGGTAGCGGGAAAGTCTTGTCCTCGTACAGGGAGAGGTGACAGGTATCCGGCATCCAATTGCGATGTACCGCCTTGTGGTGCACCATCAAGAGGAAAGGTTTATCGGGAATCCGTTCGTGTTCCAGCCAATTTATGGCTTCGTTGGTGATGAGGTTGGTGATATACCCTTGTTGGCGCACGGTGTCGTTGGTTTGGAGTATGAAATCCGGATTGTAGTAATCCCCCTGTCCGGGAACAATCTTCCAGAAGTCGAATCCCGTGGGGAGGCTTTCCAGATGCCATTTTCCTATTACAGCCGTTTGATAGCCGTGTTTTTGCAGCAATTTGGGAAATGTCTGTTGGGCGGTATCGAACACGCAGGTGCTGTTGTCGTAAAACCGGTTTCCGCAACTGTGCTTGCCCGTAAGCATGCATGCCCTGCTGGGACCACTCAGCGAGTTTGCCACAAAACTCTGACTGAAGCGTACTCCCTCGGAAGCGATGCGGTCCAGATTGGGAGTGTGCATGTAGCGTCCGTCGTAGCAACTCATCATCTGCTGCGTGTGGTCGTCTGTCATGATGTAGACAATGTTCAGCGCTTTTTTATTGTTCTGCTCATTACCGCAGGAGGAGAGAAGCAACGCCATTGTGCTTCCTGCGAAACAGTGGAAGTACCGGATATTCATCGTTTTTTCGGGTTTAAAATTAGCGGCGGCTTCTTCTTTGCCTACCGGAAACAAAGGTAGATACAGGAAAAGAGAATCCACTTTCGATATTGACTAATATCTTTTAAATAATAGACAATATGCATGAACATTCCCGATGGTATCCCGGAAAGTTCGGATTCTGGGTGCTTTTTCAAAGATGTGCGAATGGTCCGGAAACCACACGGGTGCGGTACTCGAACCGCACAGGCACGGTGCGCGAACCGAACGGGTGCGGTACTTCTTAAAATCCGGTACTTTAAAAACAGAGGTGCGGATGTGACACCGGGGCGCTTTGTCCGTTGTACAGACTGAAAAAATATCTCTTCCGGCTTCTTACTTCAGATAAAAAACTAACTTTGCTTCCGTTAAACTTATCAGACTTGTGCTATTGCTATGAAGACACATAGGTATATGTCCTTATACACCATATCTGTGCTGGTTCTATTGTTGTTCCGCTCTTTGCCTTCCCATGCCGGGCATTATCTTTATAAACAAATATCGCTGGATGCCGGACTGCCGAGTACGCTGACCTGTATTTTTACCGATTCGAGAGGATTTATCTGGACGGGAACACAGTCCGGATTGGGTAGATTCGATGGACGGGAACAGAAGAAATACATCTTCCAGCGAGGTAACAGAAGCTCATTGCCCGGCAACCGCATCTATTGGGTATCGGAAGACCACTCTGCCAACCTGTGGGTGCTGACCGATATGGGAGTGGCCCGATACAATTATTATAGCAACAATTTCACTCCGCTTATCCATGAAGACGGTATGCCCTGTATTGCCTATTCCGCCTGCCGGTGGGGCGACAAACTGCTGCTCGGCGGAAAAAATGAAATATATCTTTACGACGAACGTGAGAGCAAGTATCCGCAAAGGTTGTGCAGGATAGGTGCGGAAAAAGACTTCGATGTGGCCAGGCTTGCTCTTATGGAAGATGATATCTTGCTCTGTTGCAGCCGTTGGCAGGGAGTGTATACCCTGAATCTGAAAACATTGGCATGCCGGCCTGCTCCTTTCGATTGCGGAAAGGAGATTACGGACATGTTCGTAGATTCCCGGCGGCGCGTCTGGCTATCTCCCTACAATCAGGGGTTGCGCTGCTATGAGGCGGACGGACGCCTGCTGGCTTCCTATACGACATCCAATTCGGGATTGAGCAGCGATATCGTGATTTCCATGACGGAACGCAAAGGGCAGATATGGGCGGGAACCGATGGCGGCGGCATCAGCATACTGAATCCGGATACGGGGCGTTTCGTACACCTTGAGCACATTCCGGGGGATAAATTGTATTCATTGCCGACCGCTTCCATCAACTTCCTGTACAAAGACAATTACGACAACATCTGGGTGGGAGGGGTGTACAATGGGCTGATAAACATACGGGAGGTCTCTATGAAAACCTATACGGAGGCGCTCTCGGACAGAAGTCTCGGACTAACCAACAGCATTGTGTTGTGTCTTTACAGGGAAAGTCCCGAGCGAATATGGATTGGCACGGACGGGGGCGGAATCAACTGCTTCAATTCCGTTACCAAGAAATTTACCTCCTATCCCTCCGGCGGAGAAGGTAAGGTAACCTCCATTTGTGAATTCGAACAAGGTAAATTGCTTATATCCCTTTTTTCGGAGGGTTTGTTTGTTTTTGACCCCCTCACCGGTAAAATAACACCGTTCGAAGTGATTGATGAACAAACGACCAAAACGCTGTGTAAGCATGGCTACTCCGTGTATCTGTATCGAAATACCCGCAACACCATACTCGTGCTTGGAGATCATGTGTATATATATGATATAAAGGAGAAGAAATTCACCGTTGCCACGGAAGAGAAAAAGAATATCATCAACTGGGGAACACTGCAGTCGGTGGCGACTGATACGGATCGCACCTATCTTTTCGATATGAAACGCATATACGTGCTGGAGCACGATACGCAAAACCTGAAAGTGCTCTTTTCGTGCAATAGCGAAGTCTCTCTCAAGACAGTCTCTTACGATGGAAACGGCACGCTTTGGCTTGGTACCAATCATGGACTTACCCGTTATATCCCGGGCGAGGGAAAGCTGCTGCCCGTGCACACCAGCCTGTTCAACGAAGTCTCTTCGGTGGTGTGTAATCCCGGCAGGGAGATTTGGATAGGAGCGGAGAACAGACTGTTTTCGTATTTCCCCGACAAAGACCGCTTCACCCTCTACGGCGAGACGGATGGAGTGATACTTAATGAATACATACCCAGAGCCCAATGGGTGGCAGGAGAAGACGAAATATACATGGGCGGCGTGCGAGGATTGCTGCACATCAGCAACAGACAGGAAGCGGATGCGCCTGTCCTGCCCGAACTGCAATTGTCCGATATTATTCTCAACGGAGAGTCCGTGAGCGGGAAGATGGGAGAGAATCAGGAAAAACTTACCATACCGTGGAACAGTAACGTGGCCATCCGGATTATGGTAAAGGAAGAAGATGTGTTTCGCCGGAAATTATACCGTTACCGGATAGTGGGCTTGGATGACACGTATACGGAATCCTATAATACCGAACTCGTGATTCGTCTTCCCCGGCAGGGAAAGTACAAAATCATGGCATCATGTACTGCGAAAGACGGTACATGGATTCCCGACAGGCAGATACTCGAGCTGGAGGTGCTTCCGCCTTGGTATCAAACCTGGTGGTTTGTGGGTGGCTGCATCTTTGCCATGTTGTTTTTGGTGATACAGACCTTCAGGATGACTCTGAAAAGGAAAGAACGCAAACTCCGTTGGGTGATGAAAGAGCACGAACAGCAGGTGTATGAAGAAAAAGTGCGTTTTCTCATCAACGTGAGTCACGAGTTGCGTACCCCTCTCACATTGATATACGCTCCGCTAAGGCGCATACTGAAGTCTTTATCTCCGGATGATACGAACTATCTGCCGTTGAAGACCATTTACCGCCAGTCGCAACGGATGAGTTCGTTGATAAACATGGTGCTCGACGTGCGCAAGATGGAGGTGGGAGAAGCCAAACTGCGCATACAGCCTTATCCGTTCAATGAATGGGTTGAACATGTGTCGAAAGATTTTGTGAGTGAGGGAGAGGCAGAGCAGGTGGACATCACCCATCGGTTCGACCCGCAAATAGGATTGGTGAGCTTCGATAGAGACAAGTGCGAGATAGTGCTCAGCAACCTGTTGGTCAACGCGCTCAAGCACAGTCCGCAACATTCGTCCATTGTAATCGTAACTGAAATGCTCCCGGGAGAGAAGGAGGTGAGAGTCTCTGTCTCCGATCAGGGATGCGGATTAAAGCAGGTGAATATGGAGAGGCTCTTTACCCGTTTCTACCAGGGAAACGGAGAGCAGAGCGGCACAGGCATCGGACTTTCATACTCCAAAATTCTGGTGGATCAGCACGGAGGAAGCATAGGAGCTTACAACAATCCGGACGCGGGAGCCACGTTTTATTTCATCTTGCCATTGAGGCAGGGGACGGAAGAAATAGCCTGTGTTCCTAAGGCGTATCTGAACGAACTTATTGCGGAGGAAACCAATGAATTGTCCGTTGAAAAAGACGAATTCGACCTTTCTGCATACAATGTACTTGTAGTGGACGACAATGCCGACATGACGGATTTCCTGAAGAAAACGTTAGGCGAATACTTTAAGTCGGTGATGACAGCCTCCGATGGAACGGAGGCTCTGCATCTTTTCAGGAATCATACGCCGGATGTGGTGGTGAGCGATGTCATGATGCCCCGTATGAATGGCTTCCAATTGTGCGCGCACATCAAGGAGGATATTGCGGTCAGTCATATTCCGGTAATCTTACTCACTGCCCGCGATGATGAGCAGAGCCGCAAAGACGGCTATAAAAACGGAGCGGACGCATATATCGGCAAACCGTTTGAAGTGGAAACCCTCATTGAACTGATACGGAACAGGCTTAAAAACAGAGAATACATAAGAAAGCGTTACATGAATGCCGGTCCGCTTCCCGTTCCCGAAGATGTGACCTTCAGTCAGGCGGATGAGGCTTTCCTGCTTAAACTGAACAAGATTATCCAAGCCAACATCGCTGACAGTGAACTGGATATTGCTTTCCTCTGCAAGGAAATAGGTATGAGCCGGGCATCCTTATACAACAAGCTGAAAGTATTGACCAATATCAGCGCCAATGAGTATATCAATAAATTCCGCATGGAAAAAGCCGTCTCATTGATTCGGGGAACGGACATGGCTTTTGCCGAAATAGCGGAAAGGGTGGGATTCGCATCTTCCTCTTACTTCAGTACGGCGTTCAAGCAATACACGGGAGAAACACCCTCGCAGTATAAGAAGCGGGTGAAGAATGAAACAGAGAAAGATAAACAACCGCCGTGTTGACTCTGGGATTATAGGACAAAGACAAGACTTGCAACTCCGCCTCATAGCTCCGTCATATATATGGGATAGGCAAAAACAAACTCAATGATGAAAACACATAGAACTGCTCTCATGCGTTTGCGTTTAAGCTTCATTTTCTCCCTCTTGTACCATGCGATGTACGGGCAGGAGTACAGATTCCGGGTATTGGGCGTGGAGGATGGGCTATCGCAAATTACGGTAAGCGACATCTATCAGGATGAGAAATCGCGTATCTGGATTGCCACTTTGGACGGACTGAACTGCTTTGACGGAAATCGCATCCGGGTGTTCAATAACTTTCATAACGATTCCATCAGTTATGGCAATCTGCACGTAACCCAAATGGTGGGAGATGGTCAGGGATATTTGTATCTGTTGACTTCCACGGGACTTTTCCGGTTTGCACTCGCAACAGAAACCTGTCGTTTGCTGCCGTTTTCTTCCCCCGCCGCGCTTGCAAAGGGAAAACAAGGAGTGTGGATTACCGAGGGAAACAAACTCTATCGGTATTCTGCCCGCATGTCCGCTCCGGTTCGTATGTTTGCCGGATTGAATCTTCCCGAAAGCGGTACGAGCATGACGGAAGACGAAGACGGGAATCTGTGGCTGGCTCTTAAAGAGGGAGGAGTGATGCGGATAGGTGCGGACGGAGG
>JBHADT010000148.1:0-7603 GCA_041855205.1 Bacteroides sp.
ACTCTTCTCACTCGAAGAGTGGGCTCGAACCAACCCCTATCGAAAATGAATGATAAAACGTTTATTCAGCCTTCGCCTCATCGGCCACGGCATCTTCCCACCTCGTCCACATCGGGATACCAGCATCATAACCGTCGTAGCCGTAGTTCTGACGAAGCTGTGCCTTGTTGTTGGCCGTAATGGCCGAGTTTGGGACAGGCCGATCTAAAGAGCCATAACAAAGAATTCTCCCTCTGAATGAGAGGACATTATTCTGTTTACAAACTCTTTTAACGCTATTAGCATACGTCTCATTTATAAATCAAAACTCACTTTATGAGAGTTACATATTCTTAAAACAGTCCTCAAGAAAATATCAATATCCCGGATTCTGTTTTAAATTACCGTCTTTATTCAACTGAATTTCCGTTAGAGGGATAGGTAGCAAGAGATGTTTGGATGCAGAGAATCCTGATATTTTTTTACTATCTACCGTCTCATTCCACTTGGAGGCCATCATATTTACACGGTTAGCAAGCTCCCCGGCACGCATTAGAGTAGAACGCCTATTCTCTTCACCTATAAGCTCACGAATACGTTCATCAAGAATAAAGTCGATATTTATTTGATCGACCTTAACTTTACCCGCTTCGGGAGCGATGGTACGATAATCCTTAAAAGCACGATCACGTAGCACATTAATATCATCAGCAGCACCTTGTACATTACCTTGACGGAAACGAGCCTCGGCACGAAGCAAGTACGTCTCTCCTAAACGCATCAACGGCCAGTCTTTTACCATGGCATAACCGAAATCATCCGTAGCATCATAAGCTCCCCACTTCGTGGTATGAGGATAAAATACGTTCAAAGTATCTCCTATATGAGGAATCACTTGGTTGCCGGTTTTCAACACTACATTCTTCACGCCTTTGTCTTTATCAACCAGAAAACCATTGGCATCAATACCAAATTCTTTTGAAAAACCCGGTTTATTATACCACATCACACGACGGATATTAAAATTAGAATTACGGATGTCTCCCTTGTCATATAGACCATACTTCACAAAATTACTAAGACGCAAACGACCATTACCACGTCCACCAATGGAATCTGCATTGACCATGCCATCCAGTTTATGAAAAGCCGGCACCCAGTTACGACGCTGTTGCGGATTATCTATGGTGCCACCATTCACATTACGATTGTACTCCATCTCGAATATCCAAATAGCTTCAGTATTCCCTTGCGAACGACGCTGATTTCCCCAACGGAACATATCATGATAATAGTCTCCTGACTCTGCAACAAACTTTCCATACCGCTCCGAAATCAGTTTATATTTTCCTCCCATAATAATAGGATTTACTGCATCTTCGGCTTTTTTAAAATAAGAAGCATCACGCATACCCATACGGAGATAAGCCTCACCGGCCAATTGACGCGCCATATCTTGGTTTATACGGCTTTCACTCTTAGCTGCCCCCACTGCCGGGAGATTATTTATTGCATAAGTCAAATCAGAATCAATCACTTCATCCACTTTATACACTTCCTCACGAGTATAATCCGTACGTGGAATCGTTGTAGACACTGTAACTAAAGGCACATCTCCCCATAATGTAACCAACAGATTATATGCATAGGCACGGAAGAACATCGCTTCGCTCATAGCAGCCGTATCACCTCCTTCAGATTGGGAAGCTATAATCAGATTTGCACTATCAATAAGTTCATAAAGTTTCTCCCATAAAAAACTAATACCGGCATTTTCCGCATTTAGTTCCTGATACCTATAGAAAGGCACCTCAACCCCTTGAGTATCGCCTGGAGCACCTACATCAGTCCCTACTTGCCAACAGCCGACAAACCCTTGCTGACCTGACATACCCCATATAGCTGCATATTGACGATGTAGTCCTATCAACTTGGCATTTACGTCCGTAATATCCGGACCATAACTTGAAAACATCTTTTCCTCCAGAAAACTTTCGTTGCATGATGTGCCTCCCACGACAAATGCTGATGTAGCAATCGTTGCCAATAAAATATTCTTAAGTTTCATAATTCTTAGTCTTTTTAGAATGTTAAGTTAACTCCAAACACATAACTTTTAGTCATCGGATAGTTACTGCTATCATATACGGTCTCACCTCTTGTAGCATCCCATGAGCTATGGCCGCGAGATACCTGACGTGCTTCCGGATCCCATCCAATCCAGTCAGTGAATGTAAATAAATTACGTCCGCTTACATAGAGTTGCAGTCCCCCTATACCCATCTTACGAATTATGTTCTGCGGGAAAGTATAACTCAATGTAATATCTTTGATACGTGTATAACTAGCATCACAAGGGAATCCATATCCATGTTTATTGGAATTCTTGCGTAATGAACGCCATTCATTACTCTTATTTTCCGGTGTCCAATAACCTATTTCGGTAGTTGTATTGCGACGTCCCATCTCATCGCCGGCTATACCTATCAATGAGTTGTTTTTCTTCATCCCCTGAGTCGTTTGTATAAAGATAGTCAATGTAAAGTCCTTGTAAGTAAAAGTATTAGTTAAACCACCAATCCATTTGGGAGTTGTCTGCCCTTTGATACTACGGTCATAGTCATCAATTTTACCATCCGGAGTGCCTTTTGGGCCGCTAATATCAGCTAACTTCACATCACCTGCTTCGGCAATCGGATCCCAATTCTCGTGTTCACCACGAGCAATTTCATCTTCTTGCCAGATTCCGACCTTCGTATAATCATAAATCACACCTATCGGATGTCCAAGAAACCAGCGATTGCCTAAGTCATTCCGTCCATCACCATAAAGCTCTTTTATCTCATTCTTATTCCATGAGAACACTAAATTGGATGTCCAAGTAAAATTATCTGAAACAATATTTCGTGAATTCAATGTAAGCTCTATACCTTTATTGGCAGTCTCACCCATATTAGAATATACAGTATTGTATCCGGTAATCTTTGGCAAACTACGCTTTAACAACAGATCGTTCGTTTTGGAGAAATAAATATCCACATTACCACTCAAACGATTATTCCACAAGCCAAAGTCCAAACCAACATTGAAACTCTTGGTTGTTTCCCAAGTTAAATCCGCATTTCCCATCAAATCGTTCGGCCATAAACCAACATTAGAAGCACCGCCCAAGGTAAGCATGCCTGTATTCATCTTCACACGTGACTGATAAACTCCGATTGCCTCATTACTGGCCTTACCATAAGACATACGCAATTTCAAAGAGTTCAACCAATCATTCGAAGCTTCCATAAATGACTCGCGGGCAATATTCCAACCTAAAGCAACAGAGGGGAATATACCATACTTGTTGTTATCCCCAAATACCGAAGAGCCATCACGACGAACAGTGAACGTAAACAAATAACGACTATCATAAGAGTAATTGATACGTCCCATCTGCGAAACAGTAGAATAAAGGTCTGTATAAGAAGACACAGCAGGTGTTTCCGCACTGCCAATATTATGCCATTTCTGCTCATCATTTATAAACTTACTGGCTCTCGCCTCCGAGTTCTGATATTTTTTACGCGAAGCAGCATACAAAACCGTCAAATCCAAATGATGTTTGCCAAAATCACGATTATATGCGAGAATGTTTTCAATGGTATAGCTTTGTGTCTCTTCATTCTTTATTACAGCATATCCCGTTTTATTATTTACCGTTTTTCCCTCATAGTTATTATAACGCTTAGGCATATAAGCAAAACCACCATTGAACTTATAAGTTAATCCTTTTAGAGGATTGATCAACTTACCCAAATCAACTTCGGCATAACCATTGATATTAATATTCCACTGACGACGTTCGGGACTGGTAGTAGTCCACATCAACGGATTGGTGAACAAAGTTTCACTATACATCGGGTTAATACAATAACTGCCATCTTCTTCATACATCTTTGCGTAAGGAGACATGGCCTCAGCCATCAAGAAATTAACACGCCCGCCATCGCGATTATGCGATACTATATATGAATTAGTTCCTACTTTCATATAATCGGTAACATTCATGTCAAGATTAGTACGAATAGAGTAACGTTGATAATCGAAACCTTTTAATACCCCCCGCTGATTCATATAATCAGCAGATATATAATATTTCACATTCTCCGCTCCACCACTAATATTCACATTGTGATTCTGTATGATACCCGTCCGAGAAACAGCATCAATCCAATCGTATTCTATTCCATTAGCCTGATTATCGGCCTCATTAACATTCTTCACGAATTCGTTGTACATCGTTTCTCCGGGATTCTGAGACACATAATCCTTATAACGTTGCGTGATTTGCGCACCATTACAATAATCCAGCCTATTAGAGAAATCTTCCACGCCTAAATATCCGTTATATCGAATTGTTGGTTTACCGGAAACTCCTCGTTTGGTAGTAATCAAAATAACACCATTCGCCCCATTTGTTCCATAAATAGCTGTAGCCGAAGCATCTTTCAGGATTTCCATAGACTCAATATCGTTCGGATTGATATCATTCAATGTTCCTCCTGACTTGCTAATAGGTACACCATCCACGACTACATAAGGCCCGGAATTGGCATTGATAGAATTCTGACCACGTACTAAGGCATCGGGAGCATCTCCCGGGATAGAAGAGGTTTGTGTAATAGTAACACCCGCTGCAGCACCTTGTACAGCCTGCAATACATTGACCACAGGAAGCTTACCCAAGCGTTCCTTTCCTACAGAAGTGACCGAACCCGTGACGTCTGATTTCTTCTGTACGCCATAGCCTACCACTACCACTTCATCAAGAATTTCAGCATCTTCAGAAAGAGTAATAATCAGACTCTTGCCCGGAACAGCTTTTACTTCCTGAGATTTATACCCGATATAAGAGATAACCAAATTTACCCCCGGGGATACGGTAAGACTAAAATCGCCATCGATGCCGGTAATCGTGCCATTGGTTGTTCCTTTTTCAACAACGCTTGCACCAATAACAGGCTCACCCGCTGCATCTTTTACTACTCCGAAGACTACTTGCTTTTGTTGAACCACCTGCACCTCCATTCCAAGTTCTCCGGCTAAAGCCGGCGAAGGGTAAAGAGATACACAACCTGCACAAAATAATAAAGCAATAAGTGCCTTATTATTTCTTTTAGACGAATTTTCTTTCATTGTTTCTCAAATTTAATTAGATTAATAGGGTTTTAGTATCTGACAGCAAAAGTATAGAAATGTTAAGGCCTAATTGGATAAAAAATCGTTCATACGTGATATAAAAATTGTGCATAACGAGTTCTTATAGCCTTATTGCTCAATTCTTACCCCGTGTACTATCGAATGTTACGAATATTTAGTTTACTTTTGTTTTCAACAAAAAACACTTCTGCTTATGAAAAAGATAATAAGATTCATATTCTCAATAATGCTATATGTATCATGTACTGTGTCAATGGCCCAATCATATACGATAAAAAATCTTGGTATGAAGGATGGAATTCCCAGCAACTACGTACAAGATATAGCCCAAGACTCTAAAGGCTACATTTGGATTTCAACCCCATCAGGACTGAGCAGATTTGACGGACATAAATTCATTGTGTATGGGCAAGATAACCCTGAATTCAGTCAGAGTTGGCAAAATAAGTTATTGCCCAATCCTACGGGGAATAAAATATGGATTGCAACCAATGAAGGAATGTTCTATTTCGATTATAGTTCCGAGAAAGTTAAAAGACAAGAACTACCATCCGACAAGCAGAGGGGAGTTATCACCGGGCTCACTCCATCTACGGATGATGGAGTTTGGATTACACATTCAAGTTATGGGGTGATGCACTTTTCTGCCCAAGAAGTGAAGAGTTACACTCCACAAAATATAAAAGGACTGCCTAGCGATTTCAATACGGCAATAGATGATGGGAAAGGGTATCTATATATCGGGCATAACGACAATGGTCTGAGTGTTGTAGACATGAAAAAACATAGTTTTAAGAATTTCAAGCATAACCCAAACACCCAAGAGGGCTTGCCTTCCAACGAGATAAACGTAATATTCATAGATAAAAGTTACAATATTTGGCTGGGAACCAATAAAGGACTGGTTTGGTTTAATCCGCAAAAAGAGAACTTTACAACGTTCAGGCATTCAGAAGCAAATGAAAAATCATTACTTGCCGACCAAGTGACCGACATAGCACAGATGGATGATGGTAAACTCTGGATATGTACTTATTTGGGCGGAATAAGTATTTTCAACTTTCAAAATAATACATTTTCCTCTCCACAAGAAGTCGAATTTCTAAACATATCTTCCACAAATAATGAATATGGGCTTTCAAGTCCTAATGCCAAAGGTATAATACAAGATTCATTCGGAAATATTTGGATAGCAAATTACCGAGGTGGAATAGACTTTATAAGCTACACTTCTCCTCCTTTCAAGACTATCACACATGTCGATACCTCAAACAGCCGACAAATATGGGGACTCTGGGCAGATAATATGGATAAAATATGGCTGGGCGGAGAAGGGGAATTAAAAATATACGACACAAAGAAACAAACATGGCAAACGGTACTCCTAAATGAATCTCATCTAAACAAACGCACACATATAAATGTGATTCATCAAGACAAGAAAGGAGATGTGTGGTTAGGAACTCATCGGCACGGCATAGCCATATATGATCAAGAAAAAGGAAAAATAACGTGCCTAGATGAAACAAGCACCAAAGATCTTGATATTCTTTGTTTCTATGAAGATGAAGTTGGAAAAATATGGATAGGAACACAAGCGGGGTTATACTCTTACTATGAAAATAAACTTATTTATGAGAAAAAGATCAATAGCAGATTGAGAGATAAATGGGTAAGGGGAATCTTAAAAGACGCTGAAGGAAAAATGTGGATAGGTGCAAACGGCATTTTCATATTCAATACCAACAAAGAATTACAAGACTCCATAACACATGACAACGGATTCCCAATACGCTCAGTAAGCCATCTTATAAAAGACGCTCAGAATCGCATATTAACTGCAACTGTAGACGGAATTATCATCTTCAAAAACCAGAGACAACCAAGAGAATATACTTTCTACGGAACATCAGAGGGACTAAAAAATACAAACGTGCGGGCGATTCAACAGGACAAATATGGAAAGATATGGATTAGCACCAATGCTGGAATATCGTATTTGGATGAGGCTAAAAGGAAGTTCTACAATTATAATCATCATGATGGAATTCCTATAGGCGATTTCATGGATGGAGCCACTTGTATGACCTCCGACGGCACCATCTATTTCGGTTCACAAGACGGAGCCTGCTATTTCAGTCCTAATGAAGTAACATTTTCCCGTCAGGCTATTCCGGCTGTGATAACACAATTTTCAGTATATAGCCGCCAGATAGAAAGTAAAGATACGGAATTGCCACTCTCCCTCAGAGATAAAATAGAATTGCTATACAATCAGAACACCTTCAAGATTTCATTCAATGTGCTGGACTATACACAGAATTCTCAGGTGGAGTTTGCCTACATGATGGAAGGACTGGAAGACCTATGGTACAGCACACAGGGCGAAAACCAAGTGACTTTCCGCAACATTCCTCCC
>JBHADT010000149.1:0-3025 GCA_041855205.1 Bacteroides sp.
AGCACGACTATTACGTTATCGAACTCAGCTCATTTCAGTTGGACAACATGTACGAATTCCGCGCCAACATCGCGGTCTTGATGAACATCACACCCGACCATCTGGACCGTTACGATCATTGCATGCAGAATTATGTCGACGCCAAATTCCGTATTACGCAAAATCAAACGCCCGACGACGCTTTCATCTTCTGGAATGACGATCCTGTAATCAAACAACAATTAGCCAAGCACGGATTGAAGGCTCATCTTTATCCTTTTGCTGCCGTCAAAGAAGATGGAGCCATCGCTTATGTGGAAGATAATGAGATAAAAATTACCGCTCCCATCGCTTTCAATATGGAGCAGGAAGAACTTGCGCTGACCGGACAGCATAACCTTTACAACTCGCTGGCGGCAGGCATATCGGCCAATCTTGCCGGCATTGCCAAGGAGAATATCCGCAAGGCACTTTCCGATTTCAAAGGTGTGGAGCATCGGTTGGAGAAAGTGGCTCGTGTACGGGGCATCGAATTTATCAACGACTCCAAGGCTACCAATGTGAATTCCTGCTGGTATGCTTTGCAAAGCATGAAAACCAAGACCGTCCTCATCATTGGCGGCAAAGACAAAGGGAACGATTATACCGAAATCGAGGACTTGGTGCGCGAAAAGTGTTCGGCATTGGTATATCTGGGTCTGCACAATGAAAAGCTGCACGACTTTTTTGACCCGATGGGATTACCCGTCGCCGATATACGGACCGGGATGAAGGATGCCGTAGATGCCGCTTATCGGTTGGCCCGAAAAGGCGAGACCGTACTCCTGAGTCCTTGCTGTGCTTCGTTCGACCTGTTCAGCAGTTATGAAGATCGGGGCAATCAGTTTAAACAATGCGTTTTATCACTTTAACTCTTTTGAAGTGGAATTATTGAGAAACATATTCAAAGGCGACAAGGTTGTTTGGATGATTTTCCTCTTCCTTTGTGTCATCTCCGTCATCGAAGTGTTCTCCGCGGCATCTACGTTGACCTACAAAAGCGGTGACCACTGGGGGCCCATCACCCAACACTCCGTTTTCCTGATGTTCGGGGTGGGAATTGTCGTGCTTGTACATAACATCCCTTACCAATGGTTCCGGATATTCCCCGTATTCCTGTATCCTGTTTCCTTGTTTATGCTGCTCATTGTTATGGCTATGGGAGTCATCACGGGCGATCGTGTCAACGGAGCGGCCCGGTGGATGAACTTTATGGGCTTTCAGTTTCAACCTTCGGAGTTGGCCAAAATGGCCGTGATTATTCTGATTGCTCATCTCCTTGCACGTAAACAGGACGAAGACGGAACTTATCCGAAAGCGTTCAAGCACATTCTTTTCTTCACCATACCCGTGTTGGCATTGATTGCCCCGGAAAACTTGTCGACTGCCATGTTGCTCTTTGGTGTGGTGTTCGTCATGATGTTCATAGGGCGAGTCCAATCCAAGAAACTTCTTAAACTGGTGGCATTCCTCGTGCTGATGGGGGGGCTTTTTATCGGAACTTTGGCTGTTGTTCCTCAAGATAAGTTGGGAGGCATACCTCTGCTTCACCGTTTTACGACCTGGCAAAACCGCATCAAAGGGTTTACCGAGAAGGAAGAAGTTCCCGCCGCCCAATTCGACATCGATAAAGACGCACAGGTGGCTCATGCACGGATTGCCATTGCCACCAGTAATGTAATAGGTAAGGGCCCGGGCAACTCTGTTCAGCGAGATTTTCTGAGTCAGGCGTTTTCCGACTTCATTTTTGCCATTGTCATTGAAGAGATAGGACTTATAGGAGGGGCATTTATGGTGTTTCTCTATCTGTGTTTACTGATACGTGTCGGCCGTATTGCCAAAAAATGCGACCGCACTTTCCCGGCTTTGTTGGTTATCGGCATAGGGTTGCTTCTTGTGTCGCAGGCCATCCTCAATATGATGGTGGCCGTGGGGCTGTTTCCCGTAACCGGGCAGCCGCTTCCGCTCATCAGCAAAGGAGGGACAAGTACGCTGATTAACTGTGCTTATATCGGCATGATACTGAGCATCAGCAGATATACCGCCCGGTTGGAAGAGCAAAAAGCACATGGTGCCAACACCCCGCAACCGAACGAGTCCGGAGCCTCTGAAGCCCAGACGGCTTTAGAACCCGTTTCCGAGGCTTTGAATAACGATACAAAATTTGAATAGTATATTGAAAATGCAGAAAAAAGACAATATGGCCCGGCAAGAACAAGCCCCGCAAAATGAGGTGCGCATCCTTATCAGCGGCGGAGGTACGGGTGGGCATATTTTCCCCGCCATATCCATAGCCAACGCCGTCAAAGAATTGCGGCCCGATGCCAAAATCCTTTTTGTGGGGGCCGAAGGACGCATGGAGATGCAGCGGGTTCCCGATGCCGGTTATGAAATCATCGGGCTTCCCGTGGCCGGATTCGATCGGAAGCATTTGTGGAAAAACCTGAGCGTCTTGATCAAACTGATACGCAGCCAGTGGAAAGCTCGCGGCATTGTCAAACGATTCCGTCCGCAGGTTGCGGTGGGAGTCGGCGGTTACGCAAGCGGCCCCACTCTTAAAGCCGCGGGCATGATGGGCATACCTACATTGATTCAGGAGCAAAATTCATACGCGGGAGTCACCAATAAACTGCTGGCGAAGAAAGCCCGGAAGATATGCGTGGCCTATGAAGGTATGGAACGTTTCTTCCCGGCTGAGAAAATAGTCCTTACCGGGAATCCCGTACGTCAGAATTTGGCCGGAAATCTACCCGGCAGGGCGGAGGCTCTTCGCTCTTTCGGCCTGGATGAAAATAAAAGAACGATTCTCGTTGTGGGAGGAAGCCTCGGTGCAGGAACAATCAACCGGACACTGACAAAGGGGTTGGACGTGATTAAGGCCCGGCATGACGTTCAATTTATCTGGCAAACCGGAAAGTATTATTACAATGAAGTCGGAGAAGCGGTGCGTTCTGCCGGTACTCCCGACAATTTATATGTGACGGACTTCATCAAGGACATGGCAGTA
>JBHADT010000150.1:0-48455 GCA_041855205.1 Bacteroides sp.
CCTCCCTACTTTTATCTCCCTTTATTTTTGCCCTTCTTTGAAGATTTGGGAGTAAAAGGCGAAATCTCCTCCCTACTTTTATCTCCCTTTATTTTTGCCCTTCTTTGAAGAACAAAGACGAAAAGCGATAAAGAGACAGCAAGCAGGAAGAGAAGAAAAACGCTATAACCACTTGTTGCAAACACAAAGGAGACTACCTCATTGTCATGAAGTAGTCTCCTTATGAAAAGAGAACTTAAGATATAAAATCTATTGCTCTGTTTTTTATTACTTATTTAATAGAACCAGTATTACTCTGGAAGTTGAGTCTAACCACTTGACCGGCTTGGGCAGGCACTGCCTCTTGGTCGCCGCCTTTACCGCGGAATACGATCTTTCCATCGAACACATTAAATTCGCTTTGCCACCAATCGCAGCCATCTAACTTCACACAAATACGAAGGTTATCCGATGCTGTAAGAGCAGGCGACACATATTCTTTCGTAGAAGCATCTAAAGTAAACTTATTTTCATCTTTGATCTCCCAGGAACCGATTGTGTTACCGATAAGGTAAGGAACTGGTTCGGACAGAACAACTGTACGTACAACGCTCTTCTTATCTGCAGAAAGTACACACTTCACCAAGATTTGATAATAACCGGCATTTTCCACTTTCAGGTTAGAACCACCGGCAGGATATTCTCCAAATCCCTTAGCATCGCCTGTCTCTACTCCAAAGTTTTCGCCTGCATCCCAAGACAATTCATTATTGAACTTCACCTCAGCATTGGCATCCAAATAATAGATACCCCAGAACAATCCATCGTGGCTATGTACAGGATTCATTTCAGGTGCATTGGACCAGTTCCAACTCCAAGGAGAACCGATAATAAACATCTTCTCAGGCAGGGTAGCGCTCGAAGTATCTTCTGCAGTGCAAACACCCTTAGCAGAGAACACTCCTCTACGCAGTTCCAGTTTCAAGGTTATATCGTATACTCCGGCTTTGCTTATAGAGAAGTTGGCGCCGCCGCCTTCGCATTCGCTGTAAGCCTCTGAAAGAGGTCCGGCAGTCACAGCCCCCATATTGGTATGTATTTTAACCAAGGAGCCATCATAGGGCAATTCTACACCCCAAGTCGCAAAATAGCGGAATTTCATTTCTTTCTTATCCAGCACAATGTCTTTCAACGAGAATTCCACTGTTGCTTGGGCATCATTGTAAGAAACGGTCATGGGTGTTTCATTACTCCACTTACCCGGGGTAGCATCACCTATAATACCGAACTTCACAGGAATAATGCTCAACTGTTTATCCTTTTTGTTGTATGCAACATAGTAAAGTCCGTCTTCATCTACAGAGAATGCAGATGCACCGGCAACCATATTTGACGTTCCCGTTCCGGCAGCAACTACTTCACCTTTACCATAACGTACTTGCTCGCCTTCAGCATTTACTTCCAGAATAGTAAAAGAACCGTCTTTCTTCAACCACGTGTAGATACCTACCATTTCTACCCCTTCGACATCACCGTCAAATGCCGGTTTTTTCAACAGAGAAGAAGTGGCATCGGCGCTATAGATAGTGGCATCACCGGATATATACAACCCCGGCTGTACATCCGTAATGATTCTCCAGTTATCATTACCCTCTTCACAACTGGTTCCTACCACCAAGAGTAATAGAAGAGTTGTTGCATATTGAATTATCTTTTTCATCTTATTTATAAGTTTAGTCATTAAACATTAGTAGCCGTAGTTTTGCGTAAATTTACCGTTACTCAAGCTCAATACATCCTCATGAATGGGGAATACTGTGGTATAGCCGCCTGCTTCATTTTCCAACTGAGGTCTGTCTGTATAAGAGCGGGTAAACTGACCGAAGCGTACCAAATCTTGCCGGCGCAAACCTTCCCAAGCAAACTCTCTCATGCGTTCTGCCAGCAGTGTGGTGAGTGTAGCTTTCACATCCAACGAAGCGCCGGCACGTTCACGTACTTCTGTAAGTTCTGTATCTCCACTTTCTCCATTACGCACTTTTGCTTCACTCTTCATCAACAGTACATCTGCATAGCGGAATATTACAAGGTCATTGCTTTGCAATTTTCCATCGTTAGTAGCAGAAGCATCCAGTTCATACTTCTTCATACGCGCACCGGCGTCTTTCTCTGCGGGTTTTCCCGAAAGGTCCAAAGCTATTTCGGCAGGCAAGTATTCAAGGTCAGTCCCATCGTCTTTTTTAATTACTCCGTTAGGACCTTCTACTTTACCGGCGTAGTATGTCTGTTCAAAACGCGGATCCACACTTCCTGTTCCATATCCAAACGCATCAAGTGCCTCTTTCGTTGCTGAAGCGCCATTCCAGCCTCCTTGTCCATAAGCATTACCATGGTTGTAGTGACGAGAACGAATCAGATTATAAAATTCATTCTTATAAAGCGTGCGATCCATGGGAATGGTAAATATATTCTCTACCGATGTTTCATTGGCTGTCGAAAAGTTTGCAGCAAACTTAGATTCCAAGCGATAACCAAGATCTTTAATCTTATCACAGTATGCGATAGTAGCTTCCCAAGCATTCTTCTCGGCACCGTCAACCGTAAATTTGATATCTTTTCCATTAGGTTTCGAAGCATCGGTCCAGTTGTCGTCAGTGTAAACTTCTGCATTCAGAGCGAGTTTAGCCAATAACATATAGGCTACGGGCTTCGTCATTCTGCCATAATATTCACCGGGAAGATTACTGTGTGCATCGCTCAAATCACTCACCGATTCCTCCAATTCTGTCTTCACAAACTCGAAAACTTTCGAACGTTCCGACTGTGCAACATCAGAGATTGCAGTAGTAGAGGAAGTCACGATGGGCACTCGTGCAAACATATCGAGCAGATAGTAGTAATAAAGAGCACGGAATGTACGCACTTCGGAAATATACAAAGGTATAGTCGTTGATTCAGGTGCTTCCTTTAGAAGTTCATCCAACTTGTCCAACGATTTGTTGCACTGTGCCACTACTCTGTACAGATAGTCCCAAGAGGCTTTCACCAAGTCATTCTTTGTTCCCCAGTTATGCAAGAACAAATTCTGCCACAAACCTCCATCATACCAGTCGCCGCCGCGTGTAGGCAACATTGCTTCATCGGTAGTGAAAGTATTGAGGTCATACAAACCGCGGTCTGTACCTTGCAAGCCCGAACCGCCTCCGTTAGCTCCTACTTCGGTATAAAGTGATGCCACGGTATTCAGATAAAGCAAGGTAGGATTAGCATACGCTTGTTTTTCCGTAATCTGATCTTTGGGGTTTTCTTCCAAGAAAGAGTCGCAAGAAGACAATCCGAAAGAAGTTGCCGCAGAGAACAGCATTGTATATATTATGCTTCTTTTCATAATGATTTATATTTAAAAGTTAACGCTAAGACCTAAAGAATATGTGCGAGAGAGCGGATAGAATCGCTTGTCATCAACACCCAAGTCGCTTCCCACAGTTGTGCTGTTTATCATCGGAGAGAGTCCCGAATATCCTGTAATTGTCGCAAGATTGTTTACAGAGAAGGTCAAACGCAACGACTTGATATATTTCATATTCTTCGTATTCATGTTCCAACCGAGAGTAACATAGTCGAAATGCAGGTAGTCACCTTTTTCCAACCAATAGTCTGTCACAGTTTGGTCTTTGATGTTCTTTTCGGGTGCTCCCTTCATTACATTGTAAGTGGGGAACTGGCTCATGTTCATATAAGAGAGAGAGGTTCCATTATATATCTTATGACCGAAAGCACCGTTCATTTGCAATTGAATGTCGAATTGTTTGTAGCGGAAGCTCAGGTTGGTGCCCAGCAAAGCTTTCGGCATAGCCTGACCGGCAACATAACGGTCTTTTCCGTCAGCCAGATTCACGCCTTCTTCGCCATCGATATCCAAAATGTGATAAGTGTAATCGCCAAAGCCATTATCTACCAAGCCATCGCTTTTCGGCAAATAGAACACACCTACAGGTTGTCCCACCATTTGATAGATAATCTGGTTGTATCCGCCTATAAATCCGGCTCCGTTCATACCTCCCAGATTCATATATTTCTTGGCAGTCATGCTTTCACCCATATAAGTGCCTTCCAATGAAAGGAGTTTATTCTTTTGGAAAGCAACATTGGCGTTGATGGTCAGTTCCATGTCTTTCGTTTTCAAAGGAGTTGCCCCCAACGACAGTTCGATACCCGTATTGCGCATAGCGCCAAGGTTGGCAAGCAAAGTAGGATAAGTAAAAGGAGGAACTTTTACATCGTAGTTATACAACAAATCTGTTGTTTTGGAGTTGTAGTAATCGAAACCGAGAGTCAAACGTTCATCGAACATGCCCAAATCGAAACCTATGTCAAAGGTTTTCTTCACTTCCCATTTCAAGTCGGGGTTATAGTTGCGAGTCACAGCCATCGTAACCACAGGCAGACCATTCACCGTAGTTGTTCCATTGGGCGACATCAAAGGCAACGAAGTATATGAACTGATTGCATCCTGATTACCAGCCAAACCGTAACCGGCTCTCAGTTTCAGGTTGCTGATGAAGTCAACATCTTTCATGAAGTCTTCTTCCGAAACCACCCAAGCCAATGAAGCCGAGGGGAAGAATGCCCATTTATTGTTTGCTCCCACTTTCGAAGAACCGTCTGTGCGGGCATTCACCGTCACGATATATTTATCGGCATACGAGTAGTTGAAACGAGCCATGAAAGAAGCCAAGCTCGGGTTATTGTAGTATGAAGTGCTCTGTCCCCACTTCCAAGAAGCACCTGCTTGAAGATTATTATATGAAAAATCGTCCGTGCTGAAGCCGTTTACTGTGGCGCCAAAACCCGTGTTAGTCACACGTTGCACTTCTGCCAATCCCAAAGCGTTGATGAAATGTTTTCCAAAAGCTTTTTTATAGGTCAGCATCAAGTTAGCCAACATAGACTGCGATTTGTTATCACCACGGTATGCTTCTCCACGATTGCTCAATCCCGCCTTGATGGATGTCGGGATATACTTCTTGTTTTCTTTTACATTATAAGTATATGAACCGAATGCGCTCAACTTCAAATCATCCGTAATGCTCCATGTAATACGGGCATTGGTGTTGATGAAAGCATTTGTTTCGCGGTCGTTGATTTCCAAACGTCCCAACGGATTTTGCACTTCATTGGCATTGGCATTCTCGTCCCACAAACCGGTTTCCGAATTTTTCGAGTTAGGGAAAGTTGGGTTATAAGAAGCAGCAGAATAAAATGTTTTCTGATAGTCGTTCACATAGCGGCTTTGCTTCAAAGAACCGAATACTCCGAACTCCAGTTTTAGCTTATTGTTAAACATATTCTGCATTGCATCCAATTTGGCAGTATAGTTACGCATCGTATTATTGCGAATAATACCTTTTTGGTCTACTACACCAATAGAGGCGCGATAATTGGAATCGTCGTTACCGCTGGAGAAAGACAAACGGTGATTTTGCGTGTATCCGGTTTGCTGCATCTCTTCAATAAAGTCCGTATTGGCACCCTTATCCAAAATGCTGATACCCAAACCTTGGGCAACGCTTCTATACTGATCGGCACTCAGCATATCCAAATTCTTGTACACCGTTTCCACACCAAAGCTACCATCATAGCTCATACTCTTCACACCGTTCTTTCCTTTTATGGTAGTTACCACAATTACACCGGATGCACCTCTCGAACCATACTGTGCTGTTTCAGAAGCGTCTTTCAACACGGTAAAAGTCTCAATGTCGGCAGGAGAAATGGCATTCAGCATATTCAAGTCACCGAACACTCCATCGATAATCACCAACGGGTCATTACCACCGGTAAGAGAAGTAGTACCACGCACGCGGATAGCAGGAGATGCCGTAGGGTCACCACCGGATTTCTGAATATTCACACCGGCTACCTTGCCTTTAATAGCTGACAACGGATTCGTCACCACGCCAGCGTTCATTTCTTCGCGTCCTATTCTTTGTACTGCACCGGAGATGGTACGTTGACTTCCCGTGGCATAACCGATAACCACCACATCGCTCAACAACTGAGCATCGTCTTTCAAGATTATCGTTACCGTGGGAGCTGCTTTTACTTCAGTTACCTGATAACCGACAAAAGAAACAACCAACACAGAACCTTGCGGAGCTTGTAAAGAGAAATTACCGTCAAGATCGGTAATAGCCCCCAAAGAAGAGCCTTTTACCAAGACATTAGCACCTATCACAGGTTCACCGGTGGCATCTTTCACATGCCCTTTCACCGTAATTTCCTGTGCATAAACGCTAACTGACAAGAATAACCCTAATAATAAGGGAAGAATCGTTCGATAGATTCCAAGATTAACTTGCTTCATGCATTAAAAAAATTAAAGTTAACAATATGAATTACTATTATGAATAATATTTCGAAAATGCTCTTTCGGAAATATCCTTTTCTTTCACAATCGTTCGCTATGCGACGGGACAAAAATATGTTTTATAAAGTAACCCATCATAAGGAAAAGTTAAAATATGAGAAGATGAACATGCAAACGATTGCAAAGCATTTATCCCTACATATCCATCATCCAAAAGTTTCGGATAAGACGAAATGACGGCTTCCGGCAGGCTTGACAGGAAGAGAGAGGCAAGAATTCGCGAAGCGTGAGAAGAAGTTACCCTATGCGCAGACGCAAACGTTTGCACTTGACTTAAATCCGATTATGACTTATCCGGAAAGCATTTCATACACATCTTTTTACTTTTGCCCATAGAAGCGGATATATTGCTTTATTCTTTTATTTGGCATCTATTTCCTATTCGATTACCTTTGACCGAAACATTATGTCGTACCATGAACAAACCGCAGATTACCATAAAGGACATCGCCCGTGCGCTGAACGTTTCTCCCTCCACTGTCTCACGGGCACTGAAAGACAATCCCGACATTAGTAAGGAAACCCGTGACTTGATCCACAATTATGCCCGTGAACACAACTACAAGCCCAACGTGCTTGCCGTAAACCTACGTGCCAGCAGGAGCAATACCATAGGCATCATCGTTCCGCAATTGGTGCATCATTTCTTTTCGTGTGTGCTGAGCGGCATCGAGCAGGTGGCTTCAGAGGCCGGCTATAACATTCTGGTAGCGCAAAGCAACGAGTCGTACGAATCGGAAAAGAGAATCGTACACTCTTTTCTCGCCGCCCGCGTCTGCGGGGTGATAGCCTCGCTTGCCAAAGACACTGCCCATTACGACCATTATCAGGAATTGTTGGACAATAATATCCCGGTTGTGTTTTACGACCGCATCTGTACCGGCTTGAAGACCGACCGCGTGGTAGTGGACGACTACGCCGGTTCGTTTGCAGCGGTGGAGTACATGATACAGTCGGGCTGTAAGCGTATCTTCTTTTACGGAGCGGCGCCTCATCTGGAAATAACAAAAAACCGAAAGAACGGTTATCTCGATGCCATGAAAAAATATAAGATTCCTGTAGACGAGAGCATGATAAAGTTGTGCGACACCCGGGAACGCGCCATCGCCATCACGCCCGACATACTGGAAGAGAAGAATCGTCCCGACGGTTTCTTTGCCATCAATGATGAGACTGCGGCGGGTATCCTGTATGCCTGCAAACTCATCGGACTGAAAGTTCCCGACGAGATATCCATCTGCGGTTTCACCGACGGCGCCATCGCTCAAAACACAGATCCTAAACTCACCACTGTGGAACAGCGTGGCGAGGAAGTGGGGAAAAGCGCCTTTACCATACTGGCCAACAAGTTGCAAGGCAACGAAGAGCAAAGCGGAAACCGAATCGTACGCACCAACTTGGTGGTAAGGGGAACTACCAAGTAGAGCCATTCCCTGATAATCGGGTAAAACTCAAAGCAACAATCAAAGAAAAAACAAATAATAACAAAAGAACAGTTTCTTTCTTACGCAATGGTAACTCCACGCAAAAAAGGAAGAAGCGTTCAACTCTTAATCGAATGTCATGAAAGTAAAACCGGATTTAAGTTTCTGGAAGTTGTGGAATATCAGCTTCGGTTTTTTCGGCGTACAGATAGCCTACGCCCTGCAAAGTGCAAACATCAGTCGCATATTCTCCACGCTGGGAGCAGACCCGCACAATCTGAGCTATTTCTGGATATTGCCGCCACTGGCGGGTATTATCGTACAGCCCATAGTAGGGGTGGCGAGCGACAAGACATGGAATCGTTTCGGACGACGCATCCCTTACCTTTTTGTAGGTTCGCTCATTGCGGTGCTGGTAATGTGTCTGCTTCCCAATGCCGGCAGCTTCGGTATGAAAATGAGCACCGCCATGATCTTCGGATTGGTTTCGCTCATGTTTCTCGATACTTCCATCAACATGGCAATGCAACCCTTTAAGATGATGGTGGGAGACATGGTGAACGAGAAACAGAAAAGCCTCGCCTACTCCATACAAAGTTTTCTGTGCAATGCGGGTAGTCTGGCCGGATTTCTCTTCCCCTTTATTTTCACCTGGATAGGCATCAGCAACGTAGCTCCGCAGGGTGTGGTTCCCGACTCGGTGATTTACGCTTTCTACATCGGGGCTGCCATCCTTATATTATGTGTCATATACACCATGGTCAAGGTTAAGGAGATGCCTCCTGCCGAATATGCCGAGTATCATGGCATCACCCAGGAGGAGCAAAGCAAGAAGGTTAGTATTCATACGTTGTTGCGCGAAGCACCCCAAACGTTCTGGACGGTAGGGCTGGTACAGTTCTTTTGCTGGTTTGCATTCATGTTCATGTGGACTTACACCAACGGCAGCGTGGCAGCCAATGTGTTCGACGCGCCCACGGTGAGCAGCATGGAAAACGGTGTAATGCGCACCGTGCTGGACACGAAAAGCGTGCAGTATCAGAACGCCGCCGACTGGGTGGGTGTGCTCTTTGCCGTGCAAGCCATCGGTTCTGTCCTGTGGGCTGTTTGCATTCCGCTGTTCAAGAACCGCAGGTTTATCTACGCGCTTAGTCTTGTGCTGGGTGGAGCGGGCTTCATATCCACCTATTTCGTGCACGACCAGTATATACTGTTCGTCTCTTTCATACTTATCGGGTGCGCTTGGGCAGCCATGCTGGCACTGCCTTTCACCATCCTCACCAACTCGCTCTCCGGCGGACACATGGGCACGTACCTGGGATTGTTCAACGGCACCATCTGCGTCCCGCAGATTATAGCCGCTTCATTGGGCGGAAGCATTCTCTCGCTCTTTACACCCACCGGCATGTTGGCGCCGGAAATCAACATGCTCGTCATGGCGGGTGTGATGCTACTGTTCGGGGCAGGCTGTGTGTACCTCATCAAAGAGAAGAAAGAACAGCACATGGAATAAAAGAAGGAGCGGTTTCGGAGACAACAACATTCTCTTCCTCCGGCAGCCGGCGGGTTCTTACAGAAATCCGCCGGTTTTTTTATATCCATACGGTCTCTCAACTGCCTCTGTATCATCATCGAAAGGGAGATAAACATCCGAGCAGCATCTGCATGAAAAAAAACATTTGAAACGCTGTCCGTACCGCACGGGTACGGTACGGGAAACACCTTTGTACGGTTCAGGAACCGCGCCTGTGCGGTAAAAGTACCGTGCCCGTTACCTATCCGGATATATCGCAAGCATGCCCGGACATCACCCTAATCCGATGGGAATCAACCCATTCCGGAATAAACATCAGAAAACGGAAAACCGCATAGTCTATCCGGAAGTGTATCCTTATGACTGCTTGCGGCTTGCTTTCGTAAAAGTGACATACGCTTGGTTGCAAACGACTTTCCTGTCCTCGAACTGGTGTAAAACCATATACGAGGTCAGCTCGGGCATGAGGGAGAAAGGATTCTCCTTAACCAAAGGGATGGAGCAGCCGATGCCTGACCGGAACGTGAAACCAGCGTCGAGGGAGTCGCCGGCATCATGGAATATCACGTTCTTGCCGCCCAGCGTCATATAGGACGACAGACGAACCTGGGTCACTGCTCCGAGTGTGGAGAGGGTCAGGCAGACGGTGAAAATTCTCTTGGGACCGTGACAGTGAGCAGCAGTACGGCAAAATAGAGTACCAGCATGACAACGGGCGTGTTGGATGCAAAAGGTACAAAAAACAAGGGGAAACGCGCACTTTTTTTGTGAATTTGCACGTAGCCGAACTGCTATTCTTCCTAATTTTGTTTTGTTGTTAATATCTATTACTTGTAAAACGAAATATATTACCCGATAGTTGCTCCTACTGCTGACTGTCATCACGATCATCGACCTGTCGGGCTGCATCACCGACGATGACGACGTCGGAAACCCAACAAACAAATTGGGCGAAATCGGGAAGGAGTCGGACACGGCACTGAAACTCTTTTTCTATCGTGGGGCGGGATAAAGAACGACTTATCCGAATCTCCGTAACTTCATGCCCATCCTGCAAGAAATCTTTAATAACCATAAAAAACAAATGTCAAATTAAAATCCTATTACGATGAAGAATTTTCTGAAACCCTTATTGACTTTCGCGTGCATGACCCTGCTCTTTGCAGCCTGTACGACCGATGATGACGCTTCCTCGACCGACTATGCTTCGATGGTAAACGAGTGGATAGCGAGCGATGCCGACCACAACAACCTCCATGCGAAACTGTTGAAGTTCCTCAACTCAAAGAATGCGCAGAACCCCGTCTTTGAGGTGTCCAATATCAAGACAGTAACCCAGGGCAATGCCAAGAGTCCCAGCTTCACCATTACCGAGCCGATGGAATTGTTCTGCGTCTATACTTACCACTGGAACTACATCACCGTAGCGAATGTGCCCGAAATCATCTATTCGTGGGTAGAGGATGTCCACGGACGTGCCTACGGCAAGAACGGTGCCACCCATTGGCAGTACGGGCAAGGGAAAAAGGAAAAAGCCGGGTGATATACTTTCCCCCTGGTGACCATTCCTGCCGGTACCTATACGGTGAAATGCTCCAGTCCGCAGAGTTGGTCTTATAATTCCAATTCCGACGGCTATGGTTTCTGTACCATCTACGGTCTTCAGGTGAAAGAAGGGGAAACTCCCAATACCGACCCATCACAGCAGGCATGGAACATTGAGACCCTGCGCATAAGAGGCACTATCCATGGCACCTCGCCCAACGTGGAGGGAGGAGCGCCGCAGCAGCTGCCCTACGACATCTATTTCACCGAAAGCAATACCATCAAGACCAAACTGCAGGGCAAGAGTATGCATGTGGAAGCGCAGATGGAGAAGTCGTTCATGGGTACTATCAACACTAAACTCACTTTCGACATCGAGAACGCCTCGATGGTGAGTTCGAAGAAAGCCGTTATCAGAAACCTGAAGTTGGAACAAAAGACGACCAACGAGAGCAACTCCTACACGACTAACACGTCGACCGTCTACACAATGGACAAGATTCCCATGACTGCCTACAGCAGCGGTAACTACGTGTGGGGAGGTAACGGGAGCAACGGCGTGGATTTTGGCTACAACTCGACCATCGTGATGAGCTACACCGGCGGAAGCCAGACGACCAAGTACTCCCTACACAACACACCGACGAACAGCGTGCTGATAGAGATGACCCTTGCCCAATAATCATCATCATCAAACAACCGATAGTATAGAGAGAAAAGCTAAAACCAACAGCCGTCTGTTGATGGTCCTTGTCGTCATGACCGTGCTGAGCCTCGCCGACGAGAACGAGGAGAGAGACGGCGAGTTCTTCTACGGTGTTGGCGACAAGTCGGATGCGGCGGGTTCCTGAACTACCCCACCGATGTCCTGGAGAATGGCGACCGCTACACGGTCGCCATTCTCATCTCTACGACAGGCGATACGCACGATCCTCGGTGATGTTTCCGATGCCCTATTCGGTCTTAGCCAGCTCCGCATAAAAGGAGACCAGAAGATGAGCCCGGAGGTCGAACTAAAAAAACTTCTCGTCCACAATACCTCTAGAAAAAGTATCTCTGCCCTTATATGCGTTGCGAGAGGAACCTGTCTATCACCCTCATGGAATTGAGAAAATAACTTCAGTCCGTGAATAATTGGGAGTTTCAGAACAGTTTTCTATCTTTACCTGCATTAACCATTGAAAAACATGCCATGAAAAGATTCCTTATCACCGACGAATGGAATATCATCGAAGACAATTTCCAAGCAGACAACCTGCGGATGTCCGAAAGTATCTTCAGTTTGGGCAACGGGCGTTTCGGACAACGAGGTAATTTTGAGGAACCTTACAGTAGCGACTCGTACAAATCATCCTTTGTGGCGGGTGTCACCTATCTCGACAAAACCCGTGTAGCATGGTGGAAGAACGGTTTCCCACAGTTCTACACCCGCGTACCGCAGGCGGCGGACTGGAGTTGCATCAATCTGCGGCTTGTAGACGAGGAACTCGATCTCGCACAATGGAGTGTGAATAGCTTCCGGCGCCAGCTCGACATGCGTTCGGGTATCTCATACCGGGACGTGGAGGCTACCTCACCCAAAGGAAACCGCCTCCACATACACGTTGAACACATCACCAACATGGCACACCCCAATCTGTGTCAGATTCTATACAAAGTAACATCCGTAGACTACACCGGACGAATCTCCCTGATACCGGCAATCCAACTCGACACAAGTAAAACCGAGAGTGAAACGGAAAGCAAGGTGTGGAACATTCTTCGTTCAGGTATTGCCGGAGACTGTGCTTATCTGTGGACACAGACAAGGCGGGAAGACACACAGGTTTGCTATGCCATGACGTTCCGTTTCCTGAAAAACAACAAGGAAATAACTCACAATCCCATCCGCATAGAAAAGGAAAAGCAGGTCGGCTTCAACACGGGTACCGACATCAAGCCGGGAGAACATGTCACTCTCATCAAATATGTGGCAATCACCTCATCCCTTTACAACGAGCGACAAGGACTGGTGGAATATGCCATAGCCGAGGCGCGTAACGCCAAACAAGCGGGTTGGGAAATGCTTACGGAAGACCATCGGCGTGCCTGGCAGGAGATATGGGATGAGATGGACATCCGCATCGAGGGCGATCCGGAAGCGCAGCAGGGCATACGCTACAACATCTTTCAACTTTGCCAGACATACCGGGGAGACGACCACCGTCTGAATATAGCACCCAAAGGTTTCACCGGTGAAAGGTACGGAGGAAACACGTATTGGAACACAGAACTCTGCTGTATTCCTTTCTTTCTGTTTGCCACATCACGCCGGGTTGCCCGCAACCTGCTCATGTACCGTTACAACCAACTACCCAAAGCCATAGAAAATGCACGAAAACTGGGCTTCTCCCGGGGAGCTGCACTCTTTCCGCAGGTTACCAACAACGGAGAAGAGTGTCACAGCGAATGGGAAATCACATTCGAGGAAATACATCGCAACAACATCATCGTCTACGCCATTGTTCAGCATGCAAGGATGACAGGAGAAACGGATTATATCATCCGGCACGGACTGGAGGTTATGATTGCCGTAAGCCGCTTCTGGAGTCAGCGGGTTTCTTTCTCGCAGCCTAAGCAGCAATACGTTATTCTTGGAGTGACGGGTCCTGACGAGTATCAGAACAATGTGGATAACAACTGGTACACTAACTACTCATGCATACAATGCTTAAGAATGACTATAAGTTATCTCAAACACATCGCTACCGAACATCCTGACGAGTACCAACGAATAGTCTCAACCACAGAGCTGGATACAGAGAAAGAGTTGTCACGCTGGGAAGACATCATCGAACGGATATACCTTCCCGAAGACAAAGAACGCGGCATCTTTATTCAGAACGACGGTTTTCTGGACAAAGAACTGAAAACCGCCGATGAAATTCCACCGAACGAGCGTCCCATCAATCAGCACTGGTCGTGGGACAGGATTCTGCGCTCCTGCTACATCAAGCAAAGCGATGTATTGCTGGGGTTGTATCTCTACTACTACAACTTCGACAAAGAGACCATCCGCCGCAACTTCGATTTTTACGAACCGATGACCGTGCATGAGTCTTCGCTCTCTCCACACATCCATTCCATCCTTGCCTCACAAATAGGCGAGACAGAAAAAGCCTACCGTCTCTTCCTTCACGCCACCCGTCTCGACCTGGACGACTATAATAACGAAACGCATCAGGGACTGCATATCACCAGCATGGCGGGAAGCTGGCTGGCAATCGTGCGCGGCTTCGCAGGAATGCAGGTGCTGGACAATACCTTATGCTTCACCCCTTCCCTTCCACGCAAATGGAACTCCTGTTCATTCAAGGTGAACTTTCAGAAGCGAATCATCCGGGTATGCATGGAACAAGGGAAAACAGACATCACCTTAATCAGCGGAGACAACTTGGATATCAAAGTAAACGGAGAATGGAGAAAAATAGAAAGAAAGGCGTAAGGAGACCATTTCACAACTACCGCTTCTCTCCGACAGAGCTATATCTCCGGGTATTCGCTCTTGATGCTTCTTGTTTATAGTTTCCAAGACCGATACTCAGAGATATACAGATACAACAAAAGCGTTGAGGATTGTGCGAAGGGCTCAAAAAAATGATGCCTAACGGATAGTCTCATCTCATTGCTCCCAAATGGGTCACAAACTTATAGCGCAAGACTTAGTTCCCAGTCGTTCAATCTTCTTGACGAGGGTTAGACGATAAGTCGTCTTTATGTCAGTCCGTTACAAGCCTCCGCTCTGTACCCAGCAGGCTTGCTAACAACAAGGATTTCCATCCTCAACATACAAAAACAAAGCGATGAAAGAGAAACATCGTACTCTCCTATTAGATATAGTTTTTGAGGCTAAAAAACATTACGGTTATCTGGAACCTGTAAGATGCTTGATTATAGTTGGTAATTACTTCCCGATACAAAAATTCTTAAATATATTATGAAGCACCATATCATTAGTAACCTCCCCTATAATGTCACTCAGATGATATATACACTCACGAATATCTTGAGCCAGAAAATCTCCTGAAACATTTAAGGATAGTCCTTGTTGGACACGATGAATCGTCTCTAAGGCGAGTGAAAGAGCTTCGAAATGACGGATATTGGTGACTATTACATCATTTCGGGTTATAGCAGGCATATTGGCCACAGAGAGCAGCATTTGTTGCAAGTCCTCGATATTCAGGTGATGCTTGGCAGAAATGGAGAGCGTACGAACATTAGGGGGAAGGGTTGTCTTGTCAATTGAAAGTGTATCCACTTTTAAGTCTACTTTATTGAAGATTATAATCAACTCTTTTCCCTCGCAGCACGAAAGAATCCGAGTAGACAGTTGGGCTATCTGAGCATCGACCTGAGTGGCATCAATCATCCAAAGCACAATCTCCGCCTGATCTATTTTCTGGAAAGTACGTTCAATGCCTAAAGACTCAATCACATCATCCGTGTCGCGAATACCGGCCGTGTCGATAAAACGGAAAGTAACGCCCCCGATATTTACGGTGTCTTCTATGACGTCACGAGTAGTACCATGAATATCGCTAACAATGGCCTTATCTTCATTCAGAAGTGCATTCAGCAAAGTAGACTTACCCACATTCGTTTCTCCGATGATTGCTACCGGAATACCGTTTTTGATTGCGTTACCCACACTAAAGGAGCGCACAAGCCGCGTCAATATTTCTTCAATACCATCCGCCAACCGGCAGAGGTCTCCCCTATCGGCAAACTCCAGCTCCTCATGATCGCTAAAGTCGAGTTCCAATTCTATCAAAGAGGCAAAATGCAGCAACCTATTACGTAATTCGGCGAGTTCCCTACTGAATCCTCCCCTCATCTGATTCATAGCAAGGCGATGGCTTGCCTGTGAAGAGGAAGCTATCAAATCCGCGACTGCCTCCGCCTGACTCAAATCCATCTTTCCATTCAGGAAAGCACGCTGGGTGAACTCTCCGGGATGCGCCATACGGCATCCGTTCTGAATCAGTAAACGCATCACCGTTTGCAGGATATATCTTGAACCATGGCAAGTTATCTCCGCAGACTCCTCGCCGGTATAGGAGTGTGGTGCATGGAAAACGCTTACAAGAACTTCGTCGATAATTTCCGTCTCGGCACATATATTCCCATAAACGAGAGTGTACGGAGAGACTTCCTCCAACTTCTTACCACGCTTTGCCGGTTTAAAAATCTTCGATGTTATAGAGAGTGCATCCGGTCCTGACACACGGATTAGCCCTATAGCTCCTCCCTGAGCCGTGGCAATGGCGCAAATGGTTTCTTTATTCATACTCTTCTCTTATCTGGAAGCACAAAAATATAACTTTTTTATTAGTTAATATGATTCCGGCATAAGCTTATGCTATATACACGTCGAAGTCAGTACTCGATTTATCACAAACAACCGGGTTCCTTTCTTTAACCGGAATCCGGATAAGAAGGTACTCCGGGAATCGTCCCGAAGCGGGGTGTTTTCCGTCCGCCGCAACAATGCCCGGATATACTTGTCAATATATTGAAAGCACGGTACGGGTATGGTACCCGAACCGCACGGGTATGGTATCCGAGCCATACGGGTACGGTACAGGCAAAGTTTTTCTTCTTTCTTAGTGATTGATTATTAATTGTTTGTCATATTCCACTTTCCGACAAGATACAGACCTTTAATCAAGGTAAACAAGTTTATATCGATGACGTACCTTTAAACAGAGCGACAGAACGGTGCGGATACGATTCGATTGTAATACCAGGGAAATATCGTGTGTATGACGGGCGCAAGGGGGAATCGTCCGTATTGCAATCGAGCAGTTTTGCAAACTACGTCATAGGAGATTCCTTTCTGCATCTGACGGAATGGGAATCATCTTATCAGATGCTTCAATATCCATTTCAAATGACCGTATTCCGTATCCTCAGATGTCCAATGCTCATTTACCGGAGTAATCAATGCCTCTTTGGGAGAGGTGAGTACATTGTACACGGCATAACTGGTTGTGGCAGGACATACATCGTCGTTATATCCCCATGTCAGAAACACTTTCGCGCGGATATGACGGGCAAAATTGACCACATCGTAGTATGCCATCGTATTCAGTTTCTCAGGAGTGTCCATACCTGCCACACGGAAGAAATGCGGATATCCTCCTGCCCTTCCCGCCTTGTATCCTGCCATATCGCTCAGAGCGGGGTGATTGGCTACACACGCCGTGACGCGTTTGTCCAGACCCGCCGTTATCAAGGCCAATGCACCTCCCTGGCTACCTCCTTGTACTACGACATTTTTCTCGTCCCATTCCGGTAGCGAAGTCAGAAAATCAATACAGCGGACACAGGCCAAGTAAACCCGTTTCATGTAATAGTTTTCACGATTGTCAAGCCCATTGGTAAGATAACCGTTTTCACGCCCGTTAAAAGCCCGGCTGATTTCGGCAAACTGCTCGGCACTCATCTCCGGGTTAAGCCCGTGTATCTCTATTTCGAAACGGACACAGCCTTCTTCCGCATAATATTTATGGCGAAGAGGTTCCTTGATTGTTTTGATTCCGGCACCTGGAGGACAGAGAACTACCGGACAGGACTTCTCCGAAGCATTTTTCGGGACGAACAGGTAGCCGTAAATGCTTTGCCCCCGATTGTTCAGCTTCAGATGAATCAGGAAACAATCTATCTTATCCGTAGAATACTCTTCGACAAGACGCCTGGTATATGTCAACGGAAACTTGGCGGCATCGGCTTTAGCCTTTTCCCAGAAGTCCAGGAAGTCCGCCGGCATTTTTGTATAGGGTTCTATCTTTTCCGGAGAAAAACCCACCTTCACATGATGTGTATAGACTTTCCCGTCAATCGTCGCCGTCATACGACAATCACGAAATCCGGGGCTTTTCATCGTACCGAGTTCAACCATTGCTTTTCCCTTACGCAACACCACAGCGCCCGAGGTATCTGCCGGCATCAGTTCGGCTCCTATCTCATAGGATACGGTGACACCATCTTGCGGAATACCATATTTATATAGTTGCACCTCCACAGCCGCCTTTTCTCCTGTGGCATAGTTCCAGTCAGAATGAGTCGGAACCGTTACCCAAAGCACATCACTTCTGTAAGGGTAATTTTCAGCATAGATTGATGAAGAAGAGAAAAGGAGAAACGATATGAAACAAAAAAGAGCAGAATATTTCATGAGTTTATCTGATAAGATCAAGCATTGTGAGAAGAAAATCAAAGCAAAAGAGAAGGGGAAAGACAGAAAGGCAAAAAAGTAAAACGATTCTTAAAAGCGATGGTCGGAAAAAGTTCCCAAAATCCATCGCTTTCCGCAATCATCGTTTAATCTCCAGTAAAGCATTTCCATTCAGAAGAGGATTCCAACCGTCATTACCTGCAAGTGCCGTCTCCATTTCATAACCTTGCAAGGTTTTCAGTTGACGAGAAAAAGAAGCACGTAGTGCCGGATTAGCACCCTCGCCGGTACTTTCATATTCAGCATAAAACACAGTTTTCTCGGCTTCTTTCTTTCCCCAGTTATGCCATCCCTCAGGTAATATGTGTTTCCCCATAGTACAACGCACAAAGACGGCTTGCCCATACGGACGCCACGGACGTGAAAGATATACTTTCTCCACATTTTCATCGGCAGTCAGCCGGCAGTCATAGAATAGATAACCGAAACGTTGTCCTTTATCAGTAGAGGGAGCCGTCAGATAGCCACTGCTTTTACTGTGAATCTGGCAACGATTGAATACGGCAACAGACCATCCGAAAATAAAGTCGACCGTTCCTTCGATGTAACACTCTTCATAATACTGCCTTCCACCCTTAGCATAGGTATACAGCGTGTCTTGGAAACCTAAAAAACGGCAGTTCTTGAAATAGGCTCGGTCTGCACTGACAAAGCAGGCAACAGCCTGTCCCACAGGTCCCGATGAGTTCTCGAACGTAATATTTTCCGCATAAAAGTCCGGAGCGTATACATAGCATGATGCGGAACCCGAGGTTCCTTTCTCTTCACCCATGGCGTTCAGCTTACGGGCATAATCATCGAAGGTAAGCACAGTTCCATTTTCACCTGTCAGCGAAACGTTTATCTTACTTTCCGGTATTATAAGCTTCTCTTTATACACACCTTTCCGTATCAGTATGGTCGTACGCTTCTGTTTACGAAAGTCGGGCACCGCATCAATTGCCTCCTGCACCGTAAAGAAATCACCGCTTCCATCCTGCGCCACCACATAATCGTAATAACGTACATAACCCGCCAGTGCAGGCACAGTCTTACACAACGCTTCTACCGCCAACCCGGCTACACGACGTGCTCCATACACATTCAGGTGCGTATTATCTTCACGACCTTTAGGCATTGCCGCCACCTGATTGGCAGGAACCCACATAAAGAGCTTCTTCGACGCTTCCGGTCCCATCTCCTCTACCAGTTTGTGTGTAATGCCGTTCATATCAATAAAAGGCACACCCAACTTTTCCGCGACATTACGCGGCGACTCAAGATAAACTCCATGCGTATCAATCAGTTGTTCCCCTTCCTCGGCAGACAAGGAGTCCGACGCTTCGCGTTTCGCATCCGGATTCACCCCGCGACGAATATCATCCTGACTGATGGCTTGCGCCACAGCATCGTTCCCTGCTTTACCGAAGTTCCGGCGTACTATCGAGTTGAACAGCACGGGAATCCCTCCCTTGGCAAGAGTTTCTTCCGCAAAACGCTTCAGATTGGCATCGAATGTACCACCCGGTTCTGTATGGCGTTTGGGGTCCGGCTTCTCATCATTGTGCCCAAACTGAATAAAGACATAATCTCCTTTCTTCACTTTGGAAATCACTTCTTCCCAACGCCCTTCATCAATAAAGCTCTTCGAACTTCTGCCGTTGACGGCATGATTCTCCACACGGATTTCATCGGACAGGTAACCAGGCAACATTTGTCCCCATCCCCGTTCAGGATTTCCGCCGGTAAGCACTTTATTCGCCATGGTGGAGTCACCTATCATAAAAATGGTTATCTGCGGTTTATCTGTTTTAAAGGCAAGAAAAAACAGAGAACATAGAGCCAGTAAAAACACCTTGTTATGTTTCATGATGCAATTAGGATTATCATCTTTTTTTCTATTATAATATAATTACGGATTCCATTCGCTGCATTGACTGAAGAGGAAATCAGAATCATCATAACGGGCAGCTTGCTTCTTTGTTAACAGCTTTGCCCATACAACCCTTGCCTCAGCCGATGCACCCTCTCCCCTGCTTCCGTACTCTGCATAGCGGGCTGTTTTCTCATTGTCGGGGTTGTTCCAGTTATGCCACCCTTCGGGACGGATATGAGTTCCCATTTCACACTCAATAAATACGGTAGCGGCATACGGACGCCATGGACGTCCCAGGAAGACTTTGTTTACCCCTTCTTCGGCAGTTAGCCTGCAACGTTTAAAGACATAACCTACCGTCACATCTTCAGGAGTTGAGGCCGCCGTGATGTACGAATCGGACTTACTGCGTATTTCGCATGATTCAAAAACCGCAGTAGCCGGTCCGAAGATGAAATCCGTGGTTCCTTCGATATAACAATTCCTAAAAAGCAACCGAGTACCCGCCGCACCGGTATATACGGTATCCTGATTTCCCAGAAAGCGGCAGTCGATAAACAACAGACGGTCTCCCTCCGTATGAAGCGCCACCGCCTGTCCCAGTCTGGCTGCGTTATTCTCGATGGTCAGATTACAAAAAGTAATGTTACTGCCTTCCACCTTCAGGGTGTATGTGCGGAAAGTCCCCATCTTATTTATATTCGCATGGTCGTCATACGTAATAAGGGTTGTCTTCGCATCTTCACCCACAAAATCCACGTTCTGCAACCACGACGGAATTACGAGTTTCTCCTTATAGGTTCCTTTCTTTATCAGAACCGTCACCCTGTAGTCCATGAAAGCCCGGATACCTTCCATAGCCTCAGTCAGAGTTCGATAGTCTCCCGTTCCGTCACGACTGACTACAATCGTATCTTTCCACTGCTTTTGCGCCGACAGATGAACCGCTCCGCAAAGCAATATCACCAAGACACTCAAGCGCAATTTACCATGCACTCTCATCAACGTTGATTAACCGTTTTTCTGACTTCCTGCAGACGTTCCCATTCAAGACTTGCCATAATAAAAGGTCCTACGGCTTTGGGGTCGTTACTGCGTATAGTCTCATTTATATAATATGTATAATCTCCCATGCGGTAATTCTTACCACCCAATCCGGCAACAGCACAAGCGCGCGTAATACTCACCAACCCATCTTTATCTACCTCGATAAAATTGTTCAAAATCCCCTGATAGCCTTTAAGCGCCACTTTCAGGTAAGATTGGTCAATATATCCTTTACGTACCGCTTTAAAAAGCGTATATACAAACATTGCCGAGCAGGAAGACTCAAGATAATTCCCTTTCTCGCCGCTCTTGTCCAACACTTGATACCACAAACCGGTCTTTTCGTCCTGCAAGCGTTTCACCTGTGCAACCACATTGTTCAAGACAACAAGCATGGAGTCTCTGCCTGCTTCGTGAACCGGAATAAACTCCAACGCATCGACAAACGCCATTGCGTACCATCCCAATGCACGTCCCCAGCTATGTTGCGACTGTCCCGTGACGGAATCCGCCCAACGCTCTTTGCGGCTTACGTCGCAAGCATGACGATAAAGTCCGTTCTGCGGATCGTACGTATGGCGGGCAACCGTAAGGAATTGATTGATTACGTCCGCATAATCATTCACCCGGTTGTTCCGGAATGCGTATTCGGCATAAAAAGGCGCTCCCATATAGAGTCCGTCCAACCACATCTGATTAGGATATATTTTTTTATGCCAGAAGCCTCCGTCTTCATTACGCGGGTGGGTATCGATCTGGCTGCGCAACAAATCTATCGCTTTTCTATATTTCTCATCCTTGGTCTGTTCATAGATGCGAAACAGGAACTTACCAGAGTTCAAACGGTCTATGTTATATTCTTCCAGTTTATAAGTCTTTATGCTTCCGTCCTCATGTATCATAGTGTCGGCATATGCCAATGCATATTCATAAATTTTCCGATCACCATAGGCATCATACACATCCAGCATGGCTTGCAGTTCAAGCCCATGGCAATAATCCCACTTCAATCTCGGCTGGAAATCCAATTGCCATGATTCCGGACAGCGAATCATTTCCGATTCCACCATCCGTACGGACCAAGGTTGTTTCACATTTACCGTCTGTGCCGACAATTGAACGGAGCCCAACAACGCCCCCGACATAAAAAATCCACAAAGCAACTTTTTCATCATGCAGTTTTATTATTTAATATATTACTAACTCTTCTAACTCTAATGGCAAAGATAAATATTCTCTCCATATCGTTTGTGTACTTTTCGACTGAAAAGGTGCATTTATTACCATGTCTCGGATTTTCATTTCTCTTTTTCGTGTGCGAGAACAATAATTTTCGTGCACGATAACGCACTTTTTTCTCTTTTCTTGCAGGATTACCGGCATATAAGACAAAAATTACAGGAAAATAGATGATTTTTATATGGTAATACATGGGATATTACGTATTTTTGGCGCCAGAATTAAGAACTATAATTTTAAATCAGTGTATCATGAGTACAATTAAAAGTGCAGCAGGCAAGATGACCAATTATAGATGGACAATCTGCGCCATGCTATTTTTCGCGACAACAGTAAATTATCTCGACCGCCAGGTGCTTTCATTGACCTGGAAGGATTTTATTGCTCCGGAATTTCACTGGACCGATAATGATTACGGTACAATTACAGCTCTCTTTTCTATAATTTATGCGGTAAGCATGTTGTTCGCCGGTCGTTTCATCGACTGGATGGGCACTAAGAAAGGTTATCTCTGGTCTATCGGCGTATGGTCGGTAGGAGCTTGTCTTCATGCTGTTTGCGGCTATGCAACCCAAGTATGGGTGGGGCTGGAAAGTTCCGAGGAACTAATAGCCGTGCAAGCCGGTTCGGCAATGGCACTTACCATCGCCACAATAAGTGTTTACTTATTCATTGCCGCCCGTTTCGTGTTGGCATTGGGTGAAGCGGGTAACTTCCCCGCCGCCATTAAAGTAACTGCCGAGTATTTTCCTAAAAAAGACCGCGCGTATGCGACAAGCATATTCAATGCGGGAGCTACGGTAGGTGCATTGGCAGCTCCGGTTACCATTCCCTGGCTGGCTAAATACTTCAAAGAAATAGGTATCGGTAACGGTTGGGAAATGGCTTTCATCGTTATCGGTGCGCTCGGTTTCATTTGGATGGGTATGTGGGTATTCATGTACACGGCTCCCGAAAAGAGTAAATACGTAAATGAGGCAGAGTTGGAATACATCGAACAAGATAAACACGAAGCGGGCGCCGTTCAATCATCAACCAAAGAGGAAAAGAAGATGAGCTTCATGCAATGCTTCGGATACAAACAAACATGGGCATTCGCTTTCGGTAAGTTCATGACGGATGGTGTTTGGTGGTTCTTCCTTTTCTGGACTCCCGCATACATCAGCGACGTATACGGTTTCTCTTCCGACAGTTCTACCGCCATGCTGCTTATCTTCGTACTGTACGCCATTACCATGCTCTCCATCTACGGCGGTAAGCTCCCCACCATTATCATCAACAAAACCGGTATGGATCCTTACGCAGCCCGCATGCGCGCCATGCTTATCTTCGCGTTCTTCCCGTTATTGGCTTTGTTTGCCCAACCTTTGGGTGCATACTCTTACTGGTATCCGATCTTGATCATCGGTATTGCAGGTGCCGCACACCAATCATGGTCTGCAAATATTTTCTCTACTGTTAGCGACATGTTCCCCAAAACGGCAATCGCCACCGTAACCGGAATCGGAGGTATGGCAGGTGGTGTAGGTTCATTCCTCATCAATAAAGGTTCCGGTATGCTCTTTACATATGCTGCAGGTACTGCCAGCGTAGACGGTAAAGAAGTGGAGATGACCAAGGATCTACTGGCACAAGGCGTACAATATGCCCGTCCCGCCATGGAATTCATGGGATTCAGCGGTAAGCCTGCCGGTTACTTCATCGTTTTCTGCATTTGTGCCGTAGCTTACCTTGTAGGTTGGACTGTTATGAAAGCATTGGTTCCCAAGTACAAACCTATCGTTTTAGACTGATAATACTGTTTTGAACTCTCAGACAAATAAATTAAGGGTGGAGCAACTCACGTTGCTCCACCCTTATTATTTTACTCTTTTGCCGGGTGATTTCGGTGTTTCTATCTTTATCTGTAAAACTTCCTGAGGCGTCCACACAGACAAAATCGCTTTAACTCAATTCCTTCTAATTCCTAATACTCTCTTATCGGCTGTTCCGGTATAGCCTATCCGGCTCTCCAAAGCCCCGGCAGCCGATTACATATGTCAAATATAAGATTTCTCCCGGTAGGAGAGAATTATAGATAATCTTCGAGAACCGATATAGAAAGAACAATTATAAGCCGGAATAGCCCGGATAAAAGCTACACACAAAAGTCAAACAAACAGAATCACTCGGCTGATAAATACCTATAATCCCGTTTTGCTGCCGGTATAGTCCATTCTTCCGGTACAAATTTCCATTGCCACAACGGGCGAGGAGATAACTTTTTCTCTCTTCCGATGTAATCCATCAGATAATAACGCAAGTCCTTTTCCGTATGCGATATGATACGTTTCTTCAGTTCCTCCTTTGAGATTCCTCCGCCTTTGGTGAGCAAATCTCCGCCACCGTTTCCACGATAGGAGTTCACTGCCACCCTATAATATTTATCAAGATAGAAAGGCGTCCCATCTGCCATACTGAGGATATTTACCTTCTCGCCTTCGGGTTTGGTCACGTCTACCTCGTAGATGATTCCCGCAGCGGAATCGAAGTTATAGGGAAAGTTACGGAAAGTTTTACGCACGGATGCACCTTTTTCCACAATGACATCCTTAAGCAACAATAAATGGTCATCGGGATGCTCCATTTTATTTGTCCACAGAGCATACGACATTTCCAATACCCCTTTCACTTCTTTTCCCGAGAGCCACATCGTGTAGAGTGTATTCTCATACTTATACAGTTCAAACAAGTCGTTTATGAATATATTCCCTTTCTTTATCTTTTCGTTGTATGCCAGGGGAGCAGCCAATGAAATATCGGCGCCGCTTATCTCCAATTGCAGAGTATGAATAAGGTCGATAAAAGCCGATGAACCGAAATATGCCGGCAAAATGGACACTGTTTCGGAGAAAGAACCGACATGTCGCGACACAAATCTATCTATCTTCTCATAAGCCTCCTTGAATTTTTCCATAAATCCTTTGCAGGGCGCATAGTCATGTACATCGGTCAGACTTCCTTTTATTTTCTTCCGCACCACTTTACCGTTGTGCAACGTCAGAGTCACATCCACGTTAGAAACTGCCAGTGCATTGTTTGCCGGATTCATTATCAACACCGAATCTCCCGCTATGTTCATCACTTTCTTCTGTTCACGAAGATGGTCATGTCCTATCAGAGCGATATCGAACCCCGGGACATTCCGTACCACCTCCAAAGAGGCATTTTCTCTGAAATTGCCCAGCATATAGGCATGCTGTCCGGAATGAAACAACCCCACAAGCAAATCGGGCTTTTCCCGTTCTTTAATCAGCGGAATCCATTTACGTGCGGTTTCCTCCATATCGTCGAATCGCAATCCCTGCCATAAATTTTCAGGAAGCCATACAGGAACGGCAGGCGTAATCATACCGAATACAACGACACGCACTCCCGCCCGTTCCAGCACCACATAAGGTTTAAAATAAGGCTGGTTGGTCTTTACATCCACGACATTCGCCCCCAACACGGCAAAGTGACACTGACTCACCCAACGGTCGTACACGGAATGTCCTGTCTCAATATCATGATTCCCTACCGTACAGGCATCGTATTTCATGAAGTTCATCATATCGGAAACCACGTGAGAAGAAAGCGTATCCACATAGTTGTAGTAATACACCCCCGGATGTCCCTGCAAGATGTCACCATTATCCAACAATATCAGTCTGTCTCCGTAGGTACGACGCTCCCGTTGAACGAATTTGCATACTCGCGCCAGACTTCCTTTGGCGGGAAGATTAGAAATGAACTGTTCAGGAAAAAGATTACCATGAACATCAGACGTCTGAATGATTTTCAGTTTCACTTCTTTTTCTTGCTTTTCCTGACCCAAAACGATACCGGAAAGAGCCAACAAGCAACCGAGCAAGAAAGTCTTGTTTTTCATTCTATTTTTCTTATTATGAATATCTTAGTTAAATCGCACAAATATAGATAAAGTATTCAACCTTAGAAGAAATACCATGACTTTATTAAGAAGTTTTTGATGTACGTCAATATACAAATCAAACAGGATTTATCTTCCGAGAATCAGAATCCGAAAAGCCCGGATGCCCTCCGTACGATTTATTCATATAAGAGAAATCCGCTATTCCCGTTTCTTTCGTACCTTTGAAGAGTTTAATCATAAAAAATTCCATACATGACTCTATCTTTCTGCCGGATGATATCTTCCGGATTGAATATCCCCGAACTTTCCGTATCCCGTACCCTTGATTTACTGGAAAACGGAGCTACCATTCCTTTCATCAGCCGTTACCGCAAGGAGATGACGGGCGGTTTGGATGAAACTCAAATAGAACAGATAAGGATGCGACATGAGAAGCTCAACGAGATTGCCGGACGCAAGGCAACGATTGTCCATACCATTACCGAGCAGGGAAAGATGACAATCGAGCTGCAACGACGGATTGACGAGACGTGGGATCCGGCAGTGCTTGAAGATTTGTATCTGCCATACAAACCCAAACGAAAGACACGGGCGGAAACAGCACGGCAAAAAGGGCTGGAGCCACTTGCCTCGCTCTTGCTGCTGCAACGGGAGGAGCAACCGGAAAAGAGGGCCGAAGCATACCTCAGCAAAGAGGTCAAAGATACGGAAGAAGCCCTGAAAGGGGCACGCGATATCATTGCCGAACAGATAAGCGAAGACGAGCAGACGCGCAACATGATACGTTCCTCCTTTATGCGCCACGCGGTGCTGTCTGCCAAACTCGTCAAAGGTAAAGAAGAGGAAGCGGACAAATACAGAGATTATTTCAATTTCACAAAGCCCTTGGGCAAGTGTACTTCTCATCAACTGCTTGCCATACGGAGGGCAGAAGCAGAAGGTTTGTTGAAGGTAAGTATCAGTCCCGATGATGACGAAGAATGCCTGAGGCGTATGCGGAAGCACTGGATACGCAGACAGAATGCCAGCGGACAGCAGGTGGAGGAGGCCATGCAAGACGCCTACAAGCGGCTGCTGAAACCCTCCATCGAAACGGAATTCGCCGCACAAAGCAAGGAACACGCCGATGAAGAGGCAATCCGCGTGTTTGCCTGCAATCTGCGTCAGCTGCTACTTGCTTCTCCGTTAGGACAAAAACGAGTGATGGGCATAGACCCGGGATTTCGCACCGGATGCAAGGTGGTCTGTCTGGACGAACAGGGTAATCTACTGCACAACGAAAACATCTACCCTCATCCGCCGGCAGGTAAACAACAGGAAGCCGCATCCAAGTTGGAACAGATGATAGAGGCATACCGGATAGAAGCGATTGCCGTCGGAAACGGTACGGCGGGCAGAGAAACGGAAGATTTTCTGCGAAGATTCATCCGCAAGAAAGAAGTCCGGATATTCACGGTGAGTGAGCAAGGAGCTTCCATCTATTCCGCTTCGCAACTTGCCCGGGAGGAGTTTCCCGAGTACGACGTCACGGTGCGGGGCGCTGTTTCCATTGCACGCAGACTGATGGATCCGCTGGCGGAATTGGTGAAGATAGATCCAAAATCCATCGGTGTGGGGCAATACCAGCACGATGTAGATCAAATCAGGCTCCGCAAGTCACTGGATCAGACGGTCGAGAGCTGTGTAAACCTCGTAGGGGTGAATCTGAACACAGCCAGCAGCCATTTGTTGACATACATCTCCGGTCTGGGAGCGCAACTGGCACGACATATAGTGACATACCGTGCACAGAACGGGGCTTTCCGTTCACGAAAAGAACTCCTGAAGGTGCCGCGTATGGGAGCAAAGGCTTTCGAGCAATGTGCGGGCTTCCTGCGTATTCCGCAGGCGGAGAATCCGCTGGACGGGACCGCCGTGCATCCTGAAAGCTATCATATAGTGGAGCAGATGGCGGCCGACCTCGGATGCAGCGTAAAGGAGTTGATAACGGAAAAAGAGTTACGGAAACAAATCTCACCGGAGCGATACGTCACTCCCTCCATCGGCATGCCCACGCTGAAGGATATCTTGCAAGAGTTGGAAAAACCGGGGTTAGACCCTCGCAGCGCGGCACAGGCGTTTGAGTTCGAGCCGAACGTACGTACTATCCACGACCTCCACGAGGGGATGGAATTGCCCGGCATGATAGGAAACATCACCAACTTCGGGGCATTCGTGGATATAGGTATCAAAGAGAACGGATTGATACACTTGTCTCAACTTGCCGACCGGTATGTAACAAACCCTAACGAGATAGTGTCTGTGCATCAACCCGTGCGCGTGAAAGTGTTGAGCGTGGATCTCGAACGGAAGCGAATCTCCTTGAAGCTCGTAGCCACGTTAGGGTAATGGCAGAAAGCAACAGGAGGGTGCAAATGACGGAAGCTTCAAAGCCGAATTCTCCTCCGGTCAGTAAACCATTCCCGGGCAGGTGCAGCGTCAACAACGTATCGGCAACTTTGTTGCCGCTGACACCGAAGCCAAGCACAGGTCCCTGCAACCAATTCCAGAAAAGATGCAAAGAGACCGCATACCAGATGTTGCGTGTGTAGATGTAGGGTATGCCCAACAAGACTCCTGCCAACCAGATATTTACAAAAGCGATTGCAGAAAATCCATCGTTGAACAGGTGTAGCAGGGAAAACACCAGGGCAGAAAGCAACAGAGCCGCCGTGCGGTTGATTCCTGCATTGAGCAGACGCCCCAGCAGTACACTACGGAATATCAATTCCTCCGTGAGTGACACGGACAGCATAAGCATCCAAGAAGAAATCAACGACTGAGGATAGAACCGGCAAGAGGAAACTTCTACCTCTCCCAGCACATAAAGCGCCCCGAAACCCACAAGATAGCACAAGAAGGCAACTGCCAGCCCTTTCAGCCACTCCCTTCCCCACTCCCGATGCAACGAAAAGCCCAAATCGGAAAATGGCAGACCTTCGCCGTATCTCACCAGCAGATACGCCACTCCGAAGAGAGGAGGAAGTACCGCCAGTCTGACAAGTGACTCTAACACAGGCTCATTGCCGGACACGCCGGAAAGCATCGTCCAAAGACTGTCGGTCAACAGATGGGTAACGGCAAGCGTCATCAACAGGGCAATCAAGTAGACAAACAAACGCAACGCCAGCACCATAAGCACAACGCATCCCGGCATTTTCTCCGGTATATTCCGGGTGTTTTTATCCGTAGGCATACGAAATCTATTTGTTAATACTTCAGCAAAAATATCTATAAAACACAAAAAAAGGCAACAACTTATCTGCAAAACTCTAATTTTGTCATATGTCGTGTGCGCACCTGACACCCCGCCTCCCCGCGGAAGTTACCATTGTTCTCATCACCGCAGCGGCATCACACAATTTAATGACAAAATTATGAATCACGAAAGAATCATCCTCGCCGCCACAATGCTATTATGCGCATGCTTTGCAACGGCACAATCCGTAACAACCGCCGAACATCGCAACTACTATGTGGCAAAAGCGGGAACCCTCATCACACAGCTTACCGAGGAGGAGGCAAACAGCATCACCCACCTGACACTGACAGGCAAACTCAACGCCATTGACTTCCGCCACCTGCGCGACGAGTTCGAGCGACTTGAGGTACTGGATATCTCTAACGCTTCCATAAGCATGTATGCCGGCAAGGGAGGCACTTACCCGAATATTTTCCGGGTCTACCCGCCCAATAGCATTCCGCCCTACGCTTTCTGCCGCCCCGAAGCGGACGGTTCGTTTACGGGCAAGACCTCTCTGCGCGAGGTGATTCTTTCTGAAAAGATACAGCGTATCGAAGATGCCGCTTTCAAGAAATGTGAAAATTTGAGAGTGTGTCGCATGCACAGGAAATCTCCTCCGTTCCTCCAACCCGAAGCATTGGGCGACAGTACGACCGCCGTATTCGTACCTGCCGGAAGCGGAGATGCTTACCGGACATCGAAAACATGGGGTTCGCTTGTAGTGATAGAAGGAGAGCCTGCATACGTCGACCTGCAAGTAGGCAAACTGGAAAGTCTCGCCGAAGCATTGCAAAAAACGGGTATGCAACCCAAGGAAGTGAATTTCCTGACCATCGAGGGTAAGCTGGATGAAACGGATTTCAAACTTATCAGAGACTACATGCCCCACCTCGTAGTCATTGACATCAGTAGATGTAACGCCACATCCATACCCGAATACACCTTCACGCAGAAGAAGTATCTGATGCGCGTCAACCTGCCTCAAGGGTTAAGACGTATCGGCGAACGGGCGTTCAGCGGCTGCGGCAAATTGGGCGGCACGCTCGTATTACCCGCCGAAGTAACTGCCATCGAGTACGGGGCTTTCATGGGATGCAAAAGATTGACACGCGTGCTGGCAACCGGCAACAGCATCACCACACTGGGAGATAATCTCTTCGGAGAGGAGGAAAATAAATTGACTTATTCCCGCTAAATCCGGAACAAAAAGCATCGTTTACAACATATTGACACACACATATTTGTAAAACACGGGTGTTTTACAAATACCATGCCCGCGCGGTTCCCGGAGCATGCCTGTGTGGTTCCCGAACCGCACAGGCACTGTTCTTTCAAGAGAATTTTGCTTCGATTCCGGAACATCTGCATATTGAACTTCAGAAAAAGGAATCTCTTTTTTACCTCTCCCCGGCATAATTGATTACTTTTGCGATGAGCCTATGGCGAACACAAATACCTGACCAAGAATGGACAGCTATATTTTTCTTCGAAATGCCCGTTTTTTTGCCTGCCACGGTGTAGGCAGACAGGAACGGGAGGTGGGCAACGAGTTTATCGTCGACCTCCGCCTGAAAGTAGATATTTCCTCCGCTATCCGTACGGATAGTGTGACGGACACCGTAAGTTATGCCGATGTATATGAAGCGGTAAAGGAAGAGATGAGCATCCCTTCCGGTTTATTGGAACATGCGGGTGGACGTATTGTCGACCGCTTATTCAGGGATTTTCCACAATTAAAAGCCGTGGAACTGATATTGAGCAAACGCAACCCGCCTATGGGAGCAGACATCGAATCCGCAGGCGTGGAGATTCGCCTGCGGCGCGACGAGTGGTGTGGGTAGAAGGAAACCGGCGAGAGATTTCCGGCCGGTTATTTTTTTCGTTTGCGTTTGTTGGCAGACTCAACCGCTTCGGCAACCACTGCTTTGCCGGCAAAACGATTCGTGTAGTTGGTATAGTCGGGCACGGTGCGTTCATAAGTGGCATCCAGAAACAGCGGACTGGAAATAATGTGGTCTGCCGTACTGCGGTTGCAACAAAAAACAATGTTCTCCACTCCCGCCAACCGGGTGAGCGCTTTCACGTCCGTATCATGGGGTTGCAATGTCATGGGGTCGGTGAAGAAAAACAGGTAGTCTATCTCACCGTCCACAATACGCGACCCCATTTGCTGGTCGCCTCCGAGCGGTCCGGATTTCAAGATGGTAAAGTCCCACTCCACATCGGGATGCTTCTCCTGCAAAGCCTCGAGAATCAGCGTACCGGTAGTACCGGTGCAGTAGAACTTGTGTCCCATTAGCAGTTCGGAATTCCACAACGCCCACTCAATAAGGTCTTTCTTCATGGCATCATGCGCCACAAGACCTATCTTTCTAACTAATTTTTCCATTGTTCAACTCTTTTTTCTTATGATGGTTCACCGTCGTGCGACGATGCAATTCATTGTCGTATCACTCTCACTCGTCAGCCCGCTCTGCGTGCAGGAGTCTGCCTGTTGCTCAAAACCATTTCAAGGAAGAGAAACGTTTCTTCCTCCATAAATAGAACTGGGTCAGAAGGCAACCGGGCAACCGTTCCGGAATAATGAGCACTGTCGCCTTTTTCAAATTATCCGAACGGGAAGACAGATAGTCATAACGCATCCGATTGTAGGCACGCCGTGCCTTACACACAGCCCAGGCATTGGCTGGTTGACCTTTGAGCAGAAAGCTCAATGCCGCCAGCATATCGAGACAGGCACGTACACGCATCACACGACGGAGTTCCGCCACCGGAAGGTTTTTATAGAGCATGAGAAGATTATTGCGAAAATTCAAGTAGGTTTTCCGGGGACTCTCTCGCTTCAAGGTTGCCGCCCCCACATGGTAAACAACGCTTTGAGGTACACACACAATCTTTCTACCACGTGACCGGAGACGCCAACAAAGGTCAATCTCTTCCATATGCGCAAAGAAATCTCCGTCCAAGCCGCCCGCCTCACAATAATCGTGATGACGGATACAGAGCGCCGCTCCCGTAGCCCAAAAAATGTTTGCCACCGTATCGTACTGTCCATGGTCTTTTTCCACCCGGCTCATCACACGCCCGCGGCAAAAAGGATAACCGTAAGAGTCTATGAAACCGCCTGCGGCACCGGCATATTCGAAACTGTCTCTATGATGATAACTGCGTAGCTTGGGCTGACAGGCTGCTACTTCCGGATGGGCATCCATATAGGTTATCAAAGGAGCAAGCCAATCTTCAGTTACCTCTACATCAGAGTTGAGCAAAATCACATATTCCGCCTGCACTTGCTGCAAAGCACGGTTATATCCTTCGGCAAAACCATAGTTTTTATCCAATAACACGAGGCGGACTTCCGGAAAATCCCGACGAAGCATAGCCACGGAATCATCCGTAGAAGCATTGTCCGCAACGTATATGGCTGTGGCATCCGACTTGGAATACCCAACTACCGAAGGCAAAAACCTGCGGAGCATCTCACATCCGTTCCAGTTGAGTATGATTATGGCTGTTTTATCCATTCTCAATTACGTGTTTTCTGTTTGTCCGGACGCATATCCGGTTTCTCTGCATCTCGCTTCATTTTCCATCGTTTATGAGACCAGAACCAATATGCAGGTTCCTTACGGATGGTCTGTTCGAGACGACGGGCAAATATTTCCGTGATTTCCCCCTCCGGAGCGATTCCGGGTTTTTCGCACACCAGGTCAAACCGGACGGAGCAATAGCCCCGCTTCGTCCGTTCCAACTCGCAATAAAACACCGGATAGTCCATCATCCGTGCAATACGTTCACCCCCATCCATGAAGACGGTATCCTGATTCAAAAACGTTGTCCAGTAGTGTGCCTCAGTGCTGTTGGGAGCCTGATCGGTTATCAGCCCGATAACGACTCGCTTCCCCTCACGCTTCAGCCTGATTACTTCCCGTGCCGTAGAGTGCTTAGGGACGTTCATTCCGCCGAAACGCGAACGGATAAGCTTGAATAACCTGTCTAAATATTGATTACGAAGCGGTTTGTATACCTGCACGGGCAAATCGCCTTCTTTCATAATGGCTCCCATACCTATAATCCACTCGAAGTTGGCATAATGCGGAATGAGCAACACGATACCGCCGTACTTCTCTATCATCTCCAGAAACACCTCGCTGTTACGGTATTCCATCCGCTTGCGGAGTTCATTCAGGGAGATGCGCATCAGTTTAATTTCTTCCAGCATATAGTCGCAAAGGTAATGGTAGAAACGACGTTCAATACGGAGAAGCTCCGACTGAGTTTTTTCGGGAAAAGAATTGCGAAGATTCGTGCGAACCACTTTTCGACGATAACGTACCACATGGCGCAATAACACATAAAGTGCATCCGAAAGCAGATGAAGAACACACATGGGAAACATTGCCAGCAACCACATACCGGCATAAATAAATCCGTAAATCAATCTGGACTTCATTCTTTTATCGTACCTTTATTATATATATGGTTCCTCGATGTTTCATCGGAAGAAGAATGCGATTTCCTGAAACAACGGAACGATTCGACAGCATCACGACAGCGTTCCCCGCAAGGCAGTGCCGTCTTCATTGAAATCTCCCAAACGGAGAGGCAGCAGGCAATTATCCAGCGACTCGTCTCGCGGAACTTCCACCCGGATATAGTTGGGTGTAAAGCCATGCATCGGAGCATCCGGCTTCGAACGTTCAAGCAGCACAGGCAAGACAAGACCCGCATGACGGGCATAAAAGGCATGAGTTTTTTCTTCTGAAAGCTCCAGCAGGCGTTGGCTTCGACGATGCTTCACTTCCTGCGGCACGGAGTGTTCTATCTTCAATGCCTGTGTGCCCGGACGCTCGGAATAGCTAAAGACATGTAGCTGAGTGACATCCAGACTCCGGATAAATTCATAAGCTTGTTCGAAGAGTTCGTCCGTCTCGCCGCGTGTTCCGACAATAACATCTACCCCGATGAAAGCATCGGGAAGCGTTTCTTTGATTCTTCTTATCTTAGATGCAAACAGAGCCGTATCGTATCGACGACGCATCAAACGCAACACTTCGTCGCTACCGGATTGCAAAGGAATATGAAAATGAGGCATAAAGCTGCGGGAACCGGCCACGAAGTCTATGATTTCATCCGTGAGCAAATTCGGTTCGATAGAAGAGATGCGGAAGCGTTCGATGCCTTCCACCTTATCGAGTGCTTGTATCAAATCGAAGAATGTCTCTCCCGTGGAACGTCCGAAATCCCCGATATTAACCCCGGTAAGTACAATCTCCTTACCTCCTTCCGCTGCGGCGGCACGTGCTTGTTCTACCAGCGAGGCTATCGTACCGTTCCGGCTACGTCCGCGGGCAAGGGGAATGGTGCAGTAAGAACAATGGTAATCGCAACCGTCCTGCACTTTGAGGAAGTAACGCGTACGGTCGCCCCGGGAGCAGGAAGGAGCAAACGAACGGATATCTTTCAGCGGAGAAGTGTAGGCTTCTCCCGTTTGCCCCTTGGTAAGAGTGCCTAAATACTTTAGCAAATCGGATTTTTGTTCAGCGCCAAGAACCAAGTCCACTCCCTCCATCTTTGCCACTGCCTCCGGCTTAAGCTGCGCATAACATCCCGTCACCACCACAAAGGCGCCGGGATGCTGCTTCACCAAACGATGAATCGCCTGACGGCATTTTTTATCGGCCACTTCGGTCACCGAACAGGTGTTCACCACACATATGTCCGCCTGTTCTCCTTTACGTGCCGTCCGCACTCCGGCCTCTTTCAAAGTTTTACCAATGGTAGACGTTTCCGAGAAATTCAACTTACATCCCAACGTATAGTAGACTGCCTTTTTATCTTGAAAAACAGAGGTATCAATCATACAACCTGAATACATTTATTGGACAAAGGTATACATAATTATCAGAAAATACCTACTTTTGCACAATTCATCAAAAACCGTGCAATGATACAAGAGAATTTTATCAAACTATACGAACATTCTTTCCGTGAAAACTGGGAACTTCCCTGTTATACCGATTATGGAGAAAATGAGAGTTATACATACGGACAGGTGGCACAGGAAATAGCCAAAATGCACCTGTTATTCAAACATTGCAGTCTGAGACGCGGAGATAAGATCGCCATTATCGGCAAGAACAACGCCCGCTGGTGCATATCATACATGGCCACGGTCACTTATGGAGCCATTGTTGTACCTATATTGCAGGACTTCAACCCGAACGACGTACATCATATAATCAATCATTCTGAATCTGTTCTCCTTTTTACCAGCGATGCAATCTGGGAACATCTGGAAGAAGAGCGCATAAGCAACATCAGGGCCGTGCTGTCGCTGACCGATTTCCGGTGTCTGCACCAACGGGACGGAGAAACAGTGAATCGCTTCCTGAAACACCTCAATGAAGAGATGCACGAAATCTATCCGAACGGATTCCGACGCGAGGATGTAGTGTACACCACACTCTCGAATGACAAAGTGATGTTGCTGAACTACACGTCCGGTACCACAGGGTTCAGTAAAGGAGTAATGCTTACGGGCAACAACCTCGCCGGCAATGTGACCTTCGGTATTCGCACTGAATTGCTCAGAAAAGGAGACAAAGTGCTTTCTTTTCTTCCTTTGGCACACGCCTACGGATGTGCATTCGATTTCCTCACCGCCACAGCTGTGGGGACACACATCACACTGCTTGGAAAAGTTCCCTCTCCCAAAATCCTGATGAAGGCTTTTGAGGAAGTCAAACCGAATCTCATCATCACCGTTCCTTTGGTAATCGAAAAGATATACAGGAATGTCATCCTGCCTACCATCAACAAACGGGCCATGAGATGGGCTCTTAACATACCTTTGCTGGACGGACAAATCTACGGACAGATTCGCAAAAAAATAATAGACGCATTGGGCGGGCGATTCAAAGAAGTCATCATAGGCGGGGCTGCCATCAATCCCGAAGTAGAGGAATTTTTCCATCGCATCAAGTTCCCTTTTACCATAGGATATGGCATGACAGAATGTGCACCGCTCATTAGTTATGCTCCATGGGATAAGTTTATACCTTCGTCTTCGGGCAAAGTCCTTGACATCATGGAAGCACGAATTTATAAAGAAAACCCGGAGGCAACAATCGGAGAAATTCAGGTGCGAGGCGAAAACGTCATGGTAGGGTACTACAAGAATCCGGAAGCCACAAACGAAGTATTTACCGAAGATGGTTGGTTACGTACCGGAGACTTGGGCACACTCGATGAAGATAATAACCTTTACATTCGCGGAAGAAGCAAAACCATGATTCTAAGTTCCAGCGGTCAGAACATTTTTCCTGAAGAAATTGAAGCGCGACTTAATAACATGCCTTTTGTCCAAGAAAGCCTTGTCATTGAGAGGAATAAAAAGCTGGTAGCATTGGTATACCCTGACTATGAGGCCTTGGATTCATTGGGACTCAATCCGAATGAGAATCTTAAAGCCATTATGGACGAGAATCTTAAGAACCTCAACAATAGCGTGGCCACTTATGAGAAAGTCAGTCAAATTCAACTCTATCCGAATGAGTTCGAAAAAACCCCGAAAAGAAGTATAAAACGCTACTTATACAACAGTATAGCAGAAGATTAGCATGTTTTATAACATGCGAAAGAGAGTAAAAAAGAGCTCTCTTCAAAAAAAAATATAAAAAAAGTTGAGTATTGAGAGAACAACGTATTGAAAAAGTACATACCTTTGTGCGGTTTTAATAAAGCAATAGATTGTATTACGTTTAAAAGCAAAGGAAAATGAAAAAATCAGTATTTGTAGCTGTAGCTATGGTAGTAGCTGTATCTTTCGCTGCATGTGGCGGCAAAAAAGCAGAAGAAGCTCAAGTTGAAGCAGATTCTTTGACCACTGTAACAGCAGTAGAAGAAGTAGTTGAAGTTGCTGACAGCACTGCAAACGCCGTTGTTGACAGCGCATCTGTAGTTGTAGCTGAATAAGAACAACACTCAGAGAGAATTGAAAGTCTGCTATGCGAAAGCATTACAGACTTTTTTTGTATCCCTACCTCTCCAATAATGTTGAATCTTCACTCTCCTATCCCCATCCTTAAACTCCAATAGAAAAAAAAAAGCATCTTCTCACGCTTATTTTTAAGATTCATCGAGAAGCAATCCCAGATAAAAAGAAGTAATCTTTTCGAGAAAAAAAGAAAGTCCATCCTTCTTTCGATAGGATGGACTTTCTTTTTAAACTTATATCAATAAAATTACGCTTCTTCAGCCACTACGGTGAAAGGAATTTCAACAGATACTTCTTTGTGCAACTTCACAACAGCTTTGTAGTTGCCAACTTCTTTCACAGCTTCTTTGATCACGATAATCTTACGATCGATATCGTGTCCCAATTTAGCCAATGCTTCAGCAATCTGAATATTGCCTACAGAACCGAAAATCGTTCCGGTAGAACTTACTTTGGTTGCAATAGTCAATGCCACACCTTCCAACTTAGCAGCCAATGCTTCAGCATCTTTCTTGATTTTCTCTAACTTATGAGCACGTTGTTTCAGTTCCTCGGCCAACACCTTCTTAGCAGAAGGAGAAGCAATCACTGCTTTACCTGTCGGGATAAGATAGTTACGACCGTATCCGGATTTTACATTAACGATGTCATTCTTATAACCCAAGTTTACAACGTCTTCTTTCAATATAATTTCCATACTGTTCCTCCTCCTATTATTTCATCATGTCAGTTACATAAGGCAACAGCGCCAAATGACGAGCTCTCTTCACTGCTTGCGCAATACGGCGTTGGAACTTCAAAGAAGTACCGGTGATGCGACGCGGAAGAATCTTTCCTTGTTCATTCAAGAATTTTTTCAAGAACTCGGGATCTTTGTAATCGATATACTTGATACCGTTCTTCTTGAAACGACAGTATTTTTTCTTCTTAACATCTACCGAGGGAGGTGTTAAATATCTGATTTCCGATTGAGATTGTTGTGCCATAAATTAGTCCTCCTTCTTTGTTGATTTGATATTTCTTCTCTTCGCAGCATATTCAGCAGCATATTTATCCTGCTTGAATGTCAAGAAACGGATAACGCGCTCGTCGCGACGGAAGTTGATTTCCAACTTTTCAATAACAGCGGGCTCTGCATTGAACTCAATCAGCTGATAAAAACCGGTTGATTTTTTCTGGATAGGATAAGCCAGTTTCTTCAATCCCCAGTTTTCTTCATTTACGATCTCAGCACCCTCCGCCTGAAGAATGCCTTTGAACTTTTCTACCGCTTCCTTCATCTGAACATCAGACAAAACGGGAGTCAAAATGAAAACGGTTTCGTATTGATTCATACTCGTTTAATTAATGAATTAATAATTCGTTTAAAAAATGCGGTGCAAAGGTAATCAATAAAAACTTAACCGCAAAGAATATGAAGACAAATATGCATAGGTATAACGGTGATACATAGCTGATAAAGCAATTTCAAGATGTCAAAATCGCATAAAATATTCTATTATAATGGACAAAAAGCTTTTTCACGAACGAGGTTCTAATTTTAAAGAAACCTCTGTAACCATATTATAACACCTCTGCATCTACCACTTAACAAGACAGGGAGGGAAGTCATGGAGAGCAAAAGAAAGCGATGGGGTTGTTATAAGACTCACAAAGAGATTGTTATAATGGCTATATAAGCCATGTATTTCCGTTCGTTCTTTTTAGGTTTTGTCCAAAAAGTAATTTAACTTTGCACAGTTGTTTAAACAATAATCAATGACAGAGCAATTCAACTTTGATATTCGACTTCTCTTTGCCATACTGAACGGCAAGGTATCGGCTGCCATCAACCGGAAATTATATCGAAATTTCCGTCAGGGAGGTTTGGAAATTACTCCCGAACAATGGACGGTACTCATATTCCTATGGGAACAGGACGGTGTAACTCAACAGGAGTTATGCAACGCCACTTTCAAAGACAAGCCGAGTATGACACGCCTTATCGACAATATGGAACGTCAACATTTGGTTGTACGTATCTCTGACAAGAAAGATCGACGTACCAATCTCATCCATCTAACCAAAGACGGGAAAGAGCTGGAAGAAAAAGCCCGTTTGATTGCCAACCAGACATTACTGGAAGCCCTGAAAGGTGTCAGCGTAAAGGAACTACACACAGGACAGGAGGTATTGCGAAAGGTTTTTTTCAACACCAGGGATTAACAGGATGAACGAAAGAAGAAACTCAATACAGTTCTTCATTATTATATCATTCTAAAAGAGTATTTTGAACAATAGTCTTTTTTTGCAAAAATAATTTCGCATGTTAGATAATTATGCTTTCCTTTGTGTCAAAATAGAATCTAATAATCATTTAAATATACACGCATGAAAGGTTTATTGAAAAATCTGGGATTAGTACTGATTTTGGCGGGAGTTGTGATTCTTATTGCATGTGCTTTCACAAACAGTGTAAACAACAATGCAATTTTAGGTACATCAGCTGCTCTCATCGTATTAGGGTTGATCTCTTACATTTCCATCAACAAGAGATTGACGGATTAACTCTTTCGAAGAAGATAAAAGAATAAAAGCGGGAGGATATTATAATAAATCCTCCCGCTTTTGTTTATATACCTCCGGACGAAACTGCATCAGAGACTCAATCCAATTTTGCACTGCTTCCCTAAAAAGCGCTCATTGCTTGCAATGGCGGGCATTGCACAATCAAGATTCTATTTCCGGCGTAATCAGTTTATAGCCTTTTCCATGAATATTAATAATTTCGATGGAAGGATCCTCTTTCAAATGCTTACGAAGCTTAGTGATATAGACATCCATGCTGCGGGCATTAAAGTAGTTGTCATCAATCCAAATAGTCTTCAACGCAAAATCCCGCTGCAATATTTCATTGGCATGCGCACATAAAAGCCCCAGGAGTTCCGACTCTTTGGTAGTCAACTTGGTCTGTTTCTCTGCAGTTGCCAGAATCTGCTTCTGCGTATCGAAAGTAAACATCCCGATTTTATAGATATTACTCTCCTTGTTTTTCTTCCCGCGCACACGTCTCAGAATCGCTTCAATTCTGAAAGTCAGCTCTTCCATACTGAAAGGTTTGGTGATATAATCGTCAGCTCCGATTTTGAAACCTTCCAGAATATCCTCTTTAAGTGTTTTCGCCGTAAGGAAAATAATAGGTATCTCCGCATTGGCTGCACGTACCTCTTGCGCCAAAGTAAATCCGTCTTTTTTCGGCATCATTACATCGAACACACACAGGTCGTATTTATTTTTAAGGAAAGCCTTATAACCAGCCTCTCCATCGGGATACAACTCTGCAGAATAGCCCTTTGCCTGCAAATATTCTCTCAAAAGCATGCCAAGATTTTCATCATCTTCGCACAATAAAATTCGTAGCTTCTCGTCCATATCATTCATTTTTTAGTAAAGGTAATGCTATTATAAATTTGGTTCCCACATTAAGCTCGCTTTCAGCCCGAATGGTTCCTTTATGGTCTGTTATAATCTTCTTCACATAGGAAAGCCCCAAGCCGAAACCTTTCACATCGTGCAGATTACCTGTATGCACGCGGTAGAACTTATCGAATATTTTCTTCAGATTTTCTTTTTTGATACCTATCCCATTGTCCTGAATGCTTATCATCACTTTCCCTGCCTCGTTCCAAGTGCTCACCTTCAATTCCAAGTCGGCTTCAGGTCTTTTATATTTCACGGCATTATCCATCAGGTTGAAGATAACGTTGGTGATATGCATCTCATCGGCAAAGATAAAAGGGTGATGCGCTTCCAAGTCCGCCTCAATATTTCCGTTATATCGTTCCACTTTCAAGGTAAAAGTATTGATGACACCGTTTATCATTTCGTTGACATCCAGCTCTTTCATTTTCAAAGTAGCCCGCTGCCTGTCGAACATAGACATCTGCAACACTTTCTCCACTTGAAAACGCAACCTCTTGGTCTCGTCGTTTATTACAGTAGATATATGCTGAAACATCGCCGGAGATTTCCCCACAGCCGGGTCTTTCAGCATCTGAGCCGCCAGTGATATGGTAGAGATGGGAGTCTTAAACTCGTGAGTCATGTTGTTGATAAAATCATTCTTCATCTCTGTCAACCTCTTTTGTCTGAAAATGATATAAATCGTAAAGACAAAAGTGATAAGAAGAACGATGGAGAAAATCAGAGATGGTATCATAAAACTCACAGAATCGAATATATAGTCTCTTCTACCCGGAAAATGTATCTTCACCACGCTCATTCTCGCCGGAGGATCGTTAAGGAACAATGGCTGTGAATAGGCATATTCCACACCCTCGTCTGTATAATCGGAACAACGATACACCTCACGACCGTCTCTGTCTATAACCTTAAAGTGATATTGCAATTCAATGCCATTGTCTATCAAACCGGACTTGAGGTATTGATCCAGATTCTTAAAATTGATTCGTTCCTCAATAGGTTTGTCGCTTGCACGATAGACCATCTCCCATGCGACCTCATCGAGAAGAGCACGCTGATAAAGGTATCGGTTGCGAATAAGGTCTGCCAAGGAACGGGAAGTCTGAGGAATTGTCTTTACTCCATGCTTGCGCGAAATCATCGCACGGGGCAAAGCCGAATTATTTTCCGTAATGGTTTTCAGTTCGATGGCAGAATAACCATCGGGAGATGTCACCGTAAAGCGATGTGTTTGTATCAGCGATTTCCCTTGTTCGCTTTGTTCCCACGCCCGTTTTTCCGCTTCCGATATATCTTCGCGCAACCATCTGTCCACCTCCGCCGACTCCACATCTTTAGAGGCTCCCATCAAGGCGCGTTTCACAGATTCGTCAAACTGCTCGTTGCGCATCTTGACCATCTCTTCTATGTATTTTATCTGCAAATAGAGCAAACTAAGAAAAGACAGCCCCATTACGACGCCTAATATCCAGATTGTTGACTTTTTCATAGTCACAAAATTAACATCCTCTAATTAACACTCCGAAATGGTTAACCTCATTTAACCGGACATTCTTTATAATTAACCGAAAGTTTCAAAGAAGATAACGCTGACAACACAATTAAAGTTCAAGAGGACCCCCGTTTGCAAATTTAATAAAAAATTAAGGAAAAAGCAATTCCCCTTGCCTTTTATCTTTTTAATTATCCCGTTTCGGACGCTTTTATTTTTCTATTCGGAGGATATGAACAATTGAAGCTACATCTCTTTGCCTTTACTTCCTCCAAGATAATTCTTATAGGATTTTAGCTTTTCTGCTTTTTCCGGAATTCATTGGGCGACATACCAAAAGCACGCCGGCAGTATTTGCCAAAGAAAGAGAGGTTGGGAAAACCAAGATTGTCGCATATCTCCTTCACGCTCATGTCGGAATTGAGCAAGTAATAGCGAATGTCAGCCTCGGTATATTCTCTGATCCATTGCAAGGCGGTCTTACCTGTCACTCCCCGGCATACCTTGGTCAGATAATTGGGCGACACGCAGAGTTCCTGCGCATAGGTATCCACAAGCTGATGCTTGACGCGACGGGTTGTCAGCAATTCTAGAAAACGCTTGAAAAGCACCCTGTGCTGACCGTCGGTCGTTACCATCTCGATTTGAGGCACTGTTTCCATCATTATCTCCAAATAGTCAAAGAGTATGCTTCTGATGAGCGACTGAATCACCTCTTTGTTGTAACGCCGATTGTTCTGCCCCATCTTGAAAGAGAGAATACCCACATAATAAATGAACTGCCGGCGCGATTGTTCGTCCGTGACGATGTGATTGGTTTTGTTGATATAGATGCAACGCTCCCACTCCTCTATATGATTTTGAAGCAGGCGTTTCACCGTCTCCGTAGTTATCAGTGCCAAGTCGCACCTCACTTCAGGACTTACCATATAATTGCTAAGCCGGGTACGAGGCGGCAGTATCAATGCCTCGAAAGCCTCCAGATGTTGCTTCGAGCCATTCACGTCCACATCCATCTTGCCCTTGTTGCAAGCAAGTATCATGTATCCTTCCACCGAGGAAGTGTCCAACCGGACTATCTCCTCAAAAACGGTGAGGAACATGATGTTATCATCCTTATAGTCAAACTTTATTTGGTTCATATTTGCAAAATTCGGCATATCCTTCTCTGTTTCAATGTTCCATACGTGGATAAAAGTGGCATTTTTCATATCACAACGGATTAATACCACTTTTGTTGCTCTTCAGAACACTCTGTGTTCATTTTATCACTCTACATTTGCATCATCAGAAACAAAAATAACAACAAATTTAAAAGATAGAATGGAAAAGAAAGTGATTCTTCTTACAGGAGCAAGCAGCGGCATAGGCTATCAGACGGCAGCGATGCTTGCCAAACAAGGGCACATAGTATATGGGGCGGCACGCAGAATAGAAAAGATGGACAACCTCAAGCCGTTTGGCGTGATACCATTGAAATTGGATGTAACAGATGATGCTTCGGTAGACGAAGCTATAAAAACCATCATCGACAGCAAAGGCAGAATTGATGTTCTTATCAATAATGCCGGTTACGGCTCTTTCGGTGCAATCGAGGATGTATCGTTGGAGGAAGCACGCAAACAATTTGATGTAAATCTTTTCGGCGTGGCCATGCTCATCAAGAAAGTGTTGCCTCATATGCGTAAGCAACACAGAGGAACCATCATCAATGTCAGTTCCATGGGCGGACGCCTGACTACCTATTTCGGAGCATGGTATCATGCCACCAAGTATGCCCTGGAAGCTTTCAGCGACGCTCTTCGCATGGAAACCAAAGAATTTGGCATCAATGTATCCATCATCGAACCCGGAGGTATCAAGACTCCTTGGGGCTTCATTGCAGCCGATCATCTCGAGGAGAGCGCCAAGGGCGGCGCATACGAGAGACAGGCAACAAAGACAGCAAAAGGAATGCGTAAGCAATATACAGGCAATATGATGTCCGACCCCATGGTCATATCCAAAGCCATCTCCAAAGCCGTCAACACCTCACGCCCTAAAACACGTTATCTCATCGGTTTCATGGCAAAACCTCTCGTGTGGCTGCATGGCATCCTGCCCACCCGTTGCTTTGATTGGATCATGATGCATGCAAGCTGATGTAGCGCAATGAGATTGGGAATGATTTCCTTCTGCCCCGGACACACCCATGGTATATTCAGGAAACGACACCTGTACGGTACTTTTACCGTACAGGTGCGGTACTCGAACCGAACGGGCACGGTTCCCGGAGCCTGCGGGTGTAGTGCCAAAGCGTCTTCGTTCATCCTATAACATACTTACTATCAATCATGGCTTAAAGGTGAAAAGTCTACCAGGAGAGGAACTCTGGCGAATGTATCGGAAATTACCCGAATTCAGGTCAAAACTACTGCGATGGCCTTCTCTGTTACTCTCAGAATATCTGTCAGAGCCAACATGCACTATCCTAAAGGTGTAATCAACACGATAGTTTTTCTGTTACGGTCTCTATCCGCATTGCCAAGTAAAGAATGAGCTAAAGATAGCATAAGAGGATGTGTATCTATGAACAACATCTTGCATACAATACGAGATTTTGTAAAAAAGAAGCTGAATTGGGCAGAAGTATTGGATATTCAAAAAATAGTATTACCTTTGTACCCGCATTAACAAATGCACATTGTGATTATCGGTTCCTTGGATGAGTGGCTTAGTCAGCGGTCTGCAAAACCGTGTACGGCGGTTCGAATCCGCCAGGAACCTCTTAATATCCTTGTAACTAACTGAATTTCAGTATATGGTTACAAGGATTTTTGCTTTTAGGATTAAAACTAATGATTCTCCAGTAATTTAAGGGGTTTCTTCAACTAATAATTATCTCAGAAACGTAATTTCAGCATCTTTTTTTAAAAAATTGGATATAAAAATCTTTATATTCAATATCAGCAAAAACTGGTTTTGTAGGGTGTATTTTGAATAGTTCGTATATATATATAACCACCATTCATCTTCTAGTTTCTCTTCTTTTATTGTCGAAACAAAATTAAAATATTCATCTAGTCCTAATCCTTTTTCTTTTGCATATATAAAGCGATTTTGTCAAAGATGAAATTCCTATTTTAGTTGAAAAGTATAATCGAAACATAAAAAAAATCCTCCAAATATTGGAGGATGAATATAATACACAGGTTTGTAGCTTAACTTCACGGAAATATTTGAAACAAATTGGATTTTAAATTATCATTCATTATTCTTTAGTATTTTTATATACTTTGTCAGGAAGATAGTTAATTCATCTTGATACTCTTTAGGAATTGTAACAGCATTATGAGCTATTGCATTTCTAATTTTCCCAAGTGAGTTAAGATGAGCAAGAACTTCATCTTTTTCTTTTACTATTTTAAATATAGAAGGATAGGTTGACATAATTTTAGCATAATCATCCCACATACAATAATATAAGATATTATCTCCTCTTTCGGGAAGCATTTCTGAAAGATTTACTTCTTTTCTTATTGCACAAGCCTTAACTAAATCGACTTTTGATATAATTTCACTTTCCCAAGTACCACCAAGTAAAGATGTTAATCTTTGAATGAGAAATTTACGTATACTATTTTCCAAGTGGTAAAATAAATAATACAGAGTTGCGAAAAATTCAGCATTTTTCCGAATTTTACTGTTAGTGAATGGAATATCACTAGGCTTCCAAGTTAGACTTGTAGTATCTATCTTATAATTAATGAATGGTATTTCTTCTTCTAACTTTATCTTACTTCGTAATTCTAGTTCATAATTTCCTTCAAGTTGGTAACCTGATTTAGTCTTTATAAACTTTAAATTTTTACCTTTAATTTTCTTATTTGCGTTATCTGATAGATACTTAGGTATATTAGAGTAAGGTGTCAGTCGTAAATAAGAAAAAGCTTCCGATATTTGGGTTGGAACAAAATAATCAGTATTCTTAAATATAGAAAAGTAGTAAGCAAAATAATCAATTTGTTCAGAGGCTTTAATCCCTCTGAAATTGTCTACCTTTCCAATAAAATCTTTTAACTCTAACATAATATAGATAAAATCATTCGTCTATTTGTTCAGCTTTATTTTTTCGTTTCCCTGGCTTTCTCTCTTTACTTTGGGAGTTACCTAGAATAACTTGTAATGCATATTCTGAACCTTCTTTTTTCATTACGAATTCAGCGTTTTCATCATTAACAGACTTAATCCAATCTTTTTTTATGCAAGAGCCTAAGTTCTGTCTAAAATTTTTACCTCTTTGTTCAGTAAATCTATTATTTTCTCGATACTTTTTAAGTATATCATCTTTAGTAAATCTTGATTTTCCAAAATTAGAAGAATAAAAAGCGTAACAAAGAATCCATTCTGGTTCACCTTTAGGATAGTCTTTTATAACTAAGTCATTTAGGGTTGGAAAATCTTCTTCAACAATGTTAGGCGTATCAATATAGGTTTTAGTTGTAATATTATTTTTTTGTACAGATGTCTTACTCCCTATATTATTCTTTTTTGAATTGTTGGTTAGGCTCCAAGTGCTAAGAGTAGTTGGGTCTAATGATTCTTTTAAATATTTCTGAGCATCTTCTTCTCCTTCAGGGCAAAGCTCTAAATTTATAGAATCACTATTGATAAGATTGCGACAATTAGCAAGCCATTTTCTGAAATTACCATCATATAAATTTTCTGACTTTAATAAGTCATTAAGTTCTTCCCTGTCAACTTCATTAAATCCTAATTGCTTCTTATAATATAAAAATAGAAGAGACAGTTTAGTGACAAAATCACCTTTACCTTTAGCTTTTATTTTTCTTGAGTCATATATACTAATAATCCCATTTTTATTTTTAAATATTTTTTCCAAGATAGCTAAATCTTCATTACCATCTTTTATCGGTGCGTGTACAGGACGGGCTAAAGAAGGTTCTGAAACTTCTACAACATCTACATCTTCTATCGTTTTTTGAGCACTATTACCATATGATTGAGAAATCGCTTTACTAGAGTTATAATTTTTAAAAGGCATTAACTGAGCGAATGTCTCAACAACATTTCCTGCTACAGTATCAGTAAAAGATGCTTTAAACGTTTTTCCATTCTCATTTTCAGTGAATTCAATATTATTGACAGCAGTATCATTTGTAACAACTCTATTTTTTATTGGCTCTCCACAGGATATACAGATAGAAGAGTTCTTAAACAACGTTGTATTACAATTTAAACAAACAATTTGATTTTGGCATTTATAGCAAAATTTTGCATGTTCTGGAAGTTCAGTGCTACAGTATATACAATTAATCATAATATTGATTTTTAAAACATTATTGCAAAAATAATAAAAATATTACTCAGCATATAATTTATCAAGGATTAAAAATAGGATTAAGATTCTTGACAAACAATGAAACACTATGATATACAAAATTTGAAGAAAACAGTATTTTTTGGTCAAAGTAAACAAGTTAGCTTATCTCTTCAATTCACAGTATATCAATAGCTTATTACGCCAGGAACCTCAAGAAAAGCTCCAAAATCATTGAAAATCAATACTTTCGGAGCTTTTTAATTTTAAGGGGCGCAAATAGGGGGAGGCAAATGATTATTTTATAAGTGACAGATTGTTAGAATTTTACATCTATTTCAGAAATCTCTTTGGAGTTTTTCAAAGAATCTACGAAATGATAAAACCAACTAGTTCCTAACCTTAATATATACTCTGGAGCACCTCCTGCTCTTATTGACATAAAACCATCTTTTTCATCCTCTTGAAATTCGATATTGCTTGGAAGCCCTCCTTCGTGAACAAGATTACATCTTGGAAAATCCAGTGTAAGATGCCCCCTAAAACCAAGCGATTCTATCCCCTTGTGCCAAAATAATCCTGCCCATTGATTCCAATATAAAAATGCCCCTGTCAGACAATGTCCGACAGGGGATTTTTTCGTAGATTTGATAC
>JBHADT010000151.1:0-11597 GCA_041855205.1 Bacteroides sp.
CGGGAGAAAACATCTCCGTACCACACCCGTGTGGTTCGGTGAACCGTGCCCATCCGGTTCGAGTACCACGTCTGTTCGGTTCGGGAACCGTACCTGTGTCGTTCTCCGGATATTTTGCAGACACACCCGGGCGTTGTCCGCAGTGGGCGAAAGCTACTCCGCTTCGAGGATGATTTGGGGACTGATTTCTTACTCCGCACCGGCGTAATGGCTGATAAAAAGCCCTTGCAACCGGGGCATGAGTTCAAGACTCGTATCTGTCCCGGTTGCAAGGGCATACATGCTTGCAGAATCTTCCTTTGTAAGATTATCTTACCGACTTTTTATTACCTGTAACATTCCAGACCAGCAATGCAAGCAGTACGGACAAGGCAGCCGCACCTATCCAAAAAACATTGATGTAAGTAAAGTCGTATACCTCCACTCCGTTTACAATGCTTTTATTACCTTCGATAAGGATGCCGCTCATCATGTCTTGAATTCCGGCACCTATATAGCTGGCTATACCCACTACACCCAAGGCTGCACCCGAAGCATTCCGGGGAGCTATGTCTACTGCCATCAGACCGCCAAGAAAACAGATAAGAACTCCGATGCCAAGTCCGAAAAGCACCATTGCCAAAGCATCCAGCCAAAAATGTACGCCGGGGATGAGGAGAAAAAGAGAAAGGGCTGCAATGTTCATCAAACCGAAAATGAGTGCGGGTATATTGCGTCTTCCACCGAATATTTTGTCGGATATCAACCCGGAGGATACGGTGCCCACAATACCGCATACCGAACTGATTGAGATAATAAGACTTGCATCCAAAGTGTCGTAGCCTTTTTGCGCTTCCAGATAAAAGATGCCCCAACTGTTCACAGCATACCGGCTGATATACATGAATGCGCTGCTGAGAGCCAGAATCCAGATTGAAGGACTTAATAAAACGCTTCTTTGAGCGCGATTGAACTCAGCTGTTTCAGCTGAATTTAATCCCTGTCTCTCTGCTTTGGGAACGTTTACGGCAGGCAATCCTTTGCTTTCCGGAGTATCGTGGAAGAAAGAATGTAAAATCACCACTCCGGCGAGCCCTACCAAACCCGCTCCCAGAAAACCGTATCGCCAACCGAAAATACCAACTATACTGGCTACGAAAATAAAGGTTGTGGCTTCGCCTATGTTGTGGCTTGCACTCCAAAAACCATAAAAGGTTCCCCGTTTCTCATCTGTGAACCAACGAGACAGACCTACTACGCATGAGGCGGCACCCATCGACTGAAACCAACCGCTGACTCCCCAAAGTATGGCGAATAGGATAAAGGAGTTTATGAAACCCAAGCATAGATTGATAAGTGCGGTGACCAATAATCCTGTGCTTATGAAACGGTTAATGTTGCTGCGGTCGGCAAGGAATCCGTTGGAGAATTTACCCAATGCATAAGTGAAGAAGAGTACGGAGCCGATGATTCCTAATTCGGTTTCTGAAAAAACACCTTCTTCGACAATCGGTTTTTTCACCACATTCAGGCTTAAACGGCAAACATAGTAAAGTCCGTATCCGATGGTCGCAGAGAGAAAAGTTGACCATTGTAAGCGTTTTAAGCGCTTGGATTGTTGATGCAAAGACTCTTTACTACAAGGTTTCGGCTGTGAAATCCTGTAGAAATTAATAATCTGTTTTAGCATATCGCTTCTCTAATCGTGCAGGTTTCTTTTGCGGAGGTAATCTAATAATTGTAAAGGACGATCGGTTTGGATGAGTCGGGTTCCCTGTTCAATAATCCATCCCCAACTTTCGTCAGGCTGTCGTTGTTCCACAGCGAGATCATCGTCGTGACCGCCGCATAATTCCGGCCAAAGAGAGTTGATGAAAACTCTTGAACCACTGTCGCGTATTTTCTTAATGAGACGTTGTACCTCGGTTCCGTCCTTGTCGAAGACCAATTCGAACATAACCGGCTTCAAATGCGTCAGATATTCGTCGATCATTGTTTCGGCTCCTTCCTTCTGTAAATTTATCACCGGCATAAAAATGACCTTATCCAATAAATCTCCATGTTCGGCTTTGACTCTTTCGTAGGGAAATCCCGATTTCATTACACATTGCGCTGTAGTGCCGGTTCTTTGCAGTATCTCATATACTTCCCTGAAATATTCATAGCCTTTATCGATATTTATCATTATCTTCCCTTTGCACAAAAGCATACTCTCCTCCAGCGTAGGAATTAGGTGGCGGGTCTTGATACCTGCACCATTCTTAAGCCTGAACTTCCTAAGTTCATCCAACGTATAGTCTGCGACATTGCCTTTACCGTTCATGGTGCGGTCTATAAGCCTGTCGTGCATAAGAACCAGGTGTCCGTCTTTGGTCTTTTTAAGGTCTATTTCTACCATATCTACCCCCATCTCGATACAATTTCGTATGGCTTGCAACGAGTTTTCCGGTGCATTGCGCCAATCTCCCCGGTGAGCCACTACTAACAATTGAGCGGAGTTGCAGTCAAGCAGTGTGTTTCTTATCTCATTTGCCTTATCTTGCGCCCAAATTGTCTGGGCGCAGATAAGCAACAGTAATAAACCTATCTTTTTCATTATGATTCTTCTTTAAAGAGTGGTAGTTGCAGTTTCGAGTCACCGGTGTTAGTTCAGCTTTCCGTTTTTCCAAGTGAGCTTTTCGCCCCACATGGGTACGTAAGTCTGTTCACAGTTGATTTTTGAGGCACGCTCTAAAGCCATTTCCAATGACCATCTCGATGAATCGGTGTCGCTATGGGCCAACTCTAAAATATGAGACAGCAGCACGTATTCCGGAGTAGTCTGTCCTGTACCGGTTCCGATGATATTGTTTTCGGTAAGCGCATTGGGTGCATAACGTGGAATCAACACACTCACATGCGAACCTATGTTGGTAAACTGCTCTGCCCTGAAATTGGAATCGCCCGTATGTATCAGGCTGAAGTCTCCGCTATCATCGCCGCATTCAATATAGAAGACACTCACAAAGTCTGACAGCCCCGAGTTGTTATGATCGGTAATGCTTGTGTGAATTTTGAACTTGCCGATGCTGTAATCGGCCGGGGTTTTGGATGTATACGGGTATGAGTCGTTTTGCAGATAGTTGGAGATAACCGGTTTTCCCAATGCCATCATCTCGTTTATCAGTTCGGTACTGTAATGATCCTGATGATTGTGAGAAACACATAGGAAATCCATGTACGGAGCCAACTCTTTTGCCCATCGGTGCGAGATGTCTATCCCGAAACATCCGGAAGGCGTTTTAACTATATATCCCATATTATAGAGTTGCCATATATGACTTGTTCCGTTTTCTGCCGTAGTGTTTTTAAGTTCCTCCAACACACGGTCGAAAGCACTGCGATAATACACCAATATGGGGTCTGCTTTTTCCATATTAAGACTTGTCTGTTCGGTACTGTTCAGGTAGATGCTGAAGTAGCTGCTTAAGCATTTATCTGCATATGCCTGTATCTGCTTGAAAGCATCATTGCGTTTGGTGTCATGCTTGAGTGGAGATGTACTCCATAGCGTTTGGGTCATGGTATTTACCTCGGCAGAAAGCCTGTCGAGAATGCCTTCATGTCCGGTTTCTCTACTGTTATTCTCGTTGTCATCGCAGCCGGTGAAGCTTATCACCAATATGCAAGAGAATATAATGTATATGATATGTTTGATTTTCATTTTTTTCTTATTTAAAGTACATACCTCTGTTTATTTATCTTGGCGGTTGGTCCCTTGCAGGTTATTACCTCGCATACTCCAGGAATCCGCTTCATGAGCCTTGTCTATAGGAAGTGCTTTTATCGAGCCTATGTTGTCCGAACCAATGGTGCCGAAATACAGGCGTCTGTCGGGACCTATGGATACGGACGACATGATTTGCTGTCCGCTTACTTCTTCGTATACTATCTCCCCGTTTGCAGAGTCGATACCCACTACTTTCTTTCCGTTATTGGTTCCTACGTATAGTATGCCGTCTGAACTCAAGGCTGCTCCATTGTAGGTTAGTGCATACCCTATATCTTTCTTCCACTTGAGTTCTCCTTGGGGAGTTATGGCATATACATTCGTTCCTTTTTCTGTGAAATAGATTACGCCGTTTTTATCAATGATGGGGAAATAAGCGTCGCCTTTGGCGTTTTTATACGTCCATTCTTGCTTACCCGTACTCATGTTCACGGCGATTAGTCCGCCTCCTGCTTTTAAGGTAGCGTACAAGTAACCTCCTCTAAGAGCAAAAGAACCTTGTTCGGTGACATTTACATTATCGAGTTTCCAAAGAACTTCTTTTTGAGGGGTGAAAGCATAGATGGCACTGCTTGTTCCCACATAAATATTACCTGTTTTGTCGATGGCTAAAGCACTCCCGGTGGAGCCTTCCAACCCTTGTTCCCATAAAATTGTGCCGTCGCTGCTTTGTATGGCGTATAGTGTACTCTTATTGGTAAGGCAATAAAGAATATTGCCGGCGGACAAGGCCGGAAAAGCGCCTATCGGAGCATCTAAAAGCAAAGACCATTTTTTGCTTCCGTTTGGATTGATGGCATATACATTGTCTATGGTTTTATCTCTTACGCACTGATATATCGTTCCGTTATTATCTACCAGGGCACCGCCGCCATAAGTGATTTTGTTGATAGCAAAACTCCATTTTATTTGTCCGCTGACAACATCAATGGCAAACAGATGTCCCGCGGGGGTGGAGGTAGGGATATACACTGTTTTACCATCAGGAGAGAAAACCGGATTGGATGTTTTTACGTATCCGCTCAAGCCACCGAAGTTCAGGTCTGTAGTACTCCAGCGATAAGGAACTACACTTACATTGCTTTCAGCCTTTTCCGTTACGTTGTTCGTATAAGTCACCGTCACTGTCACAGTATAATTTCCTGTTTGAGCATAAGCGTGTACCGGAGTGTTTTCGGTAGAAATCGTACCGTCTCCGAAATCCCAATGAACGGCTTGTACTTCGCCCGCCATGAAATACATTTCATTCCAAGCGAATGTGGCTGCTTCCCAAAGAGCCAATTCATCATTTGTCAGAATGGGCTTTATGACTCCGGGGGTGGCTTTAGCCTCTATAGGTTGGGAATTGCCGGTTGGGTATACTGTCACCATGCTGAAAGTATATTCCAAGCCATTTGTCAGGTTTTCTACAAGATAGGATTGCAGCGACTTGTCTTCCAAAGTAATGACCCTGTTCCCGGGGGTTACCGTGATGCGATAGGTTGTAAACAAATCGCTTACCGGTTTTTCCCAGTTAAGTCGCACTCGCTCATTACCGGCTGAAGCCTTGAAGTTGTTTACCGGATAGCGCGCGTTTTTGGGAGTACATCCTACCGTAGTTTTTCCGGCAAGTCCTTCGGGATAGCGAGGCTGTACGGATACCGTGTATGTGATGTCGTTTTCCAGATTCTCAATGACGGCATTCTTTTGTCCGGCTTCCACTATTAACTGCCCACCGCTTGCGCTATTATTTCCAACTGTCCATATGACAAGATATTCATTGGGTTTTGCTTCTTCGTAATCTTCCCATTTCAGAGAGATATTCATGTCTCCGGCAGTCGCGGTCAGGGACTTTAATTCATACAAGTTGAAGTTGGCTCTTGGCAGATCCTCTTCACAAGCAATGAAACCGATAGTGAATGTAGCCAGCAACAGGCTATATATAACTTTTTTCATTATTTATAAGTTTAAGTTTAGCGAAAGGAGATTAATATTCCGGATTCTGCCATAATAACTGTTCATTGTTTACGCGTTCCAACTCTGTTTTGGGAATGGGGTATAAGTATTGGTACTCTTTTATCTCGTGCCCTTCGGCTTTCATTGCCTCCTGCACTCCTCCCATTCTTATGAGGTCGAACCAGCGTTGTCCCTCGTAAGGAAACTCACGTTGGCGCTCCAACATGATTGCTTTGCGGAACCTTTCTTTATCAGGGAGTTCTGTTATCTGTATGGCAGAATTACATGAACGTGTGTGTACGGCGTTAAGAGCAGTCATTGCGGCAGATGTTTGCGAGCTGCTGTATCCTATTTCATTTAAAGCTTCGGCATACATGAGCAATACATCGGCATAACGAAGTATGATTTGATCATTCCCCACGGTGTTGTAGGTGGTGTTTCTCGTGTCTTTGAACTTATTCATTAAGCATACTCTATTCTCTACCTTGACGTATTCAATAAGTTTTTTCCGTTTATCATCATCTGTATAGCATCCTTTCAGACTTTGAGTCTGATTATTGTTGTCTGTCAGATTAGCGATGGAAAACCAGAAACCGTGTCCCTCTCCCTCTATGTCTTTGTTGAAACGAACGGCAAAGATTATTTCGTCGTTCATCTTGTTGTCTACGCTGAAGACCTCTTCAGGTGTCTTCATTAGAGCGTACTTGCCGATTATCTGAGATAAGACGTCTCTGGCTGCTTCCCATTGATGAAAAGTCAGATGCACTTTCCCTAAAAGAGCTTTTGCGGCTCCCATGGTGATTCGTCCCGTATTTTCTCCAGTGTAAGACTGTGGGAGCATATTGTTAGTGATAATCAGGGTTAAGTCTCTTGTCAGGAAATCATAAACTTGTTGCTTGGAACTTCGACCTATTTTAAGAGCCTCGGCTATGGTTACAACTTTGTCGGTCATAGGAATGCCGCCCCAAAAACGATACATATTGAAGTACGTCAATGCGCGGATAAACAGAGCTTCAGCTTTATACTGTTTCTTCAAACTTTCGTCGAAATCCGCGGAGTCTATTTTGTCGAGCACAAGATTACAACGATATACTCCGTTGTTGAAGTTTGCCCAAGCATCTTGCAAGATTCCGTTCGACGGTTTGTCCGCAAATCTGTCAATGTCATAGCGATCTTGTGTTCCCGTTGTGGGAGCGCTTAGGTAGAGGTTATCACTGCGATATTCGCAAAGTTCCGTGAAAAATGAAACTTGCGTTTGCAATTTCGAATAGCAACCGATGACAGCGATATCGAAATCTTCGGCTGTTTTATAAACTTTATCGGTAGTGACATTGTCACTTGGCTCCAAGTCGAAGAAACTGTCCGTACATGCTGTCGATAGGCATGCTGCCACTGCTAATGTTAGAGAAAATCTATGTTTTTTCATTTCTTTCGATTATTTTTAGGTGATTAAAGGGTAATGTTTAAGCCGAATAGGAAAGTTCTGGCAAGCGGATAGGTTCCATAATCCTCACCGGGTGAAAGTGAATTACTCGGACGAGCATTCACCTCCGGATTATACCCGCTGTATTTAGTGGAAGTCCAGAGATTTTGCCCAGAGATGTATACTCTCAGTTTCTCGATAGAGAAATGCTTTGTCAACTGTTTTGGGAGAGTATAACCCAAAGTCACATTCTGTAATCGCAGGTACGAACCGTCTTCAATATGCCATGTAGAGGTGCGCCCATTGTATCCGGTGGATTTCCTGTTGGAGCGGTTTGTGAGTCCGTCTCCCGGATTTTCAGGGCTTTTCCAACGATTCAAAGCAATAACCGTTCCGTTTACATTACCCTCCATGTTGTCTATATATCTTCTGTTAAGATTCAGAATCTCGTTTCCGTGTACACCTTGAAAGTTGAAGTCGAAATCGAGACCTTTGTACCAAATCTTTCCACCGAAACCATATGTGAACTCGGGCATGTAGTTACCTACAATTGTCCGGTCTTTATCCAAATCCATTACTCCGTCTCCGTCTACATCCACAAAACGGAAATCTCCCGGACGGGTATTACTGAAATGAGGGTATCTTTTCAGTTCTTCTTCGTTGGCAAATATTCCGTCCTGCACTAACAAGTAATAACTCCCTATGGGCTTACCCACTGTGGTCATGTAGTAAGCATGTCCTACACTGCCGGTCGAGATAATGGGCGTGTTGCTGGGACCAAGCGCTTTTACTTCATTGGTGTTTGTAGCATAGTTGGCATTAAAGGAATAACCGAAGTCATTATTGAAATGCTTTTGTGAGGTTATACCTGTTTCCCATCCCCGATTATTTACCTTTCCGATATTGGTTAAGGCCGTACTATATCCCGTAAGGTGTGGTACAGGAATATTTAGAAGCATATTGCTGGTATTCGTATTGTAGTAATCCACAGTGATTCCCAGTAATCCGTTGAACATCTGTAAATCAATTCCTGCGTTTATCATGGCATTCTTTTCCCAACTTAAATCTTCATTCTTTATGGTGTTCGGCTTATAACCTCGTGCTATTTGTCCGTTTCCGCTGCCTAATATGTAGTCATCGGGAGCCATCAGCGAAAGATGGTCGTAGTTGCCTATCTGAAAGTTACCGGTGACACCATAACTTGCTCTTAACTTAAAATCGTCGATGAAAGAGAGTGCCTTGATATTCATAAAGAAATCCTCTCCGCTGATTCTCCATGCAGCTGATGCAGAGGGAAAGTAGCCCCAACGGTTATTTCTTCCGAAACGTGAGGAGGCATCGGCCCGTATGGCGGCGGAGAACATATATTTTCCATTATAGCTATACTGAGCACGAGCTAAATACGAAGCAATTGTCCACTGGGTCTTGTTTGAACTACCTTGAGTTACGGTACCTCCTGTAATTGTTTGTATGTAATCGTTAGGAAAGTCGGAAGCTGTGACATTATTTCCTTTGTAGGTTTCTTTCTGTGCCGATTGCACCATGACAATATTCAATGAATGATTTTTGTTGATAGTGGTATTATAGTTGAGTTTATTCTCAATCAACCAGTTGAAGTAGAAGCTGGACGAGCTGTATGCTACCGGATTAGACGGGGTATTATAATAATTGTGCCCTAATAGAGGTAATTTGGACGAGCGATAAGTATCGTTGTGAGAACCATAGTAGTCTCCACCGAAAGAAACATTGTAAGTCAGCCCTTTGTAGAGTTCGATTTCTGCAAAAACTTTACCCACGATAGCCATTCTGTCCACGACATCGGTTTGTAAGTTTGCCATTGCCACAGGATTCAAAACGGCATTATGTTGATAGTCATTCCCGATTCTCCAATATCCGTTTCCTTGATAATTGTAGCTTCCATCCGGGTTATATACAGGCCATACGGGAGGCATCATTAATGCGGATTGCACTATGCCGTTAACTCCTGATGCGTCTACGCGATTGGATGTGGAGTAAGAAGGTGAGAAGTTTACACCGAATTTCAGTTTTTTGTATTGTCCGTCCAGGTTCATTCGCATGCTGTACTTCTTGAAATCCGAATTAATGACAATTCCTTCTTTCTCGTAATAATTGGCTGAAACGAAGTATCCGATACTTTTTCCTCGTCCGGAGAGGGAAATGTTGTGACTTTGTGTGTCGGCAGTACGGAATATGGCATCTTGCCAGTCTGTGTCAGTGAGTCCTTTTTCACCGTTCAGATAAGGGAAAAGTTCAGTGGGTATACGTGCCCATGTGGCAGAACGCATGCCGTTTGGGTCATTGGGAGAGGCTCCGGGTGTAGAGTCGATATAAGCATTGTCGTGACCGTCTTTGGCAAATTTGGCAAATTGGTATGCGTTCATCATATCGAGTTTTTTCGATACATTTTGCAGACCGTAATATCCATCATATTGAATTTTCACCTTTTCGGTTTGTCCTTGCTTGGTAGTGATGATGATAACTCCATTTGAACCTCGGCTGCCGTATATCGCAGCGGAAGAAGCATCTTTCAGTACTTCTACAGATTCGATATCGTTACTGTTCAAGTTGGCAAAGCCACGTTCTACAGGTACGCCGTCTACTATGTAGAGCGGGTCGCTCCCGGCATTTACCGTGCTGATTCCTCTGACTCTTATGCTTACGTTGCCTTCGGGGTCACCACTGGGTTGAGTCACTTGTACGCCGGGCATTCTTCCTGCCAATGCTTGCCGGAAGTCAGAGGCTGAGGTCTTTACGATGTCTTCTGCTTTTACCGATGAGATGGCGGTGGAAACATCGCTCTTCTTTTGTACTCCATATCCTACCACTACCACCTCTTCAATCATCTTCGAGTCTTCTGTAAGTACGACTTTGGCTAAGGCCATGTCATTGCCGGCTTTAAGTTCGACGGTTTTGTATCCGATGTAGGAAAAAGAGATGATCGCATCTTCCGGAACATCCATCAATGTATATTCGCCGTCGAGGTTGGTAATGGAACCGTTTGAAGTTCCCTTTATGGAGACTGTGGCACCGATAATCGGAATGTTCCCATCGTCCACGACAATCCCACTCACTTTTTTGGTAGGCTTGATTGTTTGCGATGTCTTTCGGATCAGAACAATTATGTTGTCCTGTTCCTGTTTGTAAGAGAGTGCTGTTTCTGTAAGAAGCTGTTGCATGATTTGGTCGATCGTTGCATTTTGTGCATTAATCGATACCTTTCGATTCAGATCCGGTAAGCTTTCGTTGTAAAAAAACTTGTAGGGACTTATCGTTTCGATCTGTTTCAAACCGCTTCTTAACGGCTCTTTGTTAAGATTGATCGTGATCTGGGAATGCGCAGTCAACGATGCATAAAAAAGTAGCGATAAAAAAGATATGAGTTGTAATAAACTCTGTTTTCTGTAATTTCCGGCAAATGTGCGGAAGCACCTCAAAGAGGTTGTCTCGTGTATCATAAATCAAAAATTATAGGTTTGATTAGTATACAGCAACCTCGATGCTCTTATCCTATCCCCGGTTATTATTTATCTTTTATTAACTTATTATTCCGTTAATATAATTGTGGAGTTCTCCATGCTATACTTGAAACCGGAGGTTAGCGTTATTATCTCTAAAGCTTTTCGTATATCTCCAGCCGGTATGGTTCCTGTGAAATGCTCTTTGAGGAGCTTCTCTGATTTACAGTGAATTTTCACATCATAAATACGGGTTAAGGCTTGTATGATATCTTTCAATGATTCATTTTCAAAATAGAGTTTTCCGGTAGTCCATCCTATATAGTTGCTGGAGTTTACTTTGTTTGTAGTTATCAGATGCGACATTCTGTTATATTTCAGTTTATCTCCGGGAAGCATCGTTTGCTTTTCATTCGGTGCATATACTTCTACTTTCCCATCAAGGAGTACAATGGTTGTTTCTTCGGATTCCTCGTAAGCAGTGATATTAAAGGAAGTTCCTAACACTTTTATTTCCACTCCTCCTGCCCGGACGATGAAAGGAAATTTTTCATTGGGAGATACTTTGAAGTATGCTTCTCCGCTGAGTTCTACATGCCGGATTTTCTGCCCGAAGTCATTCGGGTAGCTCAGCCGGGAAGCGGAATTCAAGATGATTTCCGTTTCATCGGGGAGTTCTATGCTTACCTTGTCTCCTTTGGCAGCTTTGACTATAACGGGTTTAGAGAGTTTTTGTGAGAAACCGGTCTGATTGTAAATGAAGAATGCGATACAAAGAGGCAGGCAAATGATGGCAGCCCATCTCAAGAAGTTCATGCGGCTGAAACGTGCGGTTCGGGTGTTTCCGATTGTTTTTTCTTTTATGTGCTTGAACATCCTTTCGGACAACTCGGGATCGATTTCCTGTCCGGAGTTCATAAACTCTTTTTCCCACCATCTTTGTAGTTGAGGATCGTTTTTTATCCAGTCTGTTATTCTTTTTTTAGGTCTCTTATTCATTGAATTATGTTTTTAC